>NZ_UCNR01000009.1:0-348671 GCF_900474045.1 Synechococcus sp. N19
CCGTTGTACAGCCACTCATCGAGGGAAGCAGCTTCCCAGATGGGGTAGAAGTGCAGGCCAATGGCGTTTGAAGACGGAATAACAGCACCGGAGATGATGTTGTTGCCGTAGATCAGGGAGCCAGCGACGGGCTCGCGGATGCCATCGATATCAACCGGGGGAGCGGCGATAAAGGCAATGGTGAAGCAGATGGTGGCCGCCAGGAGGCAGGGAATCATCAGCACGCCGAACCAACCCACATAGATGCGGTTGTTGGTGTCGGTCACCCACTGACAAAAGGCTTCCCAATTGCTCTGGCGTCCGCTGCGAATTGCGGTGGACATGGAAGAAAAGAAGACGGATGAACCTCTCCCTCAAAAAAGGGACAGGTGGATCAAGTGTATGGACGGAACGTTCCGTTACATGACAACTCAACAATCAGAATCAGGTCTCAAAAAAACTTCATTAAGCGCTTTATTAAGCGTTCATGAAGTTGCATGAAGCAGCCACTCGCGGGATTGCTGAACGAAGCCATTCCAGTTCACCCGTTCCTCCTCTGCAGCCCGAGCCACCAACAACGGTGCCTGCTGCTTCAACGCCACAAGATCAAGCTCGTCAACGCCGGCATTGATCGCCAGCCAATCCGCCATGGAGCGTCCCACCACACGGGTGAGGTAAGCCGCACTGAGGGCCTGCATCGAACCGGCGATCAGCCAGCTCCCCCCATCCAGCTTGGCCAGCCCCAGCAAGGTCTGTCCGGTCCACTCCACCACGCCCTGAGCGAGGGCTACCCGAGCCAGCTGCGCCGCCGCTTCCCTCAGCACATCCGGCTGCAGCGATGTTCCCCAGATCTCTCCCATCTCCTTGATCATCAAACCGTTCGCCACCGCCACGGCCAGAAGATCAAGGCTGGCGATGGGGGAGGCCATCACCGACCCGGCCACGACCCACTGGGTGCGCTGCTGAATCTGCAGAAAGCGTTTGCGCCGAAGCGATTCGAGGTCACGCTGCCAACGGCGATGCAAGTCCGCCAGGAGTCGCGGACGCGTCTCCACCGCAGCCTGTTTCAGCGAACGGCGCAACGGTGCCAGCGCAGTGCGCAGCTGCATCGAAGACTCCTGAACCAGGATCCGCTCATGCCAGCGCTCGGGAAGGTCGTCCCGAACAGCCGCGACGGCATCGGTGGATGCGTCCTTCGCATCGGTCGACACAAGCAGCCAGGCCGGCTGATCATCCGGCACCTGCTGCAGCCAGAGCAGATCCGAGGCCAGGAGTGGCGCCTGCAGGCTGAACAGGATCAAATCCTGATCCAGCAGGACGCCGGGCCAGGAACGGCTGCCGTCGTCGGTGGTAAGGGGATGGCAGAGCGACAGCGTCATCGGCGCCGGGCCAGCAAGAGAGCTGCTGAGGTCTGCCTCATTCGGCCCCTGAGAGCCCCCCAAGGCGACCATCGCCATGCGCACCGGACCGCAGCGGTCCAGCACCCGTTTCAGTTCAGTGCGACGGGCCAGATCGGCAGAGGGTTGCTGCTCAAAACGTGCGAATTGATCGAGCACCTCCTGGCACCGAGCGATCCATCCATCCAGAGAGACCGGCGCCGCAAACCGCGGCTGACTTGGCTTGCGGCCAAGCCAGATCACAACGCCACCGGCGGCCAGCAGCCCCAGCCCCCCGCCGGGAACATGCATTACATCACTGATCAGCCACTGTCCAGCAAGCAGACCAGCTCCAGCCAGAGCCAACGGCCGCAGCAGCGACGACGGTGGCATCACCAGTTCTGGCCATGAAGCCGGGAGTTTCAACAGAACGTCTGCTGTAGCAGTGGCCCTTCTTAGCTCAACCCACCACCTGAAACCAGAACTTCAGGCCAGAAACACGAGTTCTCCATAAGTTGGGAACAGGCCGGAGTCAGCCGTGACACAAAGTCATCCCAATGCGATGGTCGACAACCGCCAGGGGGTGCGCAGGGTTCTGATGGTGGCCCTGGGCCTGAACATCAGCATGTCGCTGCTGAAGCTTCTGGTGGGAGCCATGAGTGGTTCCCTGGCGGTGATCGCCGATGGCATGCACAGCGCCACCGATGCGTTGTCCAGCCTCACGGGACTGGTCACCAACAAACTGTCCGATCCGCGCCCCGACAGGGATCACCCCTACGGCCACCGCAAATACGAAGCGGTGGGAGCCCTGGGCATCGCTGGCTTCATACTGTTCACAGCCCTTGAGATCCTGCTGCGTTCGGGGGAAAGACTGCTCGAGGGCCTGCCGCCCATCCGGGTGACCAGCCAGGAGCTGGTGCTGCTCACGCTGGTGCTGGGGTTCAACCTCCTGCTGGCGGGATACGAGCTGCAGGAAGGTCGGCGGCTGAACAGCAACCTGCTCAAAGCGGATGCTCAACATGCGGCGAGCGACGTTTGGACCACCGTGGTGGTGCTGGTGGGCATGGCGGGGGCGGTGTGGCTGCAGTTGAGCTGGCTCGACGTTGCGCTGGCCATCCCCATGGCACTCCTACTGATCCGTGTGTGCTGGCAGGTGCTGCGCGGAACCTTGCCCTGGCTGGTGGACCACATGGCGGTTGCACCTGAAGCCATCTATGCCGAAGCGATGGCCACCGCCGGCGTCTTGAACTGCCACGACATCGCCAGCCGGGGCGTTCTGGGCCAGCAGGTGTTCATCGAAATGCATATGGTTGTCGAAGCAGACGACCTCACCAAGGCGCACCGGATCACCGAAGAGGTGGAAGAGCGCTTGGACGAAAGTTTCGGGCCGGTGCGGTGCACCATCCATCTGGAACCCAAGGATTACGTGGAGGACGGGATCACCTACACCGGCGCCCATGGCTGAGGTCGACACCACAACCCAGGCGCTCGCTGGACTGACCGAGCGTCAGCAGCTGGGGCTGATTGAGGTGCTCGATGAAGTCCGTCGTGCCGAGAGCTGGTCGTGGCAACTGCCGGTGTTGCTGCGGGAGCGCTGCTGGCTGCGGCTGTCTCGAACTCCCCTGACCGAGCTTCATCGTTGGCTCCCTCCGGATGGGCGTGATGAAGCCCCGGAACTGGTGCATTACCGGCGATTGCTGCAGCAGGGGATGGATCCACTGTTGGCCCAACAGAGCTCCTGGCGGGAGTTCGGCATCGAGGACTGCCAAAGAGCGCTGCAGGACTACTGGAACAGTCGTGACACGGCCATCCACGGTTGGACAGCCGAGCGGTACCGACAACTGGTGAGCAGCTATCGCGAACGGATTGAACGGGGGATCACGGTGGTTCCGATGCTGGTGCTGGCTCGGAAGAACAGCGTTGAATGCCACCAGCTGCTCTGGATCACCGAAAACACCCCGGTGATGCGTCACACTTGCGCCTGATTCCAGGCCATGGGCCATGAGTGATTCCTACAGCAATCCCCAACAACAGGCGGGACAGGGAGACGGCGGCCGAGATGGTCAGCGCAGTCGTGGCAACCGTGGTGGCGGCCGTGAAGGCGGAGGCTTCCGGATTCGCCTGAGTGACAACGAAATGCGCTCAGCCCGGGCCCTGCAGGAGGCCTTCAATCTCCGCTCAACCGTGGCTGTGCTGGGTTTCGCAGTCCGCAGCCTTGGCCAAATGCTGGAGGACGGCCAACTCGACGCTCTGATCGAACAGCAGAAAAATCAGCCTGCACGAGGCGGCCGGCGTGATGGTGCTGGTCGTGATGGTGGCGGTCGTGGCCGCCGCTTTGACGATGAGCGGGGTGGCCGTGGGTCCCGTCCGAATCCCTTTGCCCGACCGGCCAAACCCCAGCCGGAGGCTGCAGCTGAACCGGTTGCCGAGCCGGAGGTTGGATCAGTGGTGGAGCCGGTGGTGGAATCAGAAGCAACCTCCAGCGACGACACCAACACCGCAGCAGAGGGCTGATTGATGAGCCGGCCAAGGGTTCTTTCCGGGGTGCAACCGACCGGAGCACTGCACCTCGGCAATTGGCTGGGTGCCATCCGCAATTGGGTTGATCTGCAGGAGACCCACGACACCTTTGTATGTGTTGTGGATCTCCATGCCATCACTGTTCCCCATGACCCCAGCCGCCTGGCTGAGGACACCCGTTCCACAGCAGCGCTATACCTGGCCTGTGGCATGGACCCCAAACGCTGTTCGGTGTTTGTGCAGAGCCAGGTGGCAGCCCACAGCGAACTGTGCTGGTTGCTGAATTGCGTCACGCCGCTCAACTGGCTGGAGCGGATGATTCAGTTCAAGGAGAAAGCGGTGAAGCAGGGGGACAACGTCTCCGTGGGCCTGCTGGACTATCCGGTGTTGATGGCCGCCGACATCCTTCTCTACGACGCTGACCTGGTGCCCGTCGGCGAGGACCAGAAGCAGCACCTGGAGCTGGCGCGCGACATCGCCCAGCAGCGCATCAATGCCCGCTTCGGCGGCAAGGACACGCCGGTGCTCAAAGTGCCCAAACCGCTCATCCTCAAGGAGGGGGCACGGGTGATGAGCCTGACGGATGGTCGCAGCAAGATGAGCAAGAGCGATCCCAACGAGGGGAGTCGCATCACGCTTCTGGACCCTCCGGAGCTGATCACCAAAAAGATCAAACGCGCCAAGACCGATCCAGAGCGTGGCCTCGAATTCGGCAACCCCGATCGACCGGAAACCGACAACCTGCTTGGGCTCTACGCAATCCTCAGCGGCAAGGGGCGGGAGCAGGCCGCCACTGAATGCGCCGAGATGGGTTGGGGACAGTTCAAGCCGCTGCTGGCCGAAGCCACCGTGAGCGCGCTGGAACCCATCCAGTCCCGCTATCGGGAGCTGATGCAGGACCCCACAGAGCTCGATCAGGTGCTGAGAACAGGCCGTGAGAAGGCCGAAACCGTGGCCAACGCCACCCTTGAACGCGTTCGGGATGCCTTGGGTTTCGCCCGGCCAGCCTGATCAGCAACAAAGAGAAGCATTAGCTGCTCTGATCAATGCGACGGCCATGGGCTCGAGCCATGGCCCCTGAGGCTTGAGGGAGACAACGTCAGCCGCAGAGGCGAGTCTCGCAAGACTCTCAGCCTTCTCTCACTTGCGTATACACAGCACAGACAACGCGTCAACCCCTCAGGCGCCGATCTCGCGTCCAGGCCTCGTGGGCCAGCACTCTTATCGTCCACCTAATTGTTCTGCGTGCATCGCCTTTCTGCGTTCAGCCCAGCCACACGTTGGAGCCGGCCTGTCGTCGGTGCAGCCCTGACCGCAGGATTGGTGCTGTCCGCAGGAGCCAAACAGCCGCTCCAGGACGCAGAGGCGCCCGCAGAACAGGTTGAGCAAAGCGCCACCAGCAGCCGCAACACCAGCAGCCGCGCCACCCTGTCCTCCGGCAAAGAGGGTGGTCGTTACGAGCTGACACCTGAGCGACGCGCCCTGCTTAACACCATTCGCTATGCCGAGGGCACCTGGAAAAACGGCGAAGACAAGGGATACCGGATCATGTATGGCGGCGGGCAGTTTCAGGACCTCTCACGTCATCCCGAGCGGGTGATCGTGAAGCGCTACACCAGCGCCGCAGCGGGGGCCTATCAATTTCTGCCCAAGACCTGGAAGGGCGTGGCGAAGGAGCTCAAGCTGGCCAGCTTTGAGCCCAGGCACCAGGACCAAGCCGCTCTGCATCTTGTTGAGCGTCGCGGTGCTCTCAGGGAAATTGACCGCAAAGGGCTGACCAGAAACGCCATGGCGAAGCTGGCTCCCGAATGGGCATCTTTCCCCACCTGGACCGGCCGCTCCGCCTACGGTCAACCGGTGAAGAGCCCCCAGGACCTGGCGAGCTTCTACAGCAGCAACCTGCGCCAGCTGCGCAATCAGCTCGGGGCCTGAGGCGAACGGTTCGACCCCAACCTCGCGGCCAGGGCCCACACCTCCGTGACCAAGCCATGCCACGGGTTCATCACCTCCATCGAGACCGCCATGGGCTGCGTTGATGCAGCCACAAGGGAGCGTGTTGCAGCAATGGCCTTCTTGCCGTCCTGCAGCCGCTCCTGCATGCATTGGCGCTCCTGCAACGGCATCACCTCCTCCGGACAGGCCTGCAGAAGCTCCTCACCGCGCTGAAACCAGTGCTCGAAGTCATCGAGCAGGGATGCCAGCAACTCATCCAACAGTGCGCCAGCTTCCTGATTGATTGACTCACCCACCTGATGCCCTCGGGTCTCGCCCATAGGATGGCGGGCCCTGAACCTGAACCGGTGAGCAGCGCTGCAGCAACCACCCCAGCCCCTTCAGCACCGGTGGTTCTGCCCAAGACCAGCGAAAGCGATCAACTGCTGAAGATTCGGCACTCCATGAGCCATGTGATGGCCATGGCTGTGCAGCAGTTGTTTCCCAAGGCACGCGTCACCATCGGCCCCTGGACCGAAACAGGTTTCTATTACGACTTCGACAATCCCGATCCCTTCACCGAGGCCGACCTGAAAGCCATCAAGAAGGGGATGATCAAGATCATCAACAAGAAGCTGCCTCTCGAACGCGTTGAGGTGAGCCGCAACGAGGCCGAGGAAAAAATCAAAGCCCAGAACGAGCCCTACAAGCTCGAGATTCTTGAGGGTCTGCAGGAGCCGATCACCCTCTACACCCTTGGTGAGGACTGGTGGGACCTCTGTGCTGGCCCCCACGTGGATCACACCGGCCAACTCAATGCCAAGGCCTTCGAGCTGGAAAGCGTGGCAGGCGCTTACTGGCGAGGCGATGAAACCAAAGCGCAGCTGCAACGCATCTACGGCACGGCCTGGGAAACCCCGGAACAGCTGGCGGAACACAAACGTCGCAAGGAAGAAGCGCTTCGCCGCGACCATCGCCGCATCGGCAAAGACCTCGACCTCTTCTCGATCGAGGATGAGGCCGGAGCTGGTCTGGTGTTCTGGCACCCCCGCGGTGCCCGCATGCGCCTGTTGATCGAGGAGTTCTGGCGCCAGGCCCACTTCGAGGGCGGATACGAGCTCCTTTACACCCCCCACGTGGCGGACATCAGCCTCTGGAAGACCTCAGGCCACCTCGACTTCTACGCCGAGAGCATGTTCGGCCCGATGGAGGTGGACGAACGGGAGTATCAGCTCAAGCCGATGAACTGCCCGTTCCACGTGCTCACCTACGCCAGCAAACTGCGCAGCTACCGGGAACTGCCGATCCGCTGGGCGGAGCTTGGAACGGTGTATCGCTACGAGCGGCCCGGTGTGATGCACGGTCTGATGCGGGTGCGGGGCTTCACCCAGGACGATGCCCACGTGTTCTGCCTGCCGGAGCAGATCAGCGACGAGATCCTGAAGATCCTCGATCTCACCGAACGGATTCTCTCCGCGTTCGATTTCAGCAATTACGAGATCAACCTCTCCACCCGCCCCGAGAAGTCCATCGGCGATGACGCCGTCTGGGACCTGGCCACCAAGGGACTGATTGAAGCCCTGGAGCGCAAGGGTTGGGCCTACAAAATCGATGAGGGCGGCGGTGCGTTCTACGGCCCGAAAATCGACCTCAAGATCGAAGACGCCATCGGCCGGATGTGGCAGTGCTCCACGATCCAACTGGATTTCAATTTGCCGGAACGGTTCGAGCTCGACTACATCGCCGCCGACGGCAGCAAGCAGCGGCCGATCATGATCCACCGCGCCATCTTCGGTTCGCTGGAGCGGTTCTTCGGGATCATGACCGAGAACTACGCCGGCGATTACCCCTTCTGGCTGGCCCCCGAGCAGGTGCGTCTGCTGCCGGTCACCGACGAGGTGCAGCCCTACGCCGAACAGGTGTTGGACCAACTCACCAAAGCTGGCGTTCGCGCCACAATCGACCGCAGCGGTGACCGGCTCGGCAAGTTGATCCGCACCAGCGAACAGATGAAGATCCCCGTGCTGGCAGTGATCGGTGCCAAGGAAGCAGAGCAGAACGCCGTGAGCCTTCGCAGCCGACGGGACGGTGACCTCGGGGTCACAGCGGTAGCCGATCTTCTCAGTGCCGCCCAGATGGCCAACAGCGAGCGCGCCGCGGGCCTGGAGCTGAACCGATGACGGATACCCCTGTGCAGCACCTGGCCGATCTCGCGCGGCTGCGGGGAGCGCCGGAGTTGGCTCCCTCTATCAGAAACGAGCTGCGAGGGGAACTCGATCAGGCGATGGCCCAGGCCAGCTGGTTCACCATCGGCGTCATGGCCCCGTCCAGGGAGCAGGCCCTCACAGCGCTGCGCAGCCTCGAGCAAAGCCAACAGTGGGAGCCGCTGGAGCTCGTCGACAGCCCCGAGGAGCAGGGCCCTGTTTTCCTGAAAGCCAATCAGAAGGGGGGCATGATCCGCATTCGGATCGAGCACGGCCTTGGCGAAGGAATTCTGATCAGTGGCCACGGTGACGACGACACAACGCCAAGCACCACCTGGGGACCGCTTCCACTGGACTTCTTCTTCTGAGCCAACCACGCTGGTAGGAGTTGCCGCAGCCCTGGATGGCCACCAGCACACTCCTGGCGGGGGACATGGGAGGCACCAAGACTCTGCTTGCTCTCTACGGGAGTGAGGCGGGCCAGCTGCGCCTGCTGTATCAGGAACGCTTCCGCTCGGGAGAATGGCCATCCCTTGAGCCGATGCTCGAGGCCTTCCTTAACAATCGCCCCGCCGATCTCCCGGCTCCAGCGCATGCCTGCATCGCCGTTGCCGGTCCGGTGCGACACAGGGAGGCCAGGATCACCAACCTGCCCTGGCGGTTGCGGGAGGCCGACCTGGCGCGGGCTGCTGGCATGGAACAGCTCGAGCTGGTGAATGATTTCGGCGTGCTGATTTACGGGCTGCCCCATTTCGACAGCCATCAGCAGGTGATCCTTCAGAAGGGCTACCAAGACAAGGGCCCCCTGGCCATTCTTGGGGCAGGCACCGGTCTCGGCATGGCGCGAGGCCTGCAGAGCGACCAGGGACTGGTGGCCCTGGCGAGCGAAGGAGGGCACCGCGAATTTGCTCCGCGCAACGAAGCGGAATGGGAGCTGGCCTGCTGGCTCAAACAAGACCTCGGCGTCAGCCGCCTGTCGATCGAACGCATCGTGAGTGGCACAGGCCTGGGGCATGTGGCCCACTGGCTGCTTCAGAAACCCGATGCCGCTATGCACCCCCTGCGCAGTGTGGCTGAGGCTTGGCGGCGCAACAGCTCCAACGATCTTCCCGCTCAGGTGAGCGTTGCCGCTGAAGGGGGTGATCCCTTGATGCAACGCGCCCTACAGCTTTGGCTGGAGGCCTATGGCTCAGCGGCAGGCGATCTTGCCCTTCAGGAACTCTGCACAGGAGGCCTCTGGGTTGGTGGGGGCACCGCATCAAAACAATTGAAAGGACTGCAATCCGCCAGCTTTCTCAATGCGATGCGCGACAAGGGACGCTTCCGCGAACTGATCGAAGGGATGCAGGTCACAGCGGTGATCGATCCCGATGCCGGACTGTTCAGTGCAGCCTGTCGCGCCCGGATGCTGGCGGAGTCAGGTGGGACACTGGCCTGAGCAGAGGATCAGCGATGGCGCAGCCGCGCATCGGTCAGAAAGTGGTCGTGGACGTCCCGGCAACCACCGCCAATCTCGGCCCTGGATTTGACTGCCTCGGTGCAGCCCTTGATCTGAACAACCGCTTCGCGATGCGGCGAATCGAAGGGGGCGGTGAACGATTTGAGCTGATTATTGAGGGAACGGAGGGCAGTCACCTCCGGGGTGGGCCGGAGAACCTCGTTTACCGAGCGGCCCAACGGGTGTGGAAAGCGGCTGGGCTGGAACCCGTCGCCCTTGAGGCACGGGTGCGTCTTGCCGTGCCGCCGGCACGGGGGCTGGGCAGCAGTGCCACGGCGATCGTGGCGGGATTGATGGGAGCCAATGCCCTCGTCGGTGAGCCTCTCTCCAAGGAGAAGCTGCTGGAGCTGGCCATCGATATCGAAGGTCACCCTGACAACGTTGTGCCCTCCCTTCTGGGGGGCCTCTGCATGACCGCCAAGGCCGCCTCTCAGCGCTGGCGCGTGGTGCGTTGCGAATGGACGCCGAGCGTGAAGGCCGTCGTGGCGATTCCATCGATTCGCCTGAGCACAAGCGAAGCCCGCCGGGCCATGCCCAAGGCCATCCCCGTTGGCGACGCTGTGGTCAATCTGGGTGCTCTGACACTGCTGCTGCAAGGGCTGCGCACCGGCAATGGTGATCTGATCTCCGACGGCATGCACGATCGCTTGCACGAGCCGTACCGCTGGCGCCTGATCAAAGGCGGCGACCAGGTCAAACAGGCCGCCATGGACGCGGGAGCCTGGGGTTGCGCCATCAGCGGAGCCGGACCCAGCGTTCTGGCTCTGTGCGAGGAAGACAAAGGCCCAGCCGTCAGCCGAGCCATGGTCAAAGCCTGGGAAGCTGCCGGGGTCGCCAGCCGCGCGCCGGTGCTGAATTTGCAGACCTCAGGCAGCCACTGGCAACCGGCCGACGATGAGTAGATCCACCTAAACAGGGCATTCAGCCCTGTTAGCTTTGTTAAAGATTGCGGACACGGAATGGATGCTGGGTTAGCAGAGCTTGCTGTCTCGGGCAGTCCCTTCCCTTGGTTGTCGCTGATTGTGCTGTTGCCGGCGGCAGCAGCTCTGGTGCTGCCACTGGTTCCGAGCAGCGAAGAGAAGCCATCCCCCGCGCCCAAGATCATCACCCTGGTCGTCCTTCTGGTCGATCTTCTGTTGATGATGGGGGTGTTTGCCACCCGCTTCGACCCCAGCACTGAAGGGCTTCAGCTTGTGGAGCGGGTGAGCTGGCTCCCAGCACTCGGCCTCGAATGGTCCCTTGGTGTGGATGGTCTATCAGCACCTCTTGTGGTGCTCAGCGGCCTGGTCACGTTCCTGTCTGTGGCGGCCAGCTGGTCGGTTCAGCGCAAATCACGGCTGTACTTCGCCCTGATGCTTGTTCAGGCCTCGGCCCAGGGCCTGGTGTTTCTGTCGCAGGACTTCCTGCTCTTCTTCCTGGCCTGGGAGCTGGAACTGGTTCCCGTCTACCTGCTGATTGCCATCTGGGGCGGGCAGAACCGCCAGTACGCCGCCACCAAATTCATCCTCTACACGGCCCTGGCCTCTCTGCTGATCCTGATCAGCGGCCTGGCTCTGGCCCTCTCCGGTGACACGTTCACCTTCAACATCACGGAACTGGCGGCCCGTTCCCCCGGCGGCAGCTTCGGCCTGTTGTGTTATGTGGGTTTCTTGATTGGCTTCGGTGTGAAACTGCCGATGTTCCCGCTCCACACCTGGCTGCCCGATGCCCACGGTGAGGCCAACGCTCCGGTGTCGATGCTGCTTGCCGGGGTGCTCCTCAAGATGGGCGGCTACGCCCTGCTGCGCTTCAACGTGCAGATGCTTCCCGAAGCGCACGCCACCCTGGCGCCAGCCCTGGTGATCCTTGGGATCGTGAACATCGTTTACGGCGCGCTCAACGCCTTCGCCCAGGACAACGTGAAACGCAGGATTGCCTGCAGTTCCGTGAGCCACATGGGCTTTGTGCTGGTGGGGATCGGTGCCGTTGATGCCCTGGGAATCAGCGGAGCCATGCTCCAGATGGTGAGCCATGGCCTGATCGCAGCCGCGATGTTCTTCGTGACGGGCGTGTTCTACGAGCGAACCAAGACCCTCTCGATCCCCAACATGGGCGGACTGGCCAAGGCACTGCCCATCACGTTTGCCTTCTTCCTGGCCAGCTCCCTGGCGTCGCTGGCGCTGCCGGGCATGAGTGGCTTCATCAGTGAAATCACCGTGTTCCTTGGCATCACCAGCCAGGAAGCCTTCACGTCCGTGTTCCGATCGATCACCGTTCTGCTGGCCGCCATCGGACTGGTGCTCACACCGATTTATCTGCTCTCCATGTGCCGACGGGTGTTCTTCGGCCCCAGGATTCCGGCCCTGGCCAGCGTCGCTGACATGCGCCCCAGGGAGCTGGTGATTGGCCTGAGCCTGCTGGTGCCAACCCTGGTGATCGGCATTTGGCCCCGCATTGCCATGGACCTCTACGAAGCTTCCACCAACGCTCTGGCCCTGCAGTTCATTGCCAGCTGAGATGTCGACTGTTTCCCCCCTCCTGCGCGGCCAAGGGCTTCCCGAGTTCCGGGCCATTTCCCCTGAGCTCGTCAGCACAGACATCCCGGTTTTGCTCGCACAGCTGGATCAGGACTTCACTGCGCTCGAGCAGACTCTTGAGACAGCCCTCGTCGGCCCCTCGAAGCTGTCCTGGGATCGGGTGATGCAACCGCTGCAGGCCATCGGCGAACGGCTGCGTTGGAGCTGGGGTGTGGTGTCACACCTCAATGGCGTCTGCAATTCCCCTGAGCTGCGCGATGCCCATGCCGCCCAGCAACCGGATGTTGTGCGCCTCAGCAACCGGCTTGGCCAAAGCCAGATTCTTCATCGGGCCTTGATGGCCCTCCAAAGCGATCCCTCCGAACCGCTCAACCCAACCCAGGAGCGGATCCTGAAATCCGAGCTGCTCTCGATGCAGCAGCGCGGTGTTGGCCTCAGTGGCGATGAGAAGGCAGCCTTCAACAGCACCAGTGAACGCCTGGCTGCTCTCTCCACCCAGTTCGGCAACCACGTGCTCGATGCAACGCAGCAGTGGACCCTGAAAGTCAGCCAGCCCCATGAGGTGGAAGGCCTGCCGCAACGGGCCTTAGAGGCACTGGCCGCCGCAGCGCGTGAAGCAGGGGATGCTGATGCGTCTGCGGAGTCCGGCCCGTGGCTGCTGGGACTGGACATGCCCCGCTATCTGCCCTTCCTCACCCACGCCAACAACCGATCCCTGCGGGAGAAGGCCTATCGGGCCCATGTGGGGCGGGCCAGTGAAGGCGAAGTCGACAACCGGGCACTGATCGAGGAGATCCTGACCCTGAGGCGCGAGCAAGCGTCCCGCCTGGGCTATGCCCATTGGGCTGACCTCAGCCTCAGCGCCAAGATGGCTGACGATGTTCCGGCGGTGGAAGCACTGCTGGAAGAACTGCGCGCTGCGGCATACCCAGCAGCTGAGCAAGAGCTGCAGGATCTCCAAGCCATCGCCAGGGAGCACAAGGCCCCCGAAGCTGATGAGCTGGCCCCTTGGGACATCGCCTACTGGTCGGAGAAGTTGCGCCAATCCCGGTTCGATCTGGACCAAGAGGCGCTGCGTCCCTGGTTCCCGCTGCCGCAGGTGCTCGAAGGCCTGTTCAGCCTTTGTACGCGTCTGTTCGACGTCGAGATCGTTGCCGCCGACGGCGAGGCACCGACCTGGAACGACGACGTGCGCTTCTTCCGGGTGAAGCGCTCCGATGGCACACCGATTGCCGGCTTCTACCTCGACCCTTACAGCAGGCCCGCCAGCAAACGCGGCGGAGCCTGGATGGATGAATGCCTGGGCCTGAGCAAGAAACCCGATGGCTCTGTGGTGCTGCCGGTGGCCTACCTGGTCTGCAACCAGACCCCACCTGTGGGCGACACGCCCAGCCTGATGAGCTTTGAGGAAGTGGAGACCCTCTTTCATGAATTCGGCCATGGGCTCCAGCACATGCTCACCACCGTTGAGGAACCGGAAGCCGCCGGCATCAGCAACGTGGAATGGGATGCCGTGGAACTCCCCAGCCAGTTCATGGAGAACTGGTGCCTTGATCACGCCACCTTGATGGGCATGGCGCGCCACTGGCAAACCGGTGAACCCCTGCCTGAGTCGGAATTCAACAAGCTGCGCAGCAGCCGCACCTTCAATGCAGGCCTCGCCACCCTGCGGCAGGTTCACTTTGCCTTGAGTGACCTTCGTCTCCACAGCCAGTGGACCCCGGAACTTGGCGTCAGCCCAGACGGACTGCGCCGTGAGATCGCGGCCACCACCACGGTGATGGATCCCATCCCGGAGGATCAGTTCCTCTGTGCCTTCGGCCACATCTTCGCGGGGGGCTACTCCGCCGGGTACTACTCCTACAAGTGGGCTGAGGTGCTCAGCGCAGATGCCTTCTCCGCTTTTGAGGAGGTGGGTCTGGATCAGGAGGATCAGGTGCGTGCAACGGGAGCCCGCTTCCGCGACACCGTGCTCAGCCTCGGTGGCAGCCGATCTCCAGCAGAGGTGTTTGAAGCCTTCCGAGGCCGTCCTGCCAGCACCGAAGCCCTGATTCGCCATTCCGGCTTGGTGGCCGCGGCCTGAATTCAGGCGCGCAAGCTGCTGCAGAGCCGTCGAATTGCGGCGGGGTGGCTGATCAGTTGCTGATGGGTCCAGACCGGTATTTCCTCACACCGGCCCATGGGCAGAACAGCCCTCCAGCCGGGGCAAACCATCAGATCCCAGCGGCAAAAGAAACTGGAGCACTCGACCCCAGCCAGGGCATCGGGTTGGCGATTCAGCTCGCGCAGCAGGCGACTTCCCACTTTCATGTCTGCCGCACCGGCGAGGAGCGGGCGGGGAATCATCTGAGCAGCCAGGGTGCCCTGCTGCGGGCTGCCCACACTGAGGAAGCGCCGGGTGCGCTGCACCCCCCCCAGTTCCTGCAGCCAGATCCTGCCGATCACGCCCCCCATCGAAAACCCCAGAAGATCGACCCTGGTGTCAGCACCAAAGCGCTGCTGGATGTGCTGATCCAGGCGAGAGGCCAGCTGCCGCAGGGGAATCCAACCCAGACCATGGGGCAGATGCGGCGCCAGCAGCGGGCGATCGGGCTGGTCCAACCCCTGAATCAATCGATGAAACAGGCGGGGCGTGTCCCAGAGACCATGGACCAGCACTAACGGGATGCTCACAGGGCTGATCTCCCGCCATGGCGGGAGCGTTCCACGAACACGCGGCCGTTAAATCCTGGAACCGGTGCAGCACATTTGGTTAACCGCAGCCAAACCGGGATGGGCCCGTACAACGTTTCCAGTCGATCCAGCATCTGCTCGCTGAAGTGCTCGATCGTGAGGCAACGAACCTGCCGGGACAAGCCTTGCAGGGCCTGAATGGCCACGCCGTAGTCCAGGCTCCGGCTCAGGTCGTCGGCCACGGCAGCAGCCTTCAGATCGAGTTGAACACTGAAATCAAGGCTGAACCATTGGCCATCCCGACGTTCGTGTTCCAACACCCCGACGTGGGCCCACAACCGCAGGTCCCTCACACCGATGCAATCCATCAGAGCGGCCGATCGATGTGGGTGAAGAAGCGGCTGCCGTTGGCGTAGTCGGCAGCGATGTGGCCCTCGCCGCGCAACCGATAGCGGTAGGTCACCAACCCTTCCAGACCAACGGGTCCGCGGGGCGGCAGGGTCTGGGTGCTGATGCCAACCTCAGCACCGAATCCGTAACGGAAGCCATCAGCGAAGCGGCTGGAGCAGTTGTGATAAACACCTGCGCTATCCACCGCCGCAAGGAAACGATCAGCCGCCTGGGCATCCTCCGTCAGGATCACTTCGGTGTGACGCGAGCCATAGGAGCGGATGTGATCGGTGGCTGCCTCGAGATCGTCCACCAGCTTCACCGCCAGGATCAGATCCAGATACTCCGTGCTCCAGTCCTCCTCCGTGGCCGCTTCCGCCACACCAAGGGCCACGCTCTCGGCATCGCCCCGCAGCTGCACCCCGGCAGCAGCGAAGGCCGGCAGCGCAGCGGCGAGAAAAGGCTGCGCAATCGAGCGGTGCACCAACAAGGTCTCAATGGCGTTGCAGGCGGCGGGGTACTGGCTCTTGCTGTCCACCGCCACCCGAACGGCTTTGTCGACATCGGCCGCCGCATCAACGTAGAGGTGGCACACCCCATCGGCATGGCCCAGCACCGGAATGCGGGTGTTGTCCTGGATGAAGCGCACCAGCTCGTTGCTTCCCCTGGGAATGATCAGGTCCACGAGGCCATCGAGACGCAACAAGGCCAGGCTTTCTTGACGAGTGGTGAGCAGAGCCAGGGCATCGGCAGACACCGGACTGGCCGCCAGGCCTGCCTGCAGGGCCTCCATCACAGCCTCATTGGTGCAGCGAGCCTCACTGCCCCCTTTCAACAGAGCACCGTTGCCAGAACGGATCGCCAGCGAGGCGATCTGCATCACCGCATCCGGCCTGGCTTCAAAGATCACACCCACCACCCCGAGCGGAACGGAGACCCGTTCCAGCACCAGGCCCTGATCCAGTTCACGATGCAACTGACGACAACCCAGCGGGTCACTGAGGCTGGCCACCTTTCGGACGCCATCAATGGCCGCCGCCAACTTGCTGTCATCCAGCTTCAGCCGCGCCATCAAAGCCGGCGCCAACCCCTCGGCTGCAGAGCGTTGGAGGTCTTCACGGTTGGCCGCGAGGATGCTTTCCGCACGGTCGGTCAGCGCGTCCGCCATCGCCTGAAGCGCCTGAGCTCTCTGGCCGTCATCGGTCTGCCCCAGATCAAGAGCAGCACGGCGGACAGCCACGGCACGCTGCAGCAACGCAGCAGAAGGCTCTGGAACGCTGGACATCAAGGCAATCAATCTGGAGCCATCATCCCGTTCAGCCGCTGCAGAGCGAGCCGCGCAGCCCCCAGGCATCCAGCGCCGTTCCCCAGGCAAGCGGCTTCGATCCGCAACCCCTCCCTTGAGACGGCCTGAACCCGCGACTCCACCTCGCGGCGCACCGCTGGCAGAAAGTGGCGGGCAGCACCGGCCAAGCCGCCACCCAGCAACACCAACTGCGGCGTGAACACGTACACCAGCGAAGCAACGCCACAGCCCAAGCGCTCGCCATAACGGCTCCAAACCTCCACGGCCTCCGGATCACCAGCATCGGCCTCTGCACTGAGCTCGCGGGGATCGCGATCACTCAAGCGCCGCAGGCCGGTGATGCTGGCGAACTGCTCCAGGGAGCCACGGTTACCGCTGTTGCAGGCCGGACCATCGGGCTGAACCCCGATCAGACCGGGTTCCGCTGCAGCGCCGTTGTGGCCCGTAAACAGCTCACCCCTTAGAAGCACCCCCCCTCCTACACCGGTTCCGAGGGTCAGCAGCACCACATCATCAACACCACGGGCGGCGCCGAGCCAGGCCTCACCGACCACCGCACAGTTGCCGTCATTGGCAAGGGTGACCCGGCGGCTGAGCCTGGACTCCAGCCAATCCGCCAGCGGCACGTCCTCCCAGCCGGGCAGGTTGATGCAAACCCGGGCCACCCGAGCCGCCGCATCCATGGGACCGGGCAGGCCGATGCCGACCGCCTCAGCCGCATGCTCAGGATCAATCTGTTCAATGGCTTCACACAGGGCCATCGTCACGGCGCCAGGTACTGCGGGCTGCGGTGTGGGGCATTGCACCTCAGCCAGCACCGTTCCATCAGCACGAATCCGGGCCAGCTTGATCGCCGTTCCCCCGAGATCCACTCCAATCAACTGCGCGGTATGCATGGCTCAGAACCGGAAAAACACCTGCAACTGGCTCTGCCATGTGCCATTGGCATCCATGGCCGCGGAAACTGACGTGGTCGGTGTCAGCCGATAGGAGACCGTTCCTTGTGGAGGAACTTCAACATCGGTTGTGTTCGGTGCCATCAGTAAGGAGAGGTTGAGTTTGTCGGTCAGCGCCAAACCAAACTCAGTCACCACTGTCAATGTCGGCGAAACGTTGCCGGAGGTGCGCTCCTTCTCTGATTTCACCTCGGGGTTGACGTAGGTGGGGAAGATCGCCACCTGAAGCCGTTGCCCCATGGCATCGGTCAACGTGCCCAGCACCGGTGAGAGCAGCGACTGACTCAGCATCGTGGCCAACGCGGCTCCCCCATTACTGCCTAAAGAAGCCAGGGAATTGCCACCGATCAAACCCAACAGCTGTTGCTCGCTCATCGGGGGTGAGCTTCGTAAAACAAGATTGTTTCTGTCACCCAGACGGTTGGCCGGGCCAGTGGCCTGGACCATGACCTTCACCAGTCGAAGCTGGCCAACCGCGGCGTGAGCGCTGCCAGTGCCATTTGAAGCAAAGAGGTTGGTGCTGGTGAGCTGATCGCTGTTGCCAGCGGTAACGGTGTCGGAGACCCTGGCTTGCATAGCGACATCTACGTAGGGAATAAGTCCCAACGAGGGCGTGAACACCGCAACGTTCTCCTCCTGCGGATCCAAACGGAGGGGAGCGAGAGGAGGAATCCAGATCCTGCCGGCATTAAGCCGGATCACCCCTCTTGCCTGCAGAGAGGGGTCGACAGGGCCATTCAGTGTCACCACACCCCCCCCTTGAAAACTGATCGAGGGCATCAGCACCCTGGTGTCCGGCCCGAGGGCTAGCCGAAGGTTCTCAAGGCGGATGGCGGACAGCGTTGGCATGAACCGTTGCAGCTGATCCGGGGCTTGGATGGATCGGTTGGGACCCATCAGGACCAGGGGTTCCTGGAAGTCCCACTCCTCCTCCAAAAGTGTGTTCAACGCCTGAGGACCGAGCTGCACCGCCGCTGGGGAGCCCTCCACTCCGGTAGGAACCGGGGCCTGAATTCCGCCCCGCCGCAACCGTCCGAAGAAGCCGGACTGGGGCCGAAGCGTGCCCCGCGACAGGTCCAGATATCCGGAGAGGACGGGTTGCAACAAAGCTCCAGAGACCTGCAGTTCGCCATCGGCCTGGAACTGCACGATCGGCTGTCGAATCTGACCTTGGCTGACTTGCAGGGTGAGCGGTGAAGCCCCGCTCTGGGGGGTGAACAAGCCAAGGCTTCCAGAACCGCGCAGCAAGCCGCCGCGGCCCACTTCAGCCTCCAGGCGTTGCACCAAGACGCGATCGAAATCGAAAATGATCGAGGCATTGATCCGACTCAGCTCCTGTTCACCGATGCTGAGATCTCCATTACTGACCACCACAAAGCCATTGGCTTGCGGTTGGTTCAATGGCCCGCGCAGCAACAGCCGGAGGTTGGTGCTGCCCCGCTTCACAGCCACGGAATCCCCGGCGAGAAGCGTCAACACGCCAAGGGCATCCCCATGGCTTTCCAGCCTGAGATTTAAATCCGAATCGGAGTTGAAGGGCACCGTGCCGGCCACAGTGACGGCTTCCTTGCTCTCGCCTCCCTTCAGGGCCAGGTTGAGGCGGATCAACTCACGCTCAACGACAACCGATCGCTGCTCCAACTGCAGGAGCTGCCCCGCCAGGCTGGCGGAGTCGAGCACCAGATCGGAAACCAGCAGGGGAGCCGTTCCGCTGAGGTCGTAGCGGCCGCGGATGCCAACACTGCCGCGGAGCTGCGGCGGCACAGGAGCAAACAACGCCAGCAGAGAGAGCGGAACCTGCAGCAGGGAGAGGTCACCGGATCCACCGAGCAACGGGCCGCGAAGCGTGGCGACCATCGGTTCAAGCTGGAGTGCCTTGGCCTGGTCATCCCCTTCAATCCAAAGGTGCGCCTTGGCGATCAGATCGGCCTTCAGGCGCTTTGGATCAGGACCGTCGATCGTTCCCGACAGATTGACCCGCCCCTCCAGACGCTTCAGCTCAGGGCCCTTGCGGGGGTGAGCCAGGGCATAGGCCTCAAGCGCCCGGCGCGATGCCGCCAGAGCTTGCAACTGACCATCAAGCGACCCACCAAAGGTGTTGATTAACAGGGTTCCGAGATCCTC
Source organism: Synechococcus sp. N19 (assembly GCF_900474045.1). NCBI lineage: Bacteria > Bacillati > Cyanobacteriota > Cyanophyceae > Synechococcales > Synechococcaceae > Synechococcus > Synechococcus sp. N19. The sequence continues at coordinate 19,475 of NZ_UCNR01000009.1, forward strand.
GGCACGGCCGGGGGCCAGGCCCGGTTCGGGATCGCTCCCTCTCAACTGACGGGCCAGAAGCGTCAGCCAGGTCACATCCAGGCCTTCGGCCTCGATGCCGCTGTGCATCCAGCCACCCAGATCGCCACGGGCCTTCAGCCGAATACTGCCCTGCAAGGGCGTCAGTGCTGCATCGGCCTGAAAACGGCCATCCCCGAGGGAACCCTCCAGCTCGAGGCTCTGCACTGCAACTCCCGCCAACGAGCCGTCCGCAATGACGGCAGACCCACGGATCGCGAGGGGGGCCATGGGAAGGCTCCCTGCACCCGAGAGCTGACCTGCCACAGCTTTGGGCTGGTTGACCGGAGGCACGATGAAACGAAGTCCATTGATGTTGAGGTCCGCTGCACGCCAGCGGTAGCGGCGTTGCTCTCCAGCCGGATCCAGCCCGTGCAAGCGCAACTGCCCCTCACCCCGGCGCAAGAGCACGGTCTTGGGCCAAGCATCGGCATCGAGTTCAGCCACGAGCGAGCCGGGCACGACAGGGTGCTGGGCCGCCATCGCCAGACGAGCACCACGGCCCAGTTCACCGTTGAGGCTGCCTTGCCAGCGTTCGGGAACCTGCAAGGCACCAACGCGGGGTTGATTCAGCGTCAGGCTGATGTCGGGCTGAAGCCCCGACAGAGGACCCTTCACGCGACCCCGCGCCGCCACCTGCCCGCCCAGCGGCGTACCGATCAAGGGGGTGAAACGACTCAGGCTGAAAGGTTGGAGTTCAAAGCCGCTCTGAAGCTCACCGGTTTGCAACCGCCCCTGCGCCAGTTGCACAGGAAGGCGCGCTTCCGCCCGCAACAGCGGACTGGTGAAGTGATCCAGTACCAGGGCGGAGTCCTGCGAGGACCATCGGGTCTGAAACGACCACTCGTCCAGCAAAGGGTTGGACGCCTGGCCAAGCCTCAGGCTCAGCTCCGGTGACGCGAACCCACCACTGACGTCGACGCTTCCAAGGAGCGGAGCGGTTTGGCCCAGTCCGGCCTGCAGGGTCGGCAGCGCAGACCAGAAGCGGGGATCGATCTGCAGCTCCGTGCTGCGCAGATCCAATCGGGATCCAATCGTCCCGGCCAGCCCGAAGCGCAGTCCCGGGGCACTGAGGCGGAGCCTGTCCACAGCAACAGACGGTTGTTGGTCTTGCAACCATGGGGTGCGCCACTGAGCGTCCAGCGTTAGGGCTGTGTTGAGCCCTGTGGCCTCAGGCAGCTGGATCTCACCATCTGCACTCCACCGGGGCTCCCCCCAGGGGCCCTGGATCCTGAGCTTCAACCGGTCCTGGCTTGCAGAGCTGAGGTCTGTACGGCGAACGTCAGCCCGGAGATCAAAGCTCTTGTTCAAGGCAACGGACCCTGAGGCCCGAGCCTCAAAGGCTCCAAAACGCAGTGTTGCGGGCTGCAAGGTGAGGTGATCGCCCTTGCAAGCGACCCTGAGGCGATTGCTGTTCAGCGCAGCAAGTTCAAGACGCTTGAGGCTGAGCCCACCTCGACAGTTCAACGACCCATCGGCCCAGCCGATCTGAACATCTCCCTCCAAGGTTCCAGAGGCATCCAGATCCTGAGCGGGGGCGATGACGGCCCCCAACGGTTTCAGGTTGAGCCGATCCAGCCGAGTTCGAAGCTTGAAGCGAGGGCGATCCCAATGCCCTTGTGCATCGAGCCGCAGCACCCCTTCAGCGTCGAGCCAGCGAAGTTCCGATGCGGTACTGAAAAAAGCCTCCCCGAGCCGCACTGCGCCCCGACTGCGGAGTTCAAGGGTCTGCTGCTGAGGACCGAAACGGAGCAATGCAGGATCGGCCAACCGGTACTGCACGCCAAGTCGCGGCAGGGTGCCGTCGCCGCTCAGGGGCCCAAAGGTCCAGTACCGACCAGCCTCATTGGCCTGCAACTGACCACGCAGCCTGTGCACCTTGATCTGCAGAACCGGTTGCAGACGCCGAAGACTCGCCAAGGGGGCCAGGCCCACCTCCAGCCCCGCCAGGCTCAGCTCAGAACGATCCGCCGCCGACGGCAAGATTCGACTCGGCCCGATGGCGATCCCCAGGCCCAAGGGGCGAAGTCCTTCGTAAGGGCCAAGATCCACGTCGTGGCCCAGAGGACCCGACAACGTGCGCTCCAAGCTGGGGCGCGCCCGGCTCAGGATGCCTTCGGCAGCGCGGTCAAGGGCGATCAAGCCTGCTGCTCCAGCCCCGACCAGAACAAAACTTCCCGCAACCAACCAGGTCCTGCGCCGCGTTTTTCCCATCAGACGCGGCGGTCACCCCGGAATCTCGCGCAATATAAGGAGACTGTTTTCAGTCCACCAGACCCCATGGCCTTCGATCAGCTGCTGCTTACTGCCGCTCCCTGGCTGGGTTGGTCTGGGCTTGGGCTTGGAGCGCTAACGGCAGTTGCCTTTCTCGCCAAGTGGGGCATTCGGTTTCGACTGGTCGGCGTGAGCAGCTTCACCCTGCTGCTGGCCGTGAGTTGCTGGGCATTCGGCGTGAGCTACACACCGCCAGTGGTGGTGGAGGGTGCGGTGCGGGCACCGATCGTGTTCGATAACGGCAACGACCTGGTGGTCGCCCAGGTTCCTGCCGACCTGGCCCCAACAACAGTTCAAGCCACCCTGGAGCAATTGGAGGGCAACCTGCGCGGCTCAGGTCGCTCCAGCAGGACCGTGCTGGTGCGGTTGCGGGGCATCCAGGCGGAGGGCGATGGGCTGGGACGCCCCGTCATCCTGGGCGAGGTGAGCAAGACCTTGCGTTGATGACGAACTTCAACGATGCGATCGAGGAGCTCCCCCAGTCGTTTCGCAGGGAACAACAGGAACTGGATCGGGCCGGTATCCAGCGCTGGTCCAGCATTCGTGATCTAACGGATCTGCAACTTAGCCAACTCGCCCGCAGTGGCCAGGCTTCGGCCCGAAACCTCAAGCGGCTGCGGGGCATGGCCGATTTGGTCTGCCGCTTGGATTTGCCTCCCCAGGACGCCGCGCTGCTGATGCATGCGGGCATCGCCACGCCCGCCGCACTAGCGGCATGCACCCCCGAACGTCTCGTGCGCCAGACCGGAAGGCTGGAGCGCAGCCTTGGAACCAAACGGCCTGCCGTGGTGGATCTGCGGGTGGCCGGCGATTGGATCCGCCGCGCCAGGCAACTGGCGAACTGACCCCAGCCACCCTGCCTTGGCATCCAATCCTGCGTATGAACCTGTTATGGGCTTGAAACTCCTACGCACAGCTTTGATCGCTCTGGCGCTCCTGGGCTCACCATTGCTCGTTGTTGCCGCTGACTCGGACTTGCTCAACAGCGTCAAACGCAATCCTGAAAAAGCAAAGGCCATGTGCCGTTCGTTCCGGCAAATGAACGCCAACGGCCGATCGCCATTCTCCAAGCCCTACATCAACCAGGTCGCCGCCAGCGAGAAGCTGAGTTTTCAGGATGCGGAAATCCTCATGACCTACATCGTGGGGATGCATTGCGCCGATGTCCGCTGAGACCAGCGGAATTGTCTGCCGGTCTGCAGCGCTGAGGACGGCCGATGGCGTGGAGCTGCGTTCACGGTTGTGGCATCCCAGCGGCGAAGGCCCCTGGCCAGCCCTGCTGATGCGGCAGCCCTACGGGAGCCGCATCGCCTCAACCGTGACCTACGCCCACCCCAGTTGGTGGGCGTCCCATGGCTTCCTGGTGGTCGTTCAGGACGTCCGAGGACAAGGCGAGTCGGAGGGACGTTTCCGGGGGTTTGGTCAGGAAGCAGCCGACACCCCCGCCACCCATGCCTGGGTGCGGCAGCTTCCGGAATGCAATGGACGCCTGGGGGTCTACGGGTTTTCGTATCAGGGCCTGACCCAGCTCACCGCAGCTGAATCGGCCCCACCGCCGGAGTGCACCGCTCCGGCGATGACCGGCCTGGACGAACGACGCCATTGGAGTTGTGAAGGCGGTGCCCACTGGTGGCACCTCGGCCTGGGCTGGGGGCTGCAGCTGGCGGCCCTCCAGGCCCAGCGACGCGGAGATGCAACGGCCTGGCTGGAGATCCGCCGAAGCCTTGAAGACAACCGCTATTTACGGGACGGACCAACCCTGCTGGAGCGCCATGACCCCGAAGGCATGGCCTGGAGCTGGTTGAACAACGACCCCAGCAACGATCAGCAGTGGACGGTTCATCACGCCCCGGAGAGCTGGCTCCAGAGGCCGATGCTGTTGATCGGTGGATGGTGGGATCCGCATCTGGTGGGTCTGCTGGACCTCTGGCATCGCAGTCAGGTGGCCGGCGGGCAGCCATCCCTGCACATCGGGCCGGCCTCTCATCTGCAGTGGTGGCCGGAAACCCAGCAGCTGATGCTTCAGTTCTTCCAACAGCATCTGCAGGATCGCCCCCCGCAGGAGCCGAAGCCCAGGCACCAGCTCTGGAACATCACCCAGCATCAGTGGGATGCGATCCCCGCACCGGACACGGGCAGGTCAGTGTCATGGGGACTTCGCAGCCATGGACTGGCCTGCATCGACCCCAACGACGGTGCCCTTGTGGCGGATGGAGAGGGAGAAGGAAGCGTGGTCATCGTTCATGACCCCTGGCGACCGGTTCCGGCCATCGGTGGACACCTTGGGACAACCCCTGGGCCGGCGGAGCGCACGGCCGTGGATCAACGCAGCGACGTTGCGACATTCACCACCGCACCCCTGGTTGATGAGCTGCTGCTGTCAGGTCAACCGCACCTCCTGCTTGACGTCGAAGCGGACCAGCCCGGGTTTGATCTCTGCATCAGCCTCTCGCGCCTGCCCGCGGAAGCCAACAGCGTTGAACAACTGAGCACGGGAGTCGTACGGGTTCGCGGAGAGGAGGCGTTGCAGCCAGCCAGGCGCAGCGTGACCCTCCAGCCGCTGCACGCGAGCCTGGCTTGTGGCGATCGACTGCGGATCTCCGTTGCCGCAGCAGCTTGGCCCGCCATTAGCGTCAACCCTGGCCACGATGCCGTTCCCTGCGGAGCACCAAGCCCAGAGCATCGTGTGGTGACGCTGACACTGAAACTTGCTGGCTCCACCCTGCAGCTGAACCCCTTTGATTCCGGCAGACTGAAGCTCGATTGACGTTTGTGCTTTAACGGCCCTCGAATTCACCCGCGACCTGGCAGCAGGACGCTGGATTGCCGCGCAATCCAAGAGGTCTCTCCAACTCCAGGAGGAGCTGGCCCCGGGAGATCTGGAACGTATATGGACCAAGCCTAGCCAGGTGTCAGGTGGGTTCCGCAAGGTCAAGAACGCTGTGATCGCCCATCAAGGCAGCGATCAGCAGCTCGTGCTGGTGGCTGTCGCATTCGGCCAGGCCACCACCAACCTGTTCGTGATCTTTGACGCAAGCGGTCGAATCATCAACGTCGACATTTCCCGAGACTTCGTCTGATCAACAGCGGATCTGTTTCGTAAATCGGGCTTAACATCTCGCCCAATTCACAGATCTCCCATGGGTGTCGCCGCAGTCCTCGACTGGATGGTGCAGGACGGCGAACGGTTGGCGAATTGTCGCCATGACCACCCGTTTGCGGTGCTTGGTCCTCAACCCTCGGATCAGCATTGGACCGTGCGGATCTGGATGCCGGAAGCCCAAACAGTCACCCTGTTGCAGGCTGGCGACGAGATCGCCATGACAACGCCGAACCACCCCTGGGTGTTCGAGGCACAGCTCAACAGAGACCCCGGCTGCACTTACCAGGTCAGGGTTGAGCGGGGCGGGATTGTGCACGAACAACACGACCCCTGGGCCTTCCGTGGCGAATGGATGGGCGAAATGGATCGCCACCTTTTTGCTGAAGGCAACCATCACCACATCTGGCAAAAGATGGGTGCCCACCTCACCGAGCGTGACGGGGTCAGGGGTGTGATGTTCTGCCTGTGGGCGCCCAGCGCTCTCACGGTCTCCGTAATTGGAGACCTGAATTCATGGGACGGACGTCACCACCCCATGCAGCAGCGCGTCGGGGGCATCTGGGAACTGTTCATCCCCGGCCTCGAGGAGGGACATCTCTACAAGTACGAAATCCGTACCCAAGAAGGCCACTGCTATCAAAAGGCTGATCCTTACGGCTTCCAGCACGAGGTTCGCCCGGACAACAGCTCCGTTGTGGCTCGCCTGGGCGGATACCAATGGTCTGATCAGGGCTGGATGCAAAAGCGCGACAGCAGCAACGCGCTCGATCAACCGATCTCGGTGTATGAAATGCACCTGGGCAGCTGGATCCACGCCTCAGCGGATGAGCCCTGGATTCAACCCGACGGCACCCCTCGGAAGCCCGTTCCCGCCGCGGAGATGAAACCAGGCGCTCGCCTGCTCACCTACGCCGAACTCGCTGATCGGCTGATTCCTTACGTCAAGGAGAGGGGCTTCACCCACATCGAGGTGATGCCGATCACCGAGCATCCCTTCGACGGCTCCTGGGGCTATCAGGTGACGGGTTGGTATGCCCCCACCAGCCGTTACGGAACGCCCGATGAATTCCGGGCCTTCGTGGATCGCTGTCACGCCGAAGGCATCGGCGTGATCATCGACTGGGTTCCGGGCCACTTTCCGAAGGATGCCCACGGCCTGGCCTTCTTTGATGGCACCCATCTCTATGAGCACAGTGATCCCCGGATCGGGGAACACAAGGAATGGGGAACGCTGATCTTCAACTACAGCCGCAACGAGGTTCGTAATTTCCTCGTCGCCAACCTGGTGTTCTGGTTCGAGCAGTTCCACATCGATGGCATTCGCGTGGATGCCGTGGCCTCGATGCTCTATCGCGACTACCTGCGTCCCGACGGGGAATGGCTCCCCAATGAGAACGGTGGCCGGGAAAACACCGAAGCCGTTCGCTTCCTGCAGCAGGCCAACCATGTGCTTTTCCAGCACTTCCCAGGGGCCCTTTCGATCGCGGAGGAATCAACCACCTGGCCGATGGTGACGCAGCCCACGGACAGCGGCGGGCTTGGATTCAACCTCAAATGGAACATGGGTTGGATGCACGACATGCTCGATTACTTCGAGCTGGACCCGTGGTTCCGCCAGTTCCACCAGAACAACATCACCTTCTCGATCTGGTACACCTACACCGAGAACTTCATGCTGGCCCTGAGCCACGATGAGGTGGTGCACGGGAAGAGCCATCTCCTGCACAAGATGCCGGGAGATGACTGGCAGAAGTACGCCAACACCCGGGCGTTGCTCTCCTACATGTGGACGCACCCCGGCAAGAAGACGATCTTCATGGGGATGGAATTTGGCCAGCGGGCTGAATGGAATGTGTGGGGCGATCTCCAGTGGGATCTGCTCAACTACGAACCCCACAAGGGCATCCAGCGGTTGGTGGATGACCTCAACGTTCTCTACAAGGCAGAACCGGCTCTCTGGCGGGACGACTTCGACCAGTTCGGCTTCCAGTGGATCGATTGCAACGACAACCGCCACTCCGTGATCAGCTTCATGCGTCGGGAGAGTGCAAGCGGCACCTGGCTGGTGGTGGTGGCGAACTTCACGCCCCAAAGTCACTCCCACTACCGCGTGGGCGTTCCTCTCTCAGGGTTCTACGAGGAGATCTTCAACTCCGATGCAGCCAAGTACGGCGGCAGCAACCTCGGCAACATGGGCGGCAAACCAACAGACGAATGGGGCATCCACGGCTACGAGAACTCCTTGGATCTCTGCCTGCCGCCGCTGAGCCTGATGGTGTTCAAGCACGACCCGAAACGCAGCCTGAGCAGCAGCGAGCCGGACAACATCGTGTGACGAACGTGATGACAAAGAGGGGGTAAAGCTCTAGCCAAGGCCTCGATTCGGGTAGGTTTCCGGCTGACCTGACCGGGCTTGATGAGCGACTCTTTACCCCTGCTCCTGCGTGCTGCGCGCGGTGAATCGGTGGAGCGTCCTCCGGTGTGGATGATGCGCCAGGCCGGTCGCTACATGAAGATCTACCGGGACCTGCGGGACAAGTACCCCAGCTTCCGTGAGCGTTCCGAAAACCCTGATCTCTCCTACGAGATCTCCATGCAGCCGTTCAACGCCTTCAAGCCCGACGGCGTGATCCTGTTCTCCGACATCCTCACGCCCCTGCCGGGTATGGGAATCGATTTCGACATCATCGAGAGCAAAGGCCCCCAGATCGGCGATCCAATCCGGAGCATGGCCCAGGTGGATGCCCTGCGCCCCCTCAACCCCGCCGAGTCGATGCCCTTTGTGGGTGAAGTGCTGGGTCGTCTGCGCCAAAGCGTCGGCAACGAAGCAGCTGTTCTCGGCTTCGTTGGTGCCCCCTGGACCCTGGCCGCCTACGTGGTGGAGGGTAAGAGCAGCAAAAACTACGCGGTGATTAAGGCCATGGCCTTCCGCGAGCCCGAGATCCTGCACAAGCTGCTCGACCACTTCGCCGAGTCGATCGCCAACTACCTGCGCTATCAGATTGATTCCGGCGCCCAGGTGGTGCAGATGTTTGATTCCTGGGCGGGCCAGCTGAGCCCAGCGGACTACGACACCTTCGCTGCGCCTTATCAGAAGAAGGTGGTGGATCTGGTCAAGCAGACACACCCCGACACCCCCTTCATCCTCTACATCTCCGGCAGCGCCGGCGTGATCGAGCGGATGGCCAACACCGGAGTTGACATCGTTTCGCTCGACTGGACGGTGGACATGGCCGAAGCCTTGGCACGTCTTCCGGAGCACGTTGGTGTTCAGGGCAACGTGGATCCCGGCCTGCTGTTCGGCACCCCGGAGGCGATTGAGGCCCGCATCGATGACTGCGTGCGCAAGGCCCGCGGCCGGAAGCACATCCTCAACCTCGGCCATGGAATCCTGCCGGGCACACCGGAAGAAAACGGTGAAGCCTTCTTCCGGGCCGGCAAGAGCGTGATGGACCGTCTCGGGGCTGTCGTTTGACCCGCATCCTGGTGACCGGCGCCAGCGGATGCGTCGGTCAGTACATCTCCCGCTGGCTTCTGGACCACTCGGATGCCGAGCTGCTGCTCTGGCTGAGGGAGCCCGCCAAACTCACCGCTGTTCCAGCAGACCATCCCCGCATCCGCCTCTTGGTCGGGGACCTGCGGGACACCGACCGTTTTGCCCAAGAGCTGGCCTCGGTGAACCGGGTGATTCACACCGCCACTGCCTGGGGTGACCCTGAGCGGGCCGAACAGGTGAATGTGGTGGCGGTGAAACGGATGCTGGCGCTTCTGGATCCCAGCAAGCTGGAGCAGATCATTTACTTCTCCACGGCCAGCGTGCTCGACCGGCACCTGCGCCCCCTGCCGGAAGCTCTGGCCTACGGCACGGAATACATTCAAACCAAGGCTCGCTGCCTCAGGGATCTGGAGCAGCACTCCCTGGCCAGCAAAGTCGTGGCGGTGTTTCCCACCCTGGTGTTCGGTGGACGTGTCGACGGCACCAGCCCCTTCCCCACCAGCTACCTCACCGAAGGTTTGGCTGAAGTCAGCCGTTGGCTCTGGCTGGCACGTTGGCTTCGGGTGGATGCGAGCTTCCACTTCATCCATGCGGAAGACATCGCCCGCATCTGTGGCCTGTTGGCCACCCGCCCCCATGAACCGAACCGAGAACCAGGGCAAGGCGCCCTGCGCAGAGTGGTGATGGGACAAGCGGCCATCTCGGTGAACGACACGGTGAAAACCCTCTGCCGCTGGCGCGGTGTGGCCCGAACACCCGGCATTCCGCTCTGGCCATGGCTGATTGAGACCCTGATCCGCGTTCTGCCGATCGAAGTGAATGCCTGGGACCGGTTCAGCATTCGCCAGCGCCACTTCATTCATGACCCGGTGACGCAGCCCGAACGTTTCGGTGGCAGCAGCCATGCCCCTGACTTGGCAACAGTTCTTAGCGATTCCGGCCTACCCAACCGCGGAACCCCCAGACCCGCGCGTAAGGTCAATGAATCGACCTAGCACTTTCATGCGCTCCGTCATCCGCACCATTGCAGCCGCCTGCTGCGCCTTCCTGATGCTGATCGGCCTCAACGTCGGCAGCGCTCAAGCCGCCACTGTTGAAGTGAAGCTCGGCACCGACGGCGGCATGCTCGCCTTCGAGCCCGCCACCGTGAACATCAAGGCCGGCGACACCGTCAAGTTCGTCAACAACAAGCTGGCTCCTCACAACGCTGTTTTCGAAGGCCACGACGAGTACAGCCACTCTGATCTCGCCTTCAACCCCGGCGAATCCTGGGAGGAAACCTTCGCCACCGCTGGCACCTACGACTTCTACTGCGAGCCCCACCGCGGTGCTGGCATGGTCGGCAAGGTGATCGTTGAGTGATCTCTGGATTTCTGAGGAAATTTCTGAACATCTCAAATTGAACTGAAAGCCCCAGGCTGTGGATCAACCACAGTCAGGGGTTCTTTTTTTTGCCAGCAACGATGGATAGCTTGGGGCATTGAGGGGGGTTGCGATGGCACGCCTATCAGGCCTGATCCTGACGTTGCTGTTGATCGTTGGCGCAACAGGCCTGCTGTCTGCTGCTCCGGCGATGGCGATGTACACGATGGAAAGCTCCGCCCTGGAGCGAGGTGAGCAGATTTTCAACAGCAACTGTGCGGCTTGTCACATGGGGGGCGGCAATGTGATCCGCGCCAACCGAACGCTGAAGATCAGCGACTTGAACGACCATGTGGAGGCCTACTCCAGCTCCCCGCTGGAGGCCCTGGAGCATGAGATCGAGGATGGGCTGAATGCCATGCCCAGCTATGCCGACAAACTGAGTGAAGAGGAGATCATGGCGGTGGCTACCTACGTTGAACAAAGGGCCGAATTGGGCTGGTCCAGGCGATGAGTCGTGAAGCTCTTCGGGATTTTCTGCGGGCTGTGGAGCACCACCAGGGCTTGCGGCGTGATGCGGCCCAATGCCGTGATGACGATCAACTGTTGGCCCTGGCACGCCGCCACGGCTTCAATGTGATCCAGCGGGATCTCTGCGACGACGCCCGCGAATCAGCCATCACCAGTTGGTTCGAAACCAGCCGAATCCAGCGCTCGTTTCAATCACCACCCTTCCAATCAAATCCCTCGCAATCAACAGCCTCCCAATCAACAGCCCCTCAACCACAAAAGACCTGATGGCCGTTGTCACCCTGCTCAGTGATTTCATCGACGGCACCAGCATGGCCCTGGCGGAAGACACCGACGCCGCTGATCTGAACGCCTTCATGACCGCCAATCAAGGCCGGCTCTGGGCGAGCGTGCAGCAGCGCCGCCGGCAGCGGCAGCAAACCATCGAGCGGCGAGGTCCAGGAACGGTGTACTTCGCCGCGGACGCCCCAGGGGCTGCGGCCGTGGAGCGCTACCTCGGCAGTGACACGGGCTCAGCTGAGGAAGCAGCAGCACTGCAGGCCATGCGAAGCGCTGGGGTGGAGATCGCACCCCATATGGGAGCAGACCGTGAACGCGATGTTCTGCTCAACGGCCGGTTGAAGGACCTAAAGGCCCAGGCCAAGGCCAAGGGTTTTGGTTGAAGCCATGGGCCATGCAGCGATGACGCTTCCTGAGAACCCGCTTGGCCTGCAGAGTTTTGACGAGCTGGTGGAGTGGACCGTGTCCTACCTCCACTTCAAACACGCCCTGGAGGTGATTGCCTTCACCCCAGAGGTGGCAAGGTCGTATCTCGATCGCTTCAGCGCGTTCAGCAGCCGCTATGCCACGGAGATGAAAAAACAGGACATCCTTGAGGCCCGCCTCCCGAAAAAGATGCGGGAGAGCATCGAAGCCGAAAACGCTCACCGCGCGCTTCTACGGGAGCTGCTCAACGGCTGATCAAACGACGGACTGAGCCTGCTTGGCCGCCTGCAACACAGCCAGATAGAGATCCTCGTCAATTTCTCGGATGTCGTACTCCGTGGGTTTCACACCGTGGTGGTGCTCATGAACCACCATCCAACAGCTGCGTTCCAGCTCACCCCCAGCCGTTGCGGCGAGCGCCAGGCCCTGCTGCACGAGGGAGTCCACCAGCGGCTGATCAGGCATTGGCATCAAAGGGTTCGGCAAACTCTAAAAAGACGCCCCGGTTTGCCGCTTCCTGGCGTGGGGACCGATCCAAAGGCTTCGGTTTGTCCCCACTGAAAATGGAACAAGCCCCATACGGTGAACCCAGTTGAAACGCATCCGAGATGCAACCCACGGCGGAACAGTTCACCGAACAAACCTGGGCCGCCATCGTCGCCGCCCAGCAACTGGCGCAGAGCGCCAGGCATCAGCAACTTGAAACGGAGCATCTGCTGCTTGCGCTGTTGCAGCAGAACGGTCTGGCTGGACGCATTCTCAGCAAAGCAGGGGTCGACGTTGACACATTCCAGGCAGCCGTCGACAGCCATCTCAGGCAGCAACCCAGTCTTGGCACTCCACCGGAATCGGTGTTTCTGGGACGCTCCCTGAACAGCTGCCTGGATCGCGCCGAAACAGCCCGGGATGGATTCAGCGACAGCTACATCGCCATCGAACATCTGTTGCTGGCCTTGGCCGACGATGACCGCTGCGGCAGGCAATTGCTCAGCCAAGCGGGCGTCGACACCAGCAAACTCAAAGAAGCCATTACAGCCGTGCGAGGCAACCAGACGGTGACCGATCAAAACCCGGAAGGGACCTATGAATCGCTTGAGAAGTACGGACGGGACCTGACGGCCGCCGCCCGTGACGGAAAGCTGGACCCGGTGATCGGTCGCGACGAGGAGATCCGGCGCACCATCCAGATCCTCAGCCGGCGCACCAAAAACAACCCTGTGCTGATCGGCGAACCAGGGGTTGGCAAGACCGCGATTGTTGAAGGATTGGCACAGCGCATCGTGAATGGAGATGTGCCCCAGGCCTTGCAGAACCGTCAGCTCATCGCCCTCGACATGGGAGCCCTGATCGCCGGTGCGAAATACCGCGGTGAGTTCGAAGAACGGCTCAAAGCTGTGCTCAAGGAGGTCACCGCCTCGGAAGGCCAGATCGTGCTGTTCATCGATGAAATCCACACGGTGGTGGGCGCTGGAGCCACCGGTGGAGCCATGGATGCCAGCAATCTGCTCAAGCCGATGCTGGCCCGGGGGGAACTGCGCTGCATTGGCGCCACCACCCTCGACGAGCACCGCCAGCACATCGAAAAGGACCCCGCCTTGGAGCGACGCTTCCAGCAGGTGCTGGTGGATCAACCCAGCGTGGAAGACACGATTTCAATCCTGCGTGGTCTGAAGGAGCGCTATGAGGTGCACCACGGCGTCCGCATCGCCGACGGTGCCCTGGTGGCAGCTGCTGTGTTGAGCAGCCGCTACATCGCCGACCGCTTCCTGCCGGACAAAGCGATCGATCTGGTGGATGAATCAGCCGCCCGCCTGAAGATGGAGATCACCTCCAAACCGGAGGAGATCGATGAAATCGATCGCAAGATCCTGCAGCTGGAGATGGAGAAGCTCTCCCTCGGCCGTGAATCCGACAGCGCCAGCCAGGAACGCTTGCAACGGATTGAACGGGAACTGGCGGAACTGGGTGAACAGCAAAGTTCCCTGAATGCCCAGTGGCAGCAGGAGAAAGGTGCGATCGATGAGCTGTCGTCGCTCAAGGAAGAGATCGAACGGGTGCAGCTGCAGGTGGAACAGGCCAAACGCAGCTACGACCTGAACAAAGCAGCGGAACTGGAATACGGCACCCTGGCCTCGCTGCAGAAGCAGTTGCTCGAACAGGAAGCCCAGATCGCCTCAGAGGAGCCTGGCGAGAAAGGCTTGCTGCGTGAGGAGGTGAGTGAAGACGACATCGCCGAGGTGATCGCCAAGTGGACCGGAATCCCTGTGGCGCGGCTGGTGCAGAGCGAAATGGAGAAGCTGCTACAACTCGAAGATGATCTGCATCAGCGGGTGATCGGCCAGCACCAGGCCGTCACCGCCGTCGCCGATGCGATTCAACGGTCTAGGGCGGGGCTGAGCGATCCGAACCGCCCCATCGCCAGCTTCCTGTTCCTCGGCCCCACGGGTGTGGGCAAGACGGAACTCTCCAAAGCCCTCGCCAATCGGCTGTTCGACAGCGATGACGCCATGGTTCGCATCGACATGTCGGAGTACATGGAGAAGCACACCGTGAGCCGTTTGATCGGGGCACCTCCCGGATACGTGGGCTATGAGGCCGGTGGCCAGCTCACCGAAGCGGTACGTCGTAGGCCCTACGCCGTGATCCTGTTCGACGAGGTGGAGAAAGCCCACCCGGATGTGTTCAACGTGATGCTGCAGATCCTCGATGACGGCCGTGTCACCGATGGGCAGGGCCGCACCGTGGACTTCACCAACACCGTGCTGATTCTCACCAGCAACATCGGCAGCCAGTCGATCCTCGAGCTGGCCGGCGATCCCGAGCAGCATGGAGCGATGGAAAGCCAGGTGAATGACGCTCTCCGGGCCCATTTCCGGCCGGAATTCCTCAATCGCCTCGACGATCAGATCATCTTCCACAGCCTCAGGCGGGAGGAACTGCGCCAGATCGTCACCCTTCAGGTGGAACGTCTGCGCCAGCGGCTGGCTGAGCGCAAGCTGGAGCTCAGCCTGAGCGATGGGGCCGCCGACTGGCTCGCCAATGCCGGATATGACCCCGTCTACGGGGCACGACCGCTGAAACGCGCTGTGCAGCGGGAACTGGAGACACCCATTGCCAAAGCGATCCTGGCGGGTCGTTACAGCGAGGGGCAGGCGATCAGCGTGGAGCTGGAAGCAGACGCGTTAGCCCTGCGCTGAAAACCAGGCGGGAACAGCGCTGTAGGTGGCGGCATTGCGGCTGTTCTCCCGCGCCTCCACGCCATAGCAACAGGTGCGACCACCATCCCGCTCCTGCAGCAGCTCATTGGCCCAGGTCCAGATCAAGGCCGCCGTTGCCTCCATGCCCACGTTCTCCATCACGCGAAGATCAATGGCCTGGAGGTCGTGCAGCCGCTGCCATTCCGCCAGCAGTGGATCGTCGGCATTGACCAGAAAGGTGTGGTCGAACTGCTTCCTCAGGCGTTCTTCGAAGGGGCGAAGGCTGGAGAAATCAACCACAAACCCGCAGGCATCCAGCTCCGTTGCGGCGAACCAGAGGTTGAAACTGCGGCTGTACCCATGCACGAAGCGACAATGGCCCTGATGGCGCCACTGCCGGTGACAGCAGGGATAGCCGCTGAAGGCTTTGCTGCAGCTGTAGGGGGTCGGAGAAACGAGCAAGGGGTGAAAACGCGGAATGGAGCACGCTGCGGGAAGATTCAGGTGTTGCCCGAATGACCGAGGCCTGATGCAGCCCCTCAGCCCCGCCTTCATTGACCAACTCCGTTTTAACGAAGCGGGGCTGATTCCAGCTGTGGCCCAGGACTGGCTGGACGGAGCGGTGCTGATGCTGGCCTGGATGAACCGGGAAGCCATCGAAGCCACCCTGCGCAGCGGTGAGGTGCATTACTGGAGCCGCTCACGCCAGGAGCTTTGGCACAAAGGGGCCACCAGCGGTCACGTTCAGACGATGCGGGAGATCCGCTACGACTGTGATGCCGACGTGCTGCTGGTGACCGTGGAGCAGGCTGGGGATGTGGCCTGCCACACCGGCTCCCGCAGCTGTTTCTACGAAAACAGCGATGCACGAACCACAGGTGGAGCCGAGGCTCTAGCGCCACCAACGGATGCCTGCACCGAACTGTTCCGGGTGATCGAGGGGAGACGCGAGAAACCGGAAGAGGGCAGCTACACCAACAAGCTGCTGGCGGGGGGAGACAACAGCATCCTCAAGAAAATCGGCGAGGAGGGTGCTGAATTCGTGATGGCCTGCAAAGACGACAACGCCGCCGAGATCGCCGGCGAAGCAGCGGACATCATCTTCCACATGCAGGTGGCCCTGGCCCATCACGGCGTGAGCTGGCGACAGGTGCAGGAAGTGCTGGCCGCACGACGGGGTGCCCCGCGCCGGCACTAAGGCAGACAGGGGCTGTCGCTGCTGATCACCACTTCATCGCCAAGCTCCACGGTGTCCAACAACACCCCCATGGTGAGCTTTCCGGCATTGATGCAACCGCCGGTCAACGCCTTGCCGATCCGGGACTCGTCATTGGTGCCGTGAATGGCGAAGCTGTACCAGCGGAAGACGCCGTCATAGGTGTTGAAACGGAAGGGCTGCTCTGTGGCAGGCACAGGAGCCAGGCTGATGTAACCGATGCCGTATTCCCCGGTTTCCCCATCACCTTTGAAGTCAATGGAGTTCATGTTGGTGAAGAGGGTCTCGCGCAGCACCTCTTCTGATTTGCCGGATTGCTCCACCAGGCCGGGATCCATCTCGAAGCGGTCGTTGCTGAGGATGGCGTTGACCTGAAAGGTTCCAAGCGGAGTGACACCCTCTTCAAAGGTGGTGCCTTCACAGGCAATGCCATGGCGACCATGGCCAACGGTGAAACGCAACGGCCCCTCAGCACGATCCAACACACCTTCACTGGCTGCTGGATTGCTGCCGTCCAGCTGAATCCGAATCGGTGCTCGAACCTGTGGGTCGTGCTGGGGCAGGCTGTTGTTGGAACGACAACCCACCAGACTCAGCAGCAGACCAGCCAGCGCCAGAGAACGGACCAGGTGCATCGATCAAGCACGACTGCCGGCAGCATGCCGCGCCCGCATGGTGACGTCACTCAAGTGATTCAGATTCGGCCGGTTCGAGGGGCTTTCGAAGCGTTGAACCGAAACGAGTGGTCTGCTGCATGACCCAAGCCAGCGTGAGGCGATCCCGCTGCGATGGCACCAACACCGGACGCTCGCCCTGGCTGATCGCCAAAACATCAGTGGGAACGGAACTGTGGCCCCAAAGGCCAAAGGCGTGACCCAGTTCATGCAGTGCGGTGGCCTGCAGTGCTTCAGCTCGCAGCCCTGGTGACACCATCACCTTCACCAGGGGTTCAAGCCTTCGGCGGCCCTGGCGCTGCACGTTCACAACCTGAAGCTGTGCGCGTCCGTTGCTGGCGCGCCACACCCCAGCAACCTGCCGGCGCGCCGGGCGCTGCCGATGAATCAACACGTTCGCCTGGTCCGGATTGTCCACCAGCGTGAGTGGAACCAATGCACCCCAGGTGGTCAGCGCCGATGACAACTGATCAAGCCAGCGTTGATCCCAGCGATTGACTGGCGTGGCGGCGGCGGGCTGAACCCACACGCACCAGTGCTTCAACACCGGCGGGCCCAGGGATGTGGTGGCTATGGAGGAGGCATAGCCCGGCCTTTGGCCTGGAGCCTGGCGTTCCAAAGCCACCTGCAGGATTCGAACCTGCTGTTGTGGAGGACAGAGCTCGGGCTGCATCAGGCGGCGGGAAGCCCCACACCGCGGGCCATCAGGGTCGCCATCAACGGAATGCTGGCGAAGCCGACCAGTTCAATGTTGATGATCCAGGCCAGACGCTTGGCCAGGGCTTCGCTCACCTTGGGCAGCTCACCCTTGCTCAGCGGAATCGCCCAGAGGATGTAGGTGATCGTCGGGTACAGCGACAGGCCTCCCACGGAGAGGTACAGACCAACCTTCCACCAGAACAATGGATTCTGGGTGTAGAACTCAGCCCCCTGGCCGAAGTGGATCACCCGCAGGATCCCACTGACCAGAAGTGCCAGGGCAGCAATGCCATAAACGATGTCGGTGATCACCATCGCCGTGGCCTCCTGGCGATTTGGATCCGCTTTGATCAGCTTCCGCTCCAGCACCAGGGCGCCGAAACAGAGCATGAAACTGAGGTAGTGAACGTAGGCAGCGCCAGCGTTTTTGGCGATGTCGGACGTGAGAGCGACGGCCAGGGGCATGGTCGTGGCGACGGAAAGTGCGGCGACCTTAGCCACCCAATTGAATCAACAATGAAAGATTCACTTCAGTAACAGGAAGAAAGAGTGAAATAGCGCACAAAGTATTAATTCGGGAGTCTTTATTATGACCGCCAGAAAAAAACACTTTGGTTCTAGGTTCAATTCAGCCGTATCGTCATGATGACGAGTTCTCTGAGTGCTTTTCTCGGCGAAATTGGTCGCCATCAACTGCTCACTCCGGAGCAGGAACTCATGATGGGAAGGAAGGTTCAGGCGATGGTCGCCATCACAGAACGCTGTCATCTGGCTGGCGGGAGTGGCCCAGCCTGTGAGTACAGCGATGAAGAAAAGGGGTGATTCGCCGTGGCGAACGGGCCAAAAATCAGATGATCACGTCCAACCTTCGTCTTGTCGTCAATCTGGCCAAGCGTTATCAGGGCAAAGGGCTGGATCTTCTCGATCTGATTCAGGAGGGCACCCTTGGCCTCACCCGAGCCGTCGAGAAATACGACCCCACCCGCGGCCATCGTTTCTCCACCTATGCCTACTGGTGGATTCGGCAGGGGCTCAATCGAGCGCTCTCCACCCAGAGCCGCACGATTCGCATTCCCGTGAATGTGAATGAAAAGCTCACCAAATTGCGTGCTGCCAAGGCACGTTTGATGCAGCGCAATGGCCTCAGCCCCAGCGGTGAACAGCTGGCGGAGTTTATGGAGATCCCCATCGCTGAGGTGGAAGATCTGCTGGCCTGTGAACTGCGCAGCGTCACCGTGAGCCTGCAGGGGGTTGTGAAATCGAAATCGGATCCCTCCGAGCTGGTGGATGTGCTGCCAAGCGAGGAGCTCCCGCCGCTGGAACGGGCCGAGAACGCTGAACGCACCGCTTCGGTGTGGTCTTTACTGGCCAAAGCCAATCTCACCCCGAAAGAACACACCGTTGTGACCCTGCGCTTTGGGCTGGATGGCACCAACGAGTGGCGCACCCTTGCCGAGGTGGCTCGCCACATGAACTGTTCACGGGAGTATTGCCGTCAGGTGGTGCAGCGGGCCCTGCGCAAACTGCGCAAGACGGGCATTCAGAGCGGACTCGTGGAATCCACACCCTGAAGATCGGCCCGCCCCGCTGGCGTCTTGCGGAGGAACTGAGGAGAGTGGTTCCAACCGGTTCTCTCCGCATGACTGACCAGGCTGCGCGAACCACCGTTGAAGCCGACGTGCTTGAACGGGAAGTGGTCGACGAAAACCTGCTGCGGCGCCTGTTGCAACGGGCCGGCGGAGGCCTTGCCGCCCCAGCCCTGGAAGCCCTCGAGTTGATGCTGGACCCCGGGACCCCCTCAGCCGCGCGGCTGACGATGCTGGCTGCCCTGATTTATCTCCTGATGCCCGCCGACCTGATTCCCGATCTGCTGCCGGTGGCCGGTTTCAGTGATGATCTGGTGGCGCTTACGGCCATGGTACGTCTGTGGAGCAATCACGTCACGCCAGCCATCCGGATGCGAGCTCGGCGCAAACTGGATCACTGGTTTCCCCTGGCGGCCTGAATCGCTGAACTGAAACCGCTGAACTGAATCGCTGATCAATGTCTGGCTGGACCCCTGAATTTGAAGCGGATCTAACTCTGCTGCTGAAGGACTGGTTGAAGCAGCAAGGGCGCACCCAGGCCGACCTGCGTCGCAACCTACGCGCTGTGTCGACCCGAATGCCCGCCCTGCTTGAGGTGCTGGAGCGCGAACACAACATGCGTGGACTGGCCGGACTGGCTGATCGGCTCTGCAGCGTTGAAGCCGAATGGCATGGCCAGCCTTCCAGCGAACCTGCCGGTGTGGCAACGGCCGACGACGATCCGTTCGGGCAACTTGATCTGCTTTTGCAGGAAATTCGAGACGACTGCACCGATTAACCGCTGACACGGGCAAAGTGGTGGCTCAGACATCGCTTTCAACGACTGAAGCCCGTGAGTGAACCCACGCGTTCCAAGAGAAGTTTTCTCGGTTTCGTTGATGCAGGCGAGCGCGAGGTCGCCCGACTGCTCACCCTGATCACGGCCGTGGTGATCAGCGCCGCCATCATCCAGCTGATTGTTTCCTTGGGCTCCAAATTGCTGACTGGGTCAGCGGCGACATGGTTGGGCGATGACCTGATCAAGATCCTTGGCGATCTGCTCACCGTGTTGATCGCGTTGGAGGTGCTGCAGAACATCACCAGTTACCTGAGGCGCCACGTGGTGCAGATCGAACTGGTTCTGGTCACCGCGCTGACGGCTGTGGCTCGAAAGGTGATCGTGCTGCCCTCCGGTGCTGAAAACAAACCCCAGCTGCTGGTGGGCCTCGGGATCGCAGTCGTCTCACTTTCAGCGGCTTACTGGTTGGTGAAGCGTGCGAACGCCACTCCCTCCCGCAAACGACTGGGCCGCGGAGGATCAGCCAACAAGCTTGATTTCCAGGACTGAGGCTTCACGAACAAAAGGAAGGCCGCCCTTCCCGATGGAAAGACGGCCTAACTCGCTCGTTTGCACATGGCAATCGACCTCAACTTCAGTGTCTGATGCCTTGGAAAATCTCCTCCAGCAATGGAACTGAGACAGGAAGGTCGAAGCATCTGGCTCAAGGCACCCTGGGGCCATCGGGTCCAGGTGTGAAGCGGCTCTCCTGCGGGGCACCTACGAACGATGCAGAGGGGAGTCGACTGGCTTGACGCTCTTCGTTGTCGCGCCAGACGAATCGCTTACGAATGGGTGGAAACTGTTGGAGCAGGGGCCAGAAAGTCAGTCTGCTTCTGGGGCTTGCTCAGGTGGAGTGTCGGCCGTCATGGGCTCCTCCGATCTCGATGCACTCACTCTCGTCAGCGATGCCACCGACGGCAATCAGCTGTCGTGCTCATTGCCTTTTGGGGGCTGCACGACCCATCGTGGAGGTGGCGTACCTCGCCGGGCTTAAGCAACATCCCAGTGCAAGGCCAGCCACAGGGTTCCTGGATCGGGATCAGTGCGCTCCACCCGGTGGCGTTGATGGGGCGAAAGCAGCAGATGATCCCCTGGACTGAGATCCACAATCCGATCGGGGTTCTGCAGCGCAACACAGGCACTCCCCCGCAGCACAAGCACCCACTCGTGATCGGACTGATCCATCCATTCGTCACGGGGGGAGCTGAAGCCGTTGGAGGCGATCAGCAGCAGTCTCCATGTTTCGGCAGACGCCACCACCTGGGTTGATTCCTCACCCGGTGGAGGGCACGGGGTCACCAGCAGGTTGGCCTCTCCCCCCGGCCGATGGTCACGCTCACCCCAGCGCCGACCGATGTCGAACCCCCAGGATCGGGCCAACTGAACAACCTGGTTGTGGTCCGCACAAGCCGCCAGCTGTTCGCGGCTGCTGGAGTCGTTCCGCACACGCTCCGCAAGAGCCTGAAGTTGGGAGATCTTGTTGAGGAAACGGATCAGATCCTGTTCCGCCACGGAGACCACCGCACAGCTTCAACAGTGATCCTGACAACAGACCAATCAGGGGATCGACGCAAAAGTCAGAAGATCCTGACCTTCTGTTTCATGCCGTCCGCAACCAAGGCGCTCACCATCGGAGATCTGGAGGCTGGATTCTCGACCTACTGCCAGGCCCTGCGTCGCCTTGTGGCCGATGGACGCGACCTCAACGCCATTCGCCGGACGGTCTGCTGGGACTACCTCAACAGATTGCACACCTCGCTTCCGAAGGATTACCGCTCTCCCGATGAACTGATCCAGCGGTTCCAGAAGGAGGCATCGCCTGCTCAAGCAGACTGATCCAAGCCACATCATCCCTGTGCTGAGCCACCTCCTGCGCTGCTGCATTGGTGCGTTTCTTGTTCTGCTGATGAGCCTTGGTTCAGCCGGCGCTTCGCTGGCTGCCGGGTCTGACGCCAGCCCCGGCGCCCTGTTGTTCGAACAGCACTGCGCGGGATGCCACATCAACGGTGGCAACATCATTCGCCGGGGGAAAAACCTGAAGCTGAAGACCCTCGAGCGTGAGCAGATCGCAACGGTGGACGCCATCGCAGCCATCGCCCGGGAAGGGCGAGGCCAGATGAGTGGTTACGCCGATGTTCTCGGGAGCGGTGGAGATCAGCTCGTGGCTGAATGGGTGCTCATGCAGGCTCAGAACGCCTGGACCCAGGGATAAACCTCGAGCGCCGTCCAGATCCCCTGCTTCCAATAGATGTCGTCCACAACCAGCCTGCGGACGACGTCGATGCTGTCGGCCTCGAAGATCCCGAAAACATGGGTGCTTCCCTCGGTGGGTCCGAGCGTGACCAGCGTTCCCTGCTCTTTCAGACTTTGGAGACGAGCAAGGTGCTCATCCCGATAGGGAGCACGCTTCTCAAGAGCATCCGCGCAGTAAGTGCCCCACAAAACGAAACGTGCCATAGCGAAGGATGAAATAACAGCGAACTTTTCAATGGAAAATGATGGCATAGCCGCTTGAACTATGGCTATGTTGTGAAGGTTGATATCTCTCGAAAGCGATGCTCACTGGGAGCGACCTTCTCAATAAAGTCAAAGACCTGGGTGACATCAGCAAGTCTGACCTTGTTCGTGCCTGTGGCTATGTCTCCACGAAAAAAGATGGTGGTGAACGTCTGAATTTCACCGCTTTTTATGAAGCACTGCTGGAGGCCAAAGGCGTCAGTCTTGGCGTGGGTGGAGTTGGCGGTGTGGGCAAAGGCGGCCGCAAACTCAGCTATGTGGCCACTGTGCAAGGCAACGGCAATCTTCTCATCGGCAAGGCCTATACAGCGCTGCTTGACCTGAAACCTGGAGATGAATTTGAAATCAAACTTGGTCGCAAACAGATTCGTCTGACATCGGTGGGCGCCACCGACGAAGACGACGAGTGATTCAACATTAAAAACCAATGCAACCCCGGCCAATGCCGGGGTTTTTCATGGCTTGAGCGGGATGGCAGCCCCTAGGGCTGATCAGCAGCGGCACGCAACTCAGCGCAAAAACGACCAGCTTCCTGAGCGATGTCCCCGGGCGACGCTGCCGCCATCCGTTTCACAAGTGCACTGCCCACAATCGCTCCATCGGCACCCCAACCCCGAACCTGACGCACCTGCTCGGCACCGGAGATCCCAAAACCAACCGCAACAGGAACCGGTGAGGTTTGTTTGAGTTGCTGCACCAAACCTTCAACCCTGCTTTCCATCTGAGCTCGCTCACCGGTGACACCTGTGACACTCACCAGGTAGGTGAAACCTCGGCTGCATGTCGCAATCCGACCCATCCGATCCTGGGGAGTGGTGGGTGCAACCAAGAGCACCAAATCCAAGCCATGACGCTCTGCGATCGTCGACAGCCGCTCCGCTTCCTCAAGGGGTAGATCAGGGACCACCAAACCCGCCGCACCAGCCTCCGCTGCGGACTGGCAAAACGCCTCCATCCCCACATTGAGCAGTGGATTGGAATACGTGAACAGGATCACGGGAATCTGCAGCTGGCCTTTCAATGACCGCAGCATGTCCAGAACACCCTTTGGCGTGGTTCCGGCGGCAAGGGCCCGGGACGCAGCAGCCTGGATGACCGGCCCATCAGCGAGGGGGTCGCTGTAGGGCATTCCCAGTTCGACCATGTCAGCCCCTGCACGTTGCAGGCTGAGCAGCACATCAGCGGTGACAGAGAGATGCGGATCGCCGGCCATCAGGAATGGCATCAAGGCGAGGCGACCGTCCTGCTTCAGCTGCTCAAAGCGCTGGGCGATGGAAGAGGACTGCTGATTGGGCATCTCGGTCAACCGACCAGGAACAAACTTCGGAAGCCTATGAGTCGACGGGGGCATCGCCGTCGGTGGAAACCGAGGCATCCGCTCCAATCTTGCGCAACAGCGCCTGTTGCTCCTCCTCGGGAAGAGCATCAAAACGGGCTTGAAGCGCCTCAGCTTCCTGTTTGTCGTAGACCTCGCGGTAGCGACGCCGCTGATTCATGTAGGTCATCTGGCCGGTGACCACACGGAACAGGTAAGAGCTTGTCCACACCACCACAATCACAACCAGCAGGGCCTCCGCAGCAATCCCTGCTGAAAACCCCTCAAAGCCTGCAGCCTGAAAGCCGACTTGCCCAAGCCCGCCCAACAGGAGGACTGCAAGTCCGATCAGAAGAACCTTGCCACGCGTCAATTCAGACGTCTCCTTGCCCGCTCAGCCGGAAATTGAGGAAGGGGGCAAACAGAATCATCCCCGGGAAAAAGAGGAAGACCAGGCCATAGATCCCCAGACGCTCCAGCTTGCCCATGCGATGCCAACGCTGGTTCATCCACGCGTACAGGGCGAGGGGAACTACAACGAGATACATGCCGCCCAGAACGGTGTAGGCCAACAGAACCAACAACGTGTCCTGTGGGACTTGAGAAAGCAGGGACGAAAGGTCCAAGGCCTGAGGACATCTGGGGGAAATCTAAGATGTCCGGGAGGGGGCATGGCGGAATCGGTAGACGCACGCGACTTAAAATCGCTTGGGCCGAAAGGCCTGTGGGGGTTCAAGTCCCCCTGCCCCCACCACCTGAGCTCAAGACGGCAGCAACTCAGCCAGCTTGGTGCGGAAATCTCCCTTGGGCATGCCGCCCTTCAGTTCTCCCTCGATCGAAAAATCTCCATCGGGATCGTTCACCAGGAGGTAGGTGGGCCAGCCCATCCCCTCCTTGTTGGGGTACTGCTTGAGCAGGATCATCCGGTATTTCCGATACATCTCCGTGTCCTGCAGCATCACGGAGATGAAGCTGCAGCCGAGCTCCTCGGCCACCTTGCCGTCGTAGTGACTCATGCGGTGACAGGTGCCGCAGTCTTCAGAGCTGAACTTGATCAGGTGCATCGGCAACGGCCCAGGACAGGATCTCTCCAGCATGGAAAGGAACCAGTCCATTTACAAGTTCCGGCACGAGATGGTCACGGCGTTGCAACGTGATGCGACGCGTGTTGGCTGGACGGTTGTAGAAGGCCGGTCCATTCAGGCTGGTGAAGGCTTCGAGATGCTCCAGGGCGCCCTCCTCATCAAAAACCTGGGCATAGCTCTCCAGGGCGAAGGGCGCATTGAAGATGCCGGCGCATCCGCAGGCACTTTCCTTGGATGCCCGTTCGTGCGGTGCCGTGTCGGTGCCGAGAAAGAAGCATGGGTCACCGCTGGTGGCCGCCCGGCGCAGGGCCTGGCGGTGGCATTCCCGCTTGGCCACGGGGAGGCAATAAAAATCACTGCGCAACCCGCCGGCAAACATCGCGTTGCGGTTGATGTGCAGATGGTGGGGGGTGATGGTGGCGGCGAGATGACGATCCGCTGAGCTGACGTATTGCACCGCTTGTTCGGTGGTGATGTGCTCGAACACAACCTTCAGCTCGGGATGGCGGTCCCGCAGTGGTGCCAGATGGCGTTCGATGAACACCGCCTCTCGGTCAAAGATATCGATCTCGCTATCCGTGACTTCACCATGGATCAGCAAGGGCATACCGATCCGGGCCATCGTTTCCAGCACGGGATCGATCTGCAGCAGATCCGTCACCCCTGCGGCGGAATTGGTGGTGGCGTTCGCGGGATAAAGCTTGGCGGCAGCAAAGACGCCCTCTCGAAATCCTGTCTCCAACTCGGCAGGAGCGATCGAATCCGTGAGGTACGCCGTCATCAACGGCGTGAACTCCAGATCAGCGGGGCACGCCGCCTGAATCCGGTCTCGGTATGCCCGTGCAGCAGCCACCGTGGTCACCGGGGGACGCAGGTTGGGCATCACGATGGCCCGCTGAAAACGGCGGGCGGTATGGGCCACAACCTGGTGGAGCATCTCCCCGTCGCGGAGATGCACGTGCCAATCATCAGGGGCGATGATCGAGATCTGATCAGACATTCAGCTGCAGACCGTTCACGGCAAGGCGCAAGGCATCGAGGCGATCACCAGTGATGTGGCTCTGGGGGAGCCGATCCAACAGCTTCAGCTTCTGCAGGCGCTTCTCCGTGCTGCCCGTTGCACCGACCAGGAACACCTGACGACTCTCTTCAATCGCTTCCTTGACGGCATTCTCGAGGGCGATCGCAGCGGTGACCCCCAGGTGGGACACCTCGGAGAGGTCGAAGACCACCGCCTTACAATTGCCGATGGCGTTGTGCTCACGCGAGATGGCCTTGGCCACGCCGAAGATCATCGGCCCTGCGAGCTGGAACAACAGAACCTGGCCGGAGGCCTGATCCAGCAACACTTGCTCTTCATCAGTCAGCTCCACATCGTCATCGGCGGTGCTGATCGTTTTCACTTTTCTTGACTGCAACGCGCTCATCCGATCAATGGTGAGCACGTTGGCCACGAAAACTCCGATGCCCACTGCAGTGATGAGATCCACCAGCACCGTGAGCGCAATCACTCCGTAGGTGATCACCGCAGCTTTCACCGAGAGGTGGTGGGCCCGTTGGAGGAAATCCCAATCAATGATGTCGATGCCCACCTTCAGGGCGATGCCCGCCAACACAGCGAGGGGAATCGTGGACGCAAGGGGCGCGGCAGCCAGAACGACCACCATCAGAATCAGCGCGCGGACAATGCCCGACAGGGCTGAGCGTCCGCCGGCCTGAATGTTCACGACGGTGCCCATCGTGGCTCCTGCCCCAGGCAGTCCGCCAAAGACGCCCGATGCGATGTTAGCCAGTCCCTGACCCACCAATTCCTTGTTGGAGTTGTGCTCCGTGCGGGTGAGGCTGTCAGCCACCACGGAGGTGAGCAGCGCATCGATGCAGCCGAGCATGCCCAGCACTGCGGCATCCACGAACATCAAACGCAGCTGTCCGCCCGAAAAGGTGGGCACATGCAGGCTGGGGAGCTCAGCATTGAACGGAGGAATGGTCTTGAGACCGGCCGTCTGGAAAAGGGTCATCGACAGCACCGTTCCCAGCACCAGAGCGAGCAGCTGCGGTGGGCAGAAACGCTTCACGCTGGCTGGGGTGAACCAGAGGATCGCAACGGTGATCAACGCCAGCGCCAGCTCCATTGGCTGAATTCCGGCAATCAAACCCGGCAGGTTGGACAGGGTTCCCATCACCCCACCCGATGCGGTCTGCCCCAGGAAAGCGGGCAGCTGGAGAATCACCAGGATGGCTCCAATCCCCGACATGAAGCCAGAGATCACGGTGTAAGGCATCTGGGTGACGTATCGACCCAGACGGAAGACGCCAAAAAGGATCTGAAACAGACCCGCCAGGATGACCACGGTGAAGGCCATGGCCATGGCCGTTTCCTTGTCCGGCGCTGTGGCGGTGAAGCTCAGGATCACCGACGTGAACACCACGGTCATGGGACCGGTGGGTTCGGAGATCAAGGTGGGAGTTCCGCCGAAGAGAGACGCCACCAAGCCGATGATCACGGCCCCCCAAAGCCCAGGGGCAGGGTCACCCGTTGCGGCGACCCCGAAGGCCAGGGCCATCGGCAGAGCAATCACCGCGGCGGTCACGCCACCAAAGGCGTCACCCCGGATGTTGCTTGTGCTGATCCGGTTCAACAAGGTTTCTTATCTATTACCCAGGTGAGTGACCTTAGGTTGATTCGCTTCAAAGCAGAATCCCCGTACAGCTGAGCTAGCCCCATGCCTGAATTTCTGCAGGCCTCGATCCAAGTGCTCCTGGGCATCGGACTGCTCTTCGGTGGCGGGGAACTGTTCGTTCAGGGGTCCGTCGCCATGGCGGTGATCTTCGGGATTCCCCAGCTCGTGATCGGCCTCACGGTGGTGTCGCTGGGCACAAGCGCCCCGGAACTGTTCGTGAGCCTGAGTTCGGTGCTCCAGGGAACTGACGCCCTCGCCGTGAGCAATGTGGTGGGCAGCAACATCTTCAACGTGATGGTGGTGCTGGGCAGCAGTGCCCTTGTGCTGCCCTTGCGGGTTGAAAGCCGCCTGGTGAGGCGGGATGTGCCTCTGATGATTGCCATCTCGGCGGCGGTCTGGGGCATGGCCTCCGCAGGACGGGTCACCTGGCAAGCGGGCCTGGCCTTGCTGTTGGGGCTTGTGATCAACACCGTCTGGGAGATCCGCACCGCCCGTGAAGAACCGGACGACAGCGGTAGCGCTGAACCCGAAATCAGTGACGAAGCAAACAAAGGTGGATTGATCCCAGCTTCAGTGCGATTGATTGCCGGCATCAGCGTTCTCTCGATCGGATCCAGGGTTCTGGTGAATGGCGCGGTCAGCGCCGCAACCTTTCTGGGAGTTAGTGAGGCAGTGATCGGTCTGACAATCGTTTCAGCCGGAACGTCGATGCCCGAATTGATCACGTCCCTGGTGGCCGCCCTGCGCGGGCGCACCGATCTGGCGATCGGCAACGTGGTAGGCAGCTGCCTGTTGAACCTGATGCTGGTGCTGGGCGGCGGAGCCATAGCGGCAGCTGGCAACGGACTTGAAGTCAGCCCGGAACTGATTCAGGACGACTTGCCGGTAATGCTGCTCACCAGCCTGGCCTGTATGCCAATTTTTTGGACGAAAGGTCGAATATCCCGCTTGGAAGGAGGGCTACTTCTCGGCCTCTATGTTCTGTATCTGGTCGACAATGTTTTGCCCCGAACGGCCATGGCCACCTGGGCCGATGAATTTCGCCTTGTGATGCTCTGCGCTGTAATTCCAATCGTGATGATTGTGATTTTCACTCAGGCAGTTTTTTATTGGCGGGACAACCAGAACAGTCCAACCACTAAAATCAATACCTAAAAAGCAATTGCTTTTTGGCTATTAGCCGCCACATGGTCCAACTCATCTCTGGCAATCAATTCGATTACATCTCGAAGAGTTTTTGGCTCACATTCATCACGGGCAGCCCACATATTTCCCTCTTTTCTCCAATAGGTTGCTGCAATTGGAGTTACGGGCTGCTGCAACCATTCCTCTGGCTGCTCCAGAAGCATGCGCCGGTACGTTTTGACAGCTTCGGCCTCAACAGCTTCTCCAAGCAAAGAGGCCAACTCGTGATCCAACAAGGTAGTAAGAGCAAATATCCAATAAACAAGCACAGCTACATGCCTTGCCACAAAGCGGTCTATCCATAAAGACAATCCACCAAGATCACGAGAAAAAATGTCTTCATGCGTCTGCTCATTACTATCCTGCCGACGTGCCAGCTCCAGAGTTTTACGAATAGCACCACTCTGATCGAGTCCAATCGTTTCAAGGTAATGACAAGCACTTTCCTCAGCCGTGTAGGCCGTGCGAGCAATAATCTCTAAGGACGCTGCCCGGCGAGCATCAGCTGCAGGCCAAAGAAGGCTGAGCAACTGCTCGCCTGATTCAATCAAAAAGTGAGCAAAATTAGCCTTATGACCTCGAGTCTGCATGAATGATTCCACGTCATATATATCGATCTAATCGTGGTCTAGATCGCCAGATATGCACTGTCATTCACCTTTCATACTGTCGAAAGGATTGCCAGATCACTACATCGTCACGAACTCCTCTGAAACAGAGGGGTGCAGTGCCATGGTGCGATCGAAATCGGCCTTGGTGGCGCCCATCCCCACGGCAATCGCCGCCATCTGAATGATCTCCGCGGCATGCTCGCCCACCATGTGGCAGCCCAGCACCCGATCGGTGGCCTTCTCCACCACCAACTTGAGCAGACAACGGGGACCGGAGGCGGGCAATGCCCGCGCCATGGACCGGAAGCGGGCGCGATGCACAACAACACCTTCCACGCCATGGCGTTCGATGGACTGTTCTTCCGAAAGGCCCACGGTCGCCAGCTCTGGATCGCTGAACACGGTACTGGCCACCAGGTCGTGGTTCACCTGCCGCTGACGCGACCCGAAGACGCTATCGGCGAAGGCACGACCTTCATCAATGGCCACAGGCGTGAGGTTGACCCGATCGGTGACATCACCGACGGCATGGATGTGGGGAACCGAGGTGCAGGAGTTGGCATCGACCCTGATGCGGCCGTGCTCGATCGCTACACCGGCAGCATCCAGCCCAAGATCCGCAAGCCAGGGGCGACGCCCGGTGGCCATCAACACACCGCCGCAAGCCAAAGACTCACCATTGCCCAGCCGCGCCGTCAGCGCCCCGGGCTCTCCCTCCACGGCCACCAGCGTTTGCTCCAACAGCACCTCAATGCCCTGCTCACGCATGCCACCCAGCACGGCATCGGCCAACTCAGCATCAAAACCGCGCAGCAAGCGCGGACCACGCACCACCTGGGTGACCGCAACACCAAGGCCCCGCAGGATGCAGGCGAACTCGCAGGCAATGAAGCCTGCGCCCACCACCACCACGGCTGAGGGGACATCCTCCAGCAGGAACATGTCGTCGCTGACCCAGGTGTGTTCAACCCCAGGAATCTCCGGCCGGGCCGGCCGGCCACCAACCGCCACCAGAAAGCGCGGGGCCGAGAGTTCCTCTCGCACGGGCCCACCGCGTTGATCGGAAATGCCGATGCGATCTGCTGCCGTGAAGCGTCCCCAACCGGAGATCAACTGAACGCCGGCCTTCTCCAGAAATCCGAGATGGAGGGCATTGAGCCGATCCACCTCGGCACGCACCCGACGCAGAAGATCAGGCACATCCGAACGCACCGAACCGATCTCAAGGCCGTAGGCCGAGGCATCCGCCAGTTGATGGCGGGCCTGGGCGCCGTACACCAATAGCTTCTTGGGAACACAGCCGCGGATCACGCAGGTGCCGCCGACGCGATCACCCTCCACGATGGCGACGCGGGCTCCATGACGGGCCGCGCGTTTCGCAGCAGCCAGACCACCGGAGCCTGCGCCGAGCACAACCAGATCCAGATCAGCGCCCATAACAGAAGGGTGCTCAAGATGACGGGCGTCATCGTAAAGATGGCGTTATGGTCCGGGGAAGGGGGTCATAAAGGCCCAAGACGAGTCGGTCGTATTTCAACCGCGTCCTTAAACCATGAACCGTTCTTCCAAGCGCCGCAGGCAGCCGCCT
Source organism: Synechococcus sp. N19 (assembly GCF_900474045.1). Taxonomy (NCBI): domain Bacteria; kingdom Bacillati; phylum Cyanobacteriota; class Cyanophyceae; order Synechococcales; family Synechococcaceae; genus Synechococcus; species Synechococcus sp. N19. The sequence continues at coordinate 50,177 of NZ_UCNR01000009.1, forward strand.
GAACCTGAGCTGCGCCTCAAACGATCGCAACGCCGCGAGATCGTGATGATGATCACCAGCGATGACATGAAACTGCGGCTGAAGCAGTTGGCTGATCAGGGCCGCCAGCAGGACTGTCTGGCGCTGATGCACGAACTGGGCGACTGGCAGTCCTATGGACGGGCAACGCTTGCGCCGATCCTGCATGCCCCTTTCATCGGAATCAGCTGAACCCCTGAACTGGTCGGACCTGGCCAGCCTGGCGATGCCGGAACCGAATCGGATTGAAGGGCCGACCAGTGCCCAGGCCACATTGCGCCTGTTCGGACAGCCTGAATCCAACGTGATGGTCACGCTGTACCGCGACCACCACGCCTGGTGCCCCTACTGCCAAAAAATCTGGCTCTGGCTGGAGTTCAAGCGCATCCCCTACCGGATCCGCAAAGTCACCATGCGTTGCTACGGCCCGAAGGAGCCGTGGTTCCTGGAAAAAGTGCCTTCAGGGATGTTGCCGGCCCTGGAGCTCAACGGGCGGCTGATCACCGAAAGCGACGACATCCTGCTGGCCCTCGAACAGCAGTTCGGCCCTCTGGGCATGGCAATGACAGCGCCAGAAGCTCTGGAGCTGCGCCGTCTTGAACGGCTGCTGTTTCAAGCCTGGTGCATCTGGCTGTGTTCACCACGGCTGCGTCCGAGGCAACAGGTTCTGGCCCGAGAGCAGTTTCAAGACATCGCCCGGCGCTTCGAACGGGAGCTGAACCGGGACGAAGGCCCATGGCTGCGGGGCCCGGAGCCGCAGACCGTGGATCTGATCTTCGTTCCCTACGTGGAACGGATGAATGCCTCGCTGGCTTACTACAAGGGATACCGGCTGAGGGCTGAGCATCCGGCCATTGACCGCTGGTTCCGTGCCCTGGAGCAACTGGAGACCTACCGCGGCACCCAAAGCGACTTTCACACCCATGCCCATGACCTGCCTCCCCAGATGGGCGGCTGCTGGCCCGACGATGGAGCGGAAGCAAAGCGCCTGGCCGAACGGATCGACCGAGGTGATGGCCTCGGCGAGGACGAAGCCTGCTGGGATGCGGACCATGAAGCCGATCAGGCCGTCATCGCCCTGAGCCGGGTGCTGCGTCACCAGCAACGGCTGCGCGAGGTGAACCCCATGGGTGCTGCAGCCTTTGACCAGCCCCTGCGCTGTGCCCTCACCCGGTTGGTTCGCGACACCCCCTGCCCGCCTCCAGCGGGGAGTGCCGCCGGGCTGCGCTATCTGCGCGATCGCATTTCGGTGCCAAGGGATATGCCGCTCCCGGCCGCTCGACTGCTGCGTCAAGCCCTTGAAGCCACCGCCCAGCTGGATGGCCCTGAGCAGGCCAAGCCCTTGCCGGTGAGGGATCGCTTTGATCAGGATCCCCGACCCTTCCTAATTGGGTCATAGTGCGGGGGCGCCAACGCTGAGTCGTGCCCCTGCGGCTGCCCGCTTATCAACCGATCCCCGCCCCCGATCGGGGGACCGATCTGATTGAAGTATCAGCGGCGCAGCTGCAGCCGACCCAGTGGTGTGTGGGACTGGCGGAGATTTGGTCGCGCGAGAAGGATTTCGCCCAGGACACCCGTCAGCAGCGTCTTGACTACCTGCGCGGCAAACCGGTCCCTTTGATCCGATCTGCCGATGGCGCCATGTGGATGCTGGACCGGCACCACCGCCTGCGAGGCCTTATCGGCATTGATCCAGGGGCCACCACCTGGGGTTACGTGGTGGAGGAGCTGCCAACCGCCGACCGAAGCGCTGTGCTGGCCCATCTGCACAACCAGGGCTGGCTCTACCTCTACGACGGACGAGGCAACGGCCCGCGCCCGGCCGAGCAGCTGCCCACGAGCCTTCTGGGACTGGACGACGATCCCTACAGGAGCCTCGTGTGGAAGCTGAAGCAGGAGGGGTGGATCAAGCCTCAGCCCCTAATCCCGTATCACGAGTTTCGTTGGGGTGCCTGGCTGCGCAGCCGGCCCCTGCCCCCCTTCAGTTCCAGGCGCCTGGAGCCGGCACTCGCAGCAGCCCGCCAGCTGGTGTGCTCAGCCGCTGCACAGGACATGCCGGGCTGGAAAGGTGACAAGAAAGCCTGCCGCTGATCAGCGCTTCTTGCGGGAATCGATCTGCAGCAAATCCTTCACCTTCTGCACCTGACCAGCGAGCTGGGGGTCGGAGGCCAGTTTTTTCTCCACCTGCTCGATCGCGTACATCACCGTGGTGTGGTCTTTTCCGCCGAAGTTGTCGCCGATCCTCGGCAGGCTGAGGTCGGTGCCCTGGCGCATGAGGTACATCCCCACCTGACGGGCCTGGCTTACGGCGCGGCGACGGGTGCTGCTGCACATCTCCTCGGCCGTGACATCAAACACCTCAGACACCTTGTCGATCACCTGTTGCGGCGTGACCTCCACCCCCTGCCCCGTGGGGTCGAGCATCGGTGCCACGGATTCCACCGTCATCGGCAGCCCCGTGATGGAGGCGAAGGCCACAGCCCGGGTCAGGGCCCCTTCCAACTCGCGGATGTTCGAGGTGAAGCGACCGGCGATGTACTGGATCAGATCACGGGGCAGCGACATGCGCTCCTGCTCCGCTTTCTTCTGAAGAATCGCCATGCGTGTCTCCAGGTCAGGCGACTGAATGTCTGCGATCAGGCCCATCTGGAACCGGGAGATCAGGCGCTGCTGCAACCGTGGAATCTGGCTGGGGGGACGATCACTGGCGATCACCACCTGACGGCCTGCCTCATGCAGGGCATTGAAGGTGTGGAAGAACTCCTCCTGGGTGTACTCCTTGCCCTCGATGAATTGAATGTCGTCCACCAGGATCAGATCGGCGGCGCGGTAGCGATCGCGGAAGGCCTGCATGCCGTCCTTGCGGATGGCCTGGATCAGGTCATTGGTGAAGGTTTCGGTGGAGACATAGGCCACCCGAGCCCCGGGGTCGATTTCCAGCCGGTAATGACCAATCGCTTGCATCAGGTGGGTTTTGCCCAGGCCCACACCGCCGCAAATGAACAGGGGGTTGAACTCCCGGCCCGGTGCTTCGGCCACAGCCAAAGCCGCCGCATGGGCCATCCGGCTGTTGGGGCCGACCACAAAACGACCGAACACGTAGCGGGGATTGAGCCCGGGCAGGTAGCGGCGTGGGGAGCCGTTCCGCGCTGGAGCCGATGCCGACTCCTGGGCCGCTGGAGGCGGCGCCGCATCTGTAGCGGCTGAGGCCTCATCGTTGGCATCCGGCAGCGGCAAGGCGGTTTCCGCCAGCACCGTCACCTGGACGGGCTGACCGCTGATGCTGCTGGCCATCTCGGCGATCGTGGGCAGCAGCTGCTCCCGCAAACGAACGCTGGCAAAGGGATTCGGGGCCAGAAGCTTCAGCTCTCCATTGGCAAAGCCGCTGCAACCCGTGGGGCGAATGAAGGTCTCGAAGGTGGGCTTGCTCAGCTTCGCCTGCAACCCATCCCGCACCTTGATCCAGAGCTCTTCGCCCGTCTGCGCCAAAACCACCCATCGCCCGAGCGCTGAATCTACGCATGCCGATCCGCTCAGGCCGTCTTAAATGCATCAGCACACATCTCGTCGTGATGCCCAACGCCCAGCATTGGCTCGCCATCGCCCTGGCCGGGAGCGCACTCTCCGGTTGCAGCCTGGTGAGAGACCAGCTGGGTCTGACCCCCAAGCCACCGATGACGGCGCCACCGGTGGTGCACGATCAGCCCCGCAGCGCGCCTCTGCAACCGGGGGACAACGTGATCGTGAAGGCGGTGGATCGCGTCGGTCCGGCGGTGGTGAGCATCGATGTGGTGAAGGAGATCTCCAACCCCTTCGGAGGGATTTTTGGGATGGGTCCCTCCAGCCAGCGGCAGCAGGGCCAGGGCTCCGGCTTCATCACCCGGGCCAGCGGCCTGATCTTCACCAATGAGCACGTGGTGCGTGGTGCCGATCAGGTGGCGGTAACCCTGCCGGACGGACGCAATTTCAAGGGCAAGGTTCTCGGCACCGACCCCCTCACCGACGTGGCGGTGGTGAAAGTGGTGGCCGACAACCTGCCGGTGGCGGCCCTGGGCAACTCCGACCAGCTCAAGCCGGGGGAATGGGCCATTGCCATCGGCAATCCCTTCGGCCTGAACAACACCGTGACGGCCGGCATCATCAGCGCCGTCGGCCGCCTGAATGCGATCGGTGACGGCCAGCGGGTTCCCTACATCCAGACCGATGCAGCGGTGAACCCCGGCAACAGCGGCGGCCCGTTGATCAATGCCGCCGGTCAGGTGATCGGCATCAACACAGCGATCCGCACAGCCCCAGGTGGCGGCTTGAGTTTTGCGGTTCCGATCAACCTGGCCAAGCGGATCGCGCAACAGATCGTACGCACCGGCCAGGCATCCCATCCCTTCATCGGCGTGCAGCTGATGAACCTCACGCCGCAGCTGGCGCGGGAAATCAACGCCACCAACAGCGCCTGCACGGTGCCCGAGCTGAATGGCGTGTTGGTGAAGGAGGTGGTGAAAGGCACTCCGGCCGCTGCGGCCGGCATCCGCCAGTGCGATCTGATCCTCAAGGTGGAAGACAACCCCGTTCAAACCCCCCCCGAAGTGCAACTCGCCGTGGACCGCGGCCAGGTGGGGGAACCGATGCAGCTCACCCTTCAACGCAACGGAAGGGAGCTGATCGTGCAGGTGCGCCCGCGGGAACTGCCCCGCAACAATTGAGATGGTGAAGATCGTTGTAATGGCCCGCTGGCCATCACCGGGCCGATGCAAACGCCGCTTGAGCCGCGATCTCAACCATGAGCTGGGCTTGGCCGACAGCAGCGAACGCGCCACAAGGATCCAACGGCGGCTCACGCAGCACACCGCAGCGGTGGTGCGGAGCCTCGCGTGCACCATGGAGATCGAGCCGGTGCTGGCGGTGAGCGGACTCGGCACCCGTGCGGCCGATCGCTGGGGGCAACAGCTGGGGCTGAGGCAGGTGCGGCTGCAGGGGAGGGGGCAACTCGGCACCCGATTGCGACGGCAATTGATGCACGGCCATCGCCACAACAGGCCCTGCCTCGTGGTCGGCACGGATCTGCCCGAACTCAATCCCGATGATTTGAGGCAGGCCGTTGAGCAATTGGAGCAGCATGACCTGGTGCTGGGGCCAGCCTCCGATGGGGGCTACTGGCTGCTGGGTATCGGCGCATCCCTGATCCGCAGCCCGCAGCACTGGCCGCTGATCGGCATTCCCTGGGGCGGCCCCAGGGTGCTGGAGGCAACGCTGGAGGCGGCGCGCAGGCGGCAGCTCTCATCGGCCCTCGTGGCCCAACGAAATGATCTGGATCACTGGAGCGATCTGATGCCATGGCAGGGCTGAGCGTTGTGATTCCAACCCTGGATGAAGCCAGCAGGCTGCCGCTGCTGCTGGCGGATCTGCAGCGATGGCCTGGGGAGTTGGAGGTGATCGTCTCGGATGGCGGCAGCAGGGATCACACCCGGGCGGTGGCTCAGCTGGCCGGCGCCACCGTGCTCGACAGCCGCACCGCCGGGCGGGGTCCACAGCTGCGCTGGGGCGTTGGCCACAGCTCCCATGCCTGGGTGCTGGTGCTGCACGCCGACAGCCGCTTGCCAGACACCTGGCACCACAAGGTGGAGCAGATTCTGAGCAGCCCGGAGGGCCAACTCAGCGCCTGGTGCTTCGACTTCAAGGTGGAGGCGCATGGGCGGCCGATGCTGTGGCTGCTGGAGCGGTTGGTGAACCTGCGCAGCCGTTGGCTGCAACGCCCTTACGGCGATCAGGGCCTGTTGATTCAGCGCCAGCTGTATGAGCGCGTGGGCGGCTACCGGCCCTTGGCGCTGATGGAAGACCTGGACCTGGTGGAACGCCTGAGCCAGGTCGCTCCCCTCCGTACTCTGAACTATGCCCTGCTCACCAGCGCAGAGCGCTGGCAGAAGCGAAGCGTGCTGATGCAGGCCTGGCGCAATGCCCGACTGCGCTGGCTGTGGCGGCAGGGGCGATCAACGGAGCAGCTGTTGCGGCTCTACCGGCGCTGAAGGATCCGATCAGTTGGCGTACCAGAAGGCACAGCGATGGCCCTGGGGCTCGAGATCCCAGCCCTGGCCCTCATAGAAGCTGACGACGCCCGGATCGGCGAACAGGCTGACCCGCTCGGTTCCCATCTGATCAAGGGCCTCGAGGATGTAAGCCATCATCTGCTTGCCCAGACCATTGCCCTGGTACAGGGGATGCACGGCCACGTCCCAGACGGTGGCTTCGAAAACACCATCCCCGGTGCAGCGCGCAAATCCCACCAGACGGGGCACCCGTGGGTCGTGCCGCCAGAGGCCAACTTTGAGCAGGCTGTGGCTGAGGGCTTTGCGCACCCGGCGAATCGGCCGGCGGCTCCAGCCCACCGCTTCCAGCAACTGCTCGAGTTCCACCAGATCGAAGGGGTACTCCTGGCTGAACACCAAGGTGATCTGGTCATTGGCGCAGGGGCAGAGACGCGCTCCCTGGCCGTACTGCTCCAACAGAGGATGAGCAGGCATGGGAAGAGGAGCGATCACAGACGCGCCAACCCCCGCTCCTGCAGATCAGCCAGCTGGGCGTAGAGCCCGCCACGGGCCCTTAGCTCGCGATGGGTTCCCTGCTCGATCAGTTCACCGCGGCGCAGCACAAGAATGCGGTCCGAGGCTTCCACCGTGGCCAGGCGATGGGCAATGACGATGGCGGTGCGCTTTTGCAGAAGCCGATCAAGATCAGCCTGCAGCGTTGCCTCCGTTGAAGGATCCATGAAGGCGGTGGCTTCATCCATCACCAACACCGTTGGCTTGCGGATCGCCACCCGGGCCACCGCCAGCAGTTGGCGCTCGCCTGAAGAGAGGTTGCCGCCCCGCTCGCGCAGCTCCGTCTCCAGCCCGTTGGGGAGCTTGGCCAGCAGCTCGTTGAGACCAAGCTCAGCGCAGACCTGAGCCAGCTCTCGATCGCTCACCGATGCATTGAGCCGAAGGTTGTCGGCCACATTGCCGCTGAACAGGAACGTGTCTTGAAGCACGACACCCAACTCACGCCGGAGATCCGCCATCGGGATCGTGCGGATGTCCCGTCCATCGAGAAGGATGCGTCCCTGCTGGGGTTCGTACAGGCGGCAGAGCAGGCGGATGATCGTGCTTTTGCCCGACCCAGTGGGGCCCACCAGGGCGACATGTTCTCCGGGGGCGATGCGGAAGGAGAGATTGCGAAGGATCGGATCGTCCGGCCGATAGGCAAAGCTCACGTTCTCAAAGATCACCTCACCGCCACCACCACTCACATGGGGGAGAACGCCCTTCGCCTCAGCGATCTCGAGGGGCTCCTCCATCAACTCGCCGATGCGTTCGACCGCTGTCAGCCCACCCTGGATCTGGGTGAAACGCTCCGCCAGCTGACGCAGCGGATCGAACAGACGCTGGGAGGCAAGGATGAAGGTGGTGAGGGTGCCCAGACCCATGGCGCCATTGGTCACCATCAAGCCGCCAAGGGCGAGAACCAGGGCAATCGCAGCCAGAGCCACCCATTCCAGGAAGGCTGAGATGCTGCTGTCGAAAAAGATCGTTCCGTTTACAGCTCTCCGGTAGTGCATGCCAGTGCGCAGGAAGCGGGCGCTGTTGACCGTTTCACGGCCATACATCTGAACCACCTCGAGGCCCTGGAGGTTCTCCTGGAAATCGGCATTGAGCTGGGAGAGCTCCTCGCGCACGCGGTAATTGGCCTTGCGGTAACGGCGCTGCAGCCAAAGCACGGCCAGGGTGACGGGCACCTGCGTGAACAACAGCAGCAGCCCCAGCCTCCACTCGATGAACAACATCGTTGAGGCCAGCACCAGCAGGCTCACCAGATCATTGAGCACCCCCACGGCACCACTGCCGAACACCTCGGCAAGGGCATCTACATCGCTGGTGAGCCGTGTGAGCAACTTGCCCACCGGCATGCGGTCGTGAAACCGCAGGGACAGCGACAACGCATGTTCAAACAGATCGTCGCGGATGCGCGCGGTGAGCCGTTGTCCGACGGCCAGGATGCTGAATTGCTGCACCCCCTGCAGGCCGAGCCGCAGCAGCACGGAAACGAAGTAGAGCCCGATGATCACGCGGATCGAGGCAGAGAGGCTCAACCCCGAAAGGAAGGGAAGACTGGGCTCTCCGCGCAGGACGCTGACGGCCTGCCCCAGCAGAACGGGCTGCAATGCTCCGGCAAAGGCCAAAGGCAGCAGCAACAGCAGGGCCACCAGCAGCCGCCGGCGATCCCGCACGAGATAACGACCGAGACGACGGACCCGGCGCCAGTCGGCGACGGCCCCCATCAGCTGGAGCTCCCGACGGGTGTTGCTGCGCGGATCGCATCAACTATGTAGGCCAAGGGGCCGTGATCGAGGCGAACCGACAGGGGGTGCCCCACCAGTCGAGCTGTTGAGTGGAACAGGTCTTCGATGGCGATCAGGCCATTCTCCCGCAGGGTGCGACCGGTGGCCACCAGGTCGACAATCGCTTCTGACATACCGGTGATTGGCCCCAGCTCCACGGAGCCATTGAGGTGAACCAACTCAACGGGAAGGTCGAGGGCATCGAAATATTCCCGGGCGCAGTGGGTGAATTTGCTGGCGACGCGGCAGTGGGCGGGCAGATCAGCGGCCCGGGTGTAACCACTGCTCTCCTGAACCGCCACAGCCATGCGGCAGCCGCCAAAGCCCAGGTCCACCAGTTGAGCAACGGGGAGTTGATGCTCTTTGAGCACGTCGTAACCCACCACCCCCAGCTGAGCCTGGCCGTAGGCCACGTAGGTGGGCACATCGCCGTTGCGAACCAGCAGGGCCCGGGCGCGCCCGCAAGGGGTGGGCACCATCAACTGGCGGTTGTTCTTGTCCAGGACAGCGGAGAAATCAAGACCAGCCGCCGCAAAGCGGGCCACCGAGTCTTTGAGCAGCGCTCCTTTGGCCAACGCGACGGTGATCATGGGTCCAGCGCTGACCGGTTAACCAGGCAGGACTTTAACGATGCATTCCTCACTTCATGCCCTGCCGGTGCTGCAGGACAACGTGATCTGGATCTGGGTGAGGGGTGCGGAGGCCGTGGTGATCGACCCCGCCGTGGCACCGCCGGTGCGGGAGTGGCTGGAAGAACGGCAGTTGAGCCTGGCCGCCGTGCTGCAGACCCATCACCACGCCGACCACATCGGCGGCACACCGGAGTTGCTGAAACGCTGGCCCGCGGCTGCGGTGATTGCCGCCGCTGAGGACCGGGAGCGGATTCCGTTTCAGACGATGCCGGTGCGGGATGGGGACCTGATCACTGTTCTTGGTCACGCGGTGGAGGTGCTGGATGTGGCGGCCCACACCCGGGCCCACATCGCCTTTTTCATCCCGAACCCGGAGGGCGGCCAGATAGAGCCCCTGTTGTTCTGCGGAGACACCCTGTTCAGCGGGGGCTGTGGCCGACTGTTTGAAGGCAGCGCTGAACAGATGCATCAGGCCCTGCAGAAGCTGGCGGAACTGCCCGAGGCCACAAGGGTTTGTTGTGCTCACGAGTACACCGAGGCCAACCTGCAATGGGCCGTGGAGCAACGCCCCAGCGACGCAGTTCTGGCTGAGCGCTACGGGGAGGTGCGTTGGCTCCGTGCCCAAGGAGAGCTCAGCCTGCCCAGCAGCATCGGCATGGAACGCCGCACCAACCTGTTCATGCAGGCCGGTTCAGCCGCGGAGTTGGCCGAGCTGCGCCAGCACAAGGACCAGTGGCGGCCGGCATGAGCGATGGCGAAGCAGGGGATCACCAACGGCGATGATCGTGGCGACTGCTGTTGAGAACCAACCCATGAGCGCCAAGGCCATCACCACTCAAGACGCCCCTGCACCGGTTGGGCCTTACAACCAAGCAGTGCTGGCCGGCGAGTGGCTCTATTGCTCCGGGCAGATTCCATTGGATCCAGCCACCGGCGAGATGGTGGGGAACGGTGATGTGGCGGCGGAAACACATCAGGTGCTGAAAAACCTCTGTGCTGTGCTGAAAGAAGCTGGCGCCACCCCGGCTCAGGTGGTGCGCACCACGGTGTTCCTGGCAGACCTGGGCGATTTCGCAACCGTAAATGGCATCTACGCCGAGGTGTTCGGCGAGGGGGTCAGCCCAGCCCGCGCTTGCGTTCAGGTGGCAGCCCTCCCCAAGGGAGCACGGGTGGAAATCGACTGCGTCGCCTGGCTCGGCAGCTGAGCCTGGCCCGCGGGGGCATAGGTTGGAATTGGCTTCAGTGGTCCTATGCCTCAGGCGAAACTCACCATCGGTGAATTAGAGGCGGGCTATCCGATGTATTGCAAGGCGCTGCGGCGTCTCCTCCAGCAGGGAAAAACCGTTCAAGACATTGAACGAACCGTCTGCTGGGGGCATCTCGAAACGCTGAACCGCTGCCTGCCCACCCGCTACAAATCGCCCTCCTACTTGCTGGCCCTGATCCGCCGCGACCTGGAGAACCCAAAAGAGGATTGAGAGCGGTTGTCTCAGCGTTTTCCCAGCGTTCTCGTGGCCAACGCTTCAATTTGAACTGAAAACACGCGTTAAACCAGGCTGAGAAGCAAGGGCTTGGCATGACCCGCTGTATTTTTCGCAAGCCCAAAAGGCAACTCAAGCTGAGTGAGGGGCTTGGGGTGATCACGGTGATGCTGGGAGCGGCCCTTTGCCTGGAACTGCAGAGCGAGCTGAATCCCAAGCCCTCGACGATGCAGCGGACAACCCTGCTGGGAGAACGCGAGACAATGCAGGGATGGAGATCGAACAGCTCGAGCAGATTGCCGCAGTGATCGTGACGGCAGGGCTGGTGGCCGGAAATTTCCTAATGTTCACCCCCTGGCGCAATGGGGAGGATCCCAGGCAGCGGAAGCCGCAGAGCCTGATGCCACAGAACGAGTCTGTTGTTTCTGATCGCGCGGAGGCGTACGCCATGCAGGAGTCCCAACGATTGGATTCGTGATCTCCTTAGGGTGATCAGGTGCAACCACTCGAGCTGTTCGATCGTTTTCGTCGCTGGTTTGGCTGGGTCGCACCAGGACGTCAGCTGTGGGAACGCAAGCCTGAGCAAGTGGCCCCGGATCGCTCTGATGACTGGCTCTTGGAGCCGCCGAGCCTGGAGGAGGCCCGTTTGTTGTTTCCTCAGTTGGATGAGGAGCGGGCCTTGCTTCGCTACCAGCAACTCCGCCTCGAAATGCGGGAGCGCGACGGCCGCGGTTTTTGATCAGCCAGCCCACGGTGCCGCCGGGGCCCTGAGTCAATGCGCCAGTCAGCTCATGTATCGAGCTGAACAGTTGAGCCATAACTGAGGTTCTACTGGACGGGCTAAGACCAGCTTCATCAAGGTGAATGCGTCAGCCGGGTTGCGATTGGAGACAGCACCCGGCTTTCTTATGCCGCCAAGGTGCAGCCCGATCGAGCTCGCTTCTGGAGCCCAAAGCTTTAAGCGGGTCTGGCTACTCCTTGTCTTTCCTCAGCTTCCTGAAAGCTGCCATCACGTTGGCAGTGGCTACTGCCTGCGACTCTCCAGTGACCCGCATCCGCCTCTCAACCAGTTTCTCCACGAGCTTCTGGGTGGAGTCCATTCAGCGATGAGCCAGGAATGCCAGGACGTAGCCGATCAGCAGACCTTTGCCGAAGGTGATCCACAGCATTTGGTATTTGCTCAGACCAAAGCGTTGTCGGATCCGCTTGATGGTCGTCTTATGCAAAAGCAGGACAGAGCAGGTCTGCTTCGCCTTCTTCGCATTCTTTGACTTCTTGGATGTCTTGCCCATCCATCCATCCTGCCCTCACCCAACCTCAGATGCCCAGCCCAGCTCCTTTGGCTAGGTGGGCGCCCAGAGCTTGCACCACTTCATCTTTTTGCACCAACACGGGGCATCGAGCGGGATCATCGCCGCGCATTGGCAACAAAAAACCCAACCAAAGGCTGGGCTTCTGTTGAATGGAGCCAAGGAGACTCGAACTCTTGACCCCCTGCATACCATCCAGCAGGTCAAGAGTTCTGAGTCTCTAGAGAATATGGGCAAACTTCCCAGTCCAAGGTAGCTTTTGCGGGCAAGATCAAAGACCGTGAGACAGCTAGCTACAGCCTGCTATCCCACTTCTGCGCGCAGAAATGCGCGCAACCCATTGACCCCCTGCAACTGATGCAGGTGTTCAGCGAATAACCCCTCCGCAATGCCGAAGAAAAAGACTTGGGACGTAGAGCTCCGTTCGCAGATCAAGCGCGAGCACGGGAGTGGACTGAGCCTGCGAGAGATGCGTGGCAGCACTCAGCTCACCATCCGATTTGAAGACGGATCACGGCAGACCGGAACCATCCCAGTCACCTGGGGGGTATCCAACGCCTCGGCGATTCAGCAGGCAGTCACGAAGATCCTTCACTTCATGGAGAAAGACCCCAGCGTTCCCATCGGGGAGGCCTGCCAGACGTTGTTCCCTCAACGGCTGGATGACGACGAGAAGAAGCTTTCCCTGGTGCTTGGCAGTGAGGCGGTGGATTGGGACGCCGTTGCCGAGACGTTCCTCAGCTCCATGGGTGACCGGCGGGCGACGACCTACAAGCAGAAAGCGCGTCATGTGACCTTGGCCCTGGAAACACTCCATAGCCGACCAAAGCCAAAGGACGGGGCGAGCCTGATGCGTGCCTACGCCAAGCAGCACTTCAAAGATTGCGCTGCTGGTGGATCAGGTCGCGTGACCCATCTGAATGACTTGGCCGCGTTACTGCGGCATGCCATCAAGCGTCATGGCGCCCCAGATCGCTGGGCTCCTTTGGACGGGGAAGACAAAACCGAGCTCGTCGGACATGCCGACTACGGGGACAAAGGGGCGACGATCCCTTTGAAGCCGGAGCAGCTCGCCAGGTTGCTGGACGAACTGAAAGATGCTGGGGCGAAAGAGCTTGAGCTTGCAGTAGGGCTCATCGGACTCTTTGGCCTAAGGCAAGCAGAACTAGGCCTACTGACCGTTGAGGACGGATGCCTCTACGTCGGGGGCGGAGCCAAAAGGAATCTCCGGACGATGAAGTCGGGCTCGGTAAAACCCCGCAGGCGTGTTCTTCCCCTGGACATCAAGGGAAGAGAGGGACATGGCATGCGATATCTGCGCCTGTTTGAGAGCGGTCTCGTCAAGCTGCCGCAGGCGATCCGAACTCAAATCGCGAAGTGCGTGGATGCCGAGGGAAAGGTCATCGGCGCAATGAAGCCAATCGGCGATGAGTTCACACAGCAACTCACCCGCTTTAAAAATGCTGAGGGCAACCACGTCTGGAAGTCGCTCCACAAGGAAACCAAGGGCCTGACCGCCAACGGATTGAGACACGGCTACGCGTTCCGCGCCCACAAGTGCGGAGAGGGGATGGACGTCTTCACCGCAGCAAACCTGATGGGGCACGACGCCAAGACCCACATCAAGCACTACGCCCAGTGGATTGACGAAACGACCTTGGAGGCCCGAGTGGCGCAGTGGGAAGGGGTACTGGTCTCACAGCCGGAATCACTTACAAAGCTTCAGCAGCAGGCGCAGCAACAGCAGTAGTGAATGGACTGGAGATGGAAGGGGAAAACCAATGGAGCTCTTGCAGATGAGCCCAACCACTTAGGGAGCAAGTAACGCGACGAGTCTGAATCTCAACACAGCACAGCTTTCAAGACTTGAATTTGCCAAAAAAAACCTTAAAAAAGAGTGTCTTTGAGTTTTGGTCTCCTCAAGACAGCACATACGACTGATGACCTATGTCAGCAGTCGTATTTATTCGTCTTTAAATCGTGACTACAGTCACATCCCCTTTGTCAGTAGCTTATAAGTGTCAAGTCGAGTGGCTGAGCAAGTCCACGGCTGCGGATCCGAGAGTCATCCTCACCTCTTGGATTCGTATGCCATAAATTAAGGACATAAGTCTAAAAATACAATCAATTTCAAACCCACTGCACATATCTACCAATACATAAAAAGAACGCTCTAGTGACCTAGTCAGCTCACTATTTGTGCGGTGTTGCAGCACACAAGTCGGATCCTGTCTTTCTGCATGTCAGGGCAGGCATGACGGTGATCGTTGATGACGGCAGCGAATGGCGGCTGGCTGACGTGATCTGGGTGGATGGCGGTGCCAGAAACCCAAAGGTCCCCACGCTGTTTCAGGTGGCAGACGTGGACACCGGCGTCATCAACTGGGTCAATGCTGACCTCGTGACCCACACAGTCCCCAGAGTCTGAATTGAGCCGATAGGGTCCGCAGACTCTTAGGTCTGCCTCTCGTGAACCGTCATCCGAACATTGCCTTCTTCGGTGGCACCGTGATCATCGCGATCATGGTCATGGCTGCGTTCTCCAACGTCGCCAACGCTTGCCATCACAATGCAGAGACAGCCGAGCAAACCTCAACAGAGGCTCCTCGGAAGGCTGACGAAAAGACTGAGGTTGAAGTTTGAGGGAGACGCGGGCGAGGGAACCCGCGCTCTTCATCTCCAAAGACGTGACAGTGGTGCGCGCGTCAAGCCAATTCTTCAACCAGCTCTTAATGAGCTCAATGAGGCTTAATGCCTATTTGACGTTCAAGTGGTTACAAATCGGCACCTGACCCGCCAGTTTTGAAGAGAAGGCTGTGGTGCCTTCAATGCGTCAAGCATGGGAGGTGAGGCTGAGGGACCTGCCTCCTTGTTGTTTAGCGTCTGACCCAGCGACTCAGACGCCAACGTGGCATAAGGAGATGGGCTGGGCTCCTGAGGCGGGATGGCTGAGTGCACGAGAGATGCATCGCCACGATGTGAAGTACCTATCCGAAGCCTCCAAATGAACTTTCAAAAAGTGGCATGTGCCAGTGCGATCCACTCGCACCCAAGCCCCCTAAGAAACATGTAGTGGTTTAAATGGGAATGGTTCCATTCGTTCTGCCCGTCGTTGGCTTGGTCCTGGTGGTGGCTCAAATCGTCTACGGAGACGCACCTCAGAACCCTTAAGTAGCCATATCGTTCCAGGTGGCGGACGTAGGACTGGCGTCATCAACTGGGTCAATGCTGACCTCGTGAACGATATAGTTCCGAGCGTCTGAGGTCTGGGCTCCTGAGGCGGGCTAATTGCGTGAAGGCAGCCCCCTCTATCGGCGGGGCTGACTTCCAACAGCCGTTACCGAATCAAAGATGCGGGACTACGGAACCGCGAGGAGAAACTTGTTCGCCCCGAGCGATGCGGACCGCTCCATAACGCTGACCAGGCGTTGTGCAATCAAGTGCAATGCACTGAATCTTTCCCGTTATTGGAAGACGGGGTTAAGCGCAGAAAGCCAGCCCCATCACGCTTGCCGTGTACTGGGACTGGATTGTCTGCCAGCTAACGGGTCGCTCTCCCGTGCTGCCGCGATAACTCACTCAGCCGTAAGAGGAAGTGTCGCAGGTCTCCTTGATAGGGAATCGCCCGTGCTTTCGCACACCATTTTTCGGAGACCTTTGGGATCAAGGATTTCTTCCATGAAAGTCTTATAAGCCCGTAGCGAGAGCTACAGAGAATCGGCGTATGAGTCCTTATTGGCTACTGACCCAACGCCACAGGCGAGACATCACGCCGACGTGGCAATCACGCTGATTCCACTCCTGTTGGATCTCCTCGTAGCGGGGCAGATCAACGTGTTCAGGCAGTGGCGCCCATTCGCTCATCCACGCGTTCACCTTCTGCGGCTTGCGATTGCAGGGCAGCGTCTCCAGCCAGTTGATGTAGCCGCGATTCATTAATGTGACGCAGGAGACACGCGAGGAGAATGATTGACGGTTGAATAAAAGTGAGACCTCGGCAACGAGAGAGGGGGTCTCGGGTGATCTGCTTCACTCGGCAGGTCACCTTGTATGGAAATGGGAAGAGGCCCCTTTAGCTACTGAAAGAGGCATGAAACCAGCCACTGAGGAAGAGTCATGGAGATGGGCTGAGCTCAAGAAACTGGCTAAGGACAAGCGACAAGCCGTCCACCCACGACTGTCACAGTGCCAGTTGGCTAGAGATGCTTGTTTTGTGAGGAAAAACGCCTCACGGGGTGGAAACAAGGTCACACTCCCGAGAGACGTTTTGAAGCCCCTGCCTTCGGCGGGGGTTTCTTTTTGCCTACGAGTCAGCGCCGACTTCGCAGAAGGAGATGGGTTGGGCCCACGAAGCCAGCTAAGGAGACTTTGAGTGCGTTTACTTCTGAGCCTCAACCCTCTGGTGATTAGTCCGACCTATTTGCCTTCAGAAGTACTTCTGCAAGACAGCAGGAATCTCCAAGTCCTCTGGTGAGTCGCACTGGCTGGCTTGTTCAGCAAGCTGCGCGAGAGCATCTGATTCCTCTGGAAGGGGAATGCTGCATTCGAAGACATTCTCTTTTTTACGAGGGAAGCGATTTCCAAGAAAAAAGGGCGGCAACTCCCAATCTCGTGAAATCAGCTCCTCACCATCCGCATCTGGCCGAGCATTTTGGTGCTCCAGCTTGAGGTCAATAGCTTGCCCCCAAGTGTTCCAAGGACGTTGATCATCCATGAAACGCTGATCAGGACAAGGAAGCTTGAGGATGTCGGCGGCTCGGCACATATGGCGGAACCACCAACCAGACCAGTTCATCTCCATCACATGGTCAACGACCTCATCCGCAGTACAAACGCCAGTGGTGATGTGCCATGGCGCTGGCTTGGGATGAGCATGACGAGCGGATCTTTCTAGAAATGTCAAAAGGCGTGGCAAGGCTGATTTGAAAAAAGCCCGCTTTCGCTTTGAACAAGTCCCGTCAAGAGCGACATCCTCTGTGACGGACCATGGGGTCCAATCCAGTTGGCTCTCGCCTGTACCAATCCCATCAGAGAGAGGATTGCCTCCCATCAGAATGAAAATGTCAGGTCAGTAGGCAAAGGCGAAAGACCTAAACGCTGACGCTCGGCATTAACGATTTGGCGACCTTCTTGAAGTAGCTTTCGCCCAGCTTGACGTCGCTTTGACCTGCACTCCTTACCGTCTTGAAAAGTCTGAGCATCCTTTAGGCATGCCTGTGTTGACTGGAGCAAAGCAAGCCTCTGGTCATGGCTACTGAGCAACCATTCGCGCCTCACTTGGAAGAGCTGCTGCTTTTGACTTTCAGTCAGCTTCGCTTCTTCTTGCAATCGTCGTTCTTGCATTCGCTCTTGAATGCGGCGTTGCAGGAAGGATTGAGCTTGACCCTCGCTCTGGTGCAGCACGATTGCAGACAGTGCAAGACAAGGGATAAGCAGGATGCCGCTCAAGCGAGTAGGCGAAAAAGTGCGAGCAGAATGGCTATCGGTTGCACCGAGACCATTGGAACCAAGTTGTTTGCGCATTAGAAATCAATCCGCCTGTAGGACGGCACGGGGTGTTCGGGTTAGTGCGAATGTCCTCGGACCCGCCTTGACGGGGATGTCTCCTTAGACATTTTGAACCTAGCAGCATTAACCCTCAGCGTCTAGCCAACACCCTCGGCAGGACATCGCAAACTCACACGGCACTTATCACTACAACACAAAATTAGTTCTCACTAATTTGACGCTAATTTTTAGGCGAGGCCCGACTTAACCCACACGCCGACACGCGGTGAGGACCCTGAAAGTATGCAGGTCCTACACACATAGGTCCCTAAGTGTCTTCTCAACCCCTATAAGGGGAGTCACTGAAAACAGTTGATCTGGTTGAACCCCTGTTCTGGACAGGAGTTTGATTGTTGGCACCAACGGTTGGACCCAGCCACAAGATCCCAGTAACTGACTGAGATCCAACCCGATCAGCCACTTTCGGACCGTTAGCTGTATCTGTTGCTTGGTCCATGCCTGGACTTACTCAGCAGCCCAGCTTTCGCCAAAGCATCAAGCCGCTTCCTCGTTGTCTCCAGTACTGACCTGCTGGCCTGCCTGGGATGAGTCATTGCGTTAGCCGCCTGGGCAGCACTGACACCATGCGCTTCTTTCCAAAGGCCTTCGGCAGTTCCCACCCTCTCCAACGTCTCTCGCTGCCCATCAGTCAGGCCATCAATCGTTGATGCCTTGCATTCATCTGCGGTCAGCTCACCGAGTTGCTTCTGATAGTTGCCGAGCACCTAGAAGGTGCCGCGCTCCCAGTCTCCGCGAATCAGAAGGTCAACGTATGGACCACGGCCCTCAAACACCATGCGGCGGTGAGGGTTGTCCTTGTCTGCACCCCACTTGCCGGTCTGCGAATCCTTCTTCTCTAGGAAGTGCATGGAGATCGCACCGGACACAGCACCACCAGCAGAGGAATGACCACGAATCGCCTGGATGCCCAGCAGGCCTGTTTCCTTGGAGGAGTGGAACAGGCAGATATGAGTTGTCTCGCTCTGACTGAGGAGCGTTTGGATATCAATCAAAGCACCGCCAGCCTCAGGTTCCTGGTCATTGCCATGGACCCTTTGGGTGCAGGCAAAGAAAGAGTCGGTGATCAGGATCGCGCCAGGGTTGTTTGAAGTGTCCTGAATCAAGCGGTCCATGCCCTGGTTATCCCAAGCCAAGTCGTCCTCCTCTGTGTAGAGAGCAACGATCTGCGGATGGAGGGTTCCATCTGCCTCCATCAAACCCCTGGCTTGGAGGTAGCCCGAGGAGTCAGCGCCAGGTTGATCCACCCACCAGAGAATGAACTTGTGGCCGCCTTGCGGTGCTGGTGCCGGACTCCAGTCGGGGTTGCCCATGAAGGGTTGCTGGAAGATCAGCGAAGCCACCAGCTCTGCTGCCAGCTTCGTTTTCCCAACCTTGTTGAACGCAGCGATGCTAGTGAGAGACCGCTTGGCGATCAACCCGTCAATCAAATACTCCTTGGGCTTAAACCGAGCCTTCTCGCCACCTTTGGTGCCTTTTTCTTCGTCACCTGTCAGCAATGCACGCTGAAGCTGCTGAAGCGTTGCTCTGGTGTTCTGAGGAGTGACTGAAACACCCATTTCTTTCGCTGCTGTAGCGGCACGAATTTGACGGCGTACCGTATTTCGCTCAAACGCGTGATGGTTCTGGCCATGGATCAGCTCAGCAGTGGGCTGGTCAAGCTGCCAGTCGGCATCCTGAACGCTCAAGACTTCAAAACCTGCGGGCACACCTTCCGGCAATACCTCGATCGCCATCCCTATTGGGCTGCGCTGGTGAAGGCCAATCCTGGGCTCTCCCCCTACAGCCTTCGGCATGGCTACGCCTACCGAGGAGCATTGGCCGGCATACCTCTCAGACAGCTCGCCGCATCAATGGGCCACGACGTGCGCACCCACATGAAGCACTACGGTCAATGGACTGATGAGGATGGCCTCGATGCTGCCTTTGGTGCCGCCAACGCCAAGCTCACCGCGTCACTGACCAAGCGTCAGCAGCAGATGCAGCAAATGCAGCAGTAGTTGCCGCTCATTTGATCGCTGCCAACACCTCATCTGAAAGGAGCACAGCCCACGACAGGGGCGATCTTGTCTTCGGAGTCCCCAAGACCTCTATCCCATGGTTTTTGTAGGAACCATTGGGCGCTGAGTGTCAGCGTTCGTTTCACGCCGACACAGCAAGCAACGGCCTGACTCCTCTTCTGAACGGGGGGAGTCAGATCAGCGATTTCAGTTTCCGAAACCTTTCAGCGACTCATTTGGTCGCCGCTGTCGCCACATAAGGACGGCACTACAGCAATGGCAGAGGCGATCGTTTCTTCGGAGGTTCCTTTGCTGGGCACTTCCACCCAATGGTTAGGCAATGCCATTGGGCGCTGATCAGAAGCTGACTCCCTTTCTTTCCGGTCGGGGAGTCAGTTCAGCGTTAGAAAACTCTCAACATCGCTTTGTTACCTGTGTCCACTCCAAAAGAACTTCAACGCGTTGAGCTTCTGAACTACACGAAAGCCAACGGAGACGAATTGGTTGGGCTCGCTGTGGAATTGGCTGAAGACGCCAGTGGCGGCGTTCAAGTACGGGTGCTTATGGATGCAAATGTCGTCAGCGGGGTAACAGTGGTCCCCCTGCAACAAGGCGGCTGCTGCGACTAATCAGCAGCAATCACAACTAGAGCAACATTGGTCATCATCGGCATGACCATCAGCACATGATTGGGAGCAATAAATTTTTCCTTCTCTCTCGACGGCTTTTTGAGGGGAAACAACGCAGCCGCAGGGCTCACACGCGCATTTCTGATTTGCGATTGGCATGGATTCGTCGATCAACTCCCTTCTTTTTAGGTCGAACAAACAACCAGTGCATCCAGTTGAACTTCACCTGACAGGCGGGGGACAGCGTCTGCAGCCTTACTAACCCCCTCCCCCTTGAACTCGTCGGAACGTTGACGCGGATCATTTGGCCGCTGCCATCGCCTCATCGGAACAGGGCCAGCCCACGACAGGGGCGATGTTGTCTTTGGAGACCTAAAAGACCTCCATCCAGTGGCTTCAAACCCTTGCCATTGGGGCGTCGGTATTGCACTGGCTTCTCTTCTTCAGTGGGAGGTCAGTCCGCGCTTATTACGGGTGACTTGACCCCGTCGTACTAGCAGAATTAGTGCAGGCGTACTTGCGTAGATAGTATGTCGGTTGATCATGTGAGCGGTGTTGCAGCACACAAAGCGGATCCTGTCTTTTTGCACGTCAGGGCAGGCATGACGGTGATCATTGATGACGGCAGCGACTGGCGGATGGCTGACGTGATCTGGGTGGATGGTGGCGCCAGAAACCCCAAGGTCCCCACCCTGTTTCAGGTGGCAGACGTGGACACTGGCGTCATCAACTGGGTTAACGCTGACTTGTGACTCACATCGTTCCCAGAGTCTGAGTTGAGCCGATAGGGACCCCAGACGCAAAGGCCTTCCTCTCGTGAACCGTCATCCGAACATTGCCTTCTTCGGTGGCACCGTGATCATCGCGATCATGGTCATGGCTGCCTTCGCCAACGTCGCGAACGCTTGCCATCACAACGCCGATCCACCTTAGGAAACCTCCACAAAGGCTCCTGGGATGGCTAACGAAAAGACTGAAGTTGAAGCTTGAAGGAGACGCGGGCGAGGGAACCCGCTGGCTTTCATCTCCCAAGACGTGGCAGTGGTGCCTTCAATGCGTCAAGCATGGGAGGTAAGGCTGAGGGGCCTGCCTCTTTTTTTATTCAGCGTCTGACCCAGCGACTCAGATGCCGACGTGGCAGAAGGAGATGGGCTGGGCTCCTGAGGCGAGTTGAGACTTTTTCTACGACCGAAGAAATCTCATAGGGTGCCGACATGGGCATCCATCCAGCCGATCAACCGCTCCTTGAGCAGCAAGAAGAGGACAGCTTTGAGGCTTGGCAGAAGCGCAGTGCAAAAGAAGCTGAAGAGCCTTGGGCCTTCCCCGACGATGGAGCTGGATCTTCAGAGGCTGCCTGAGGTTGCTCCGCTAGTGAATCTTTAAGCGCGTCGTGCGCGGCGGCTTTGAGCTGAATCCAAAGGAGAGTCATCTGAGCCCGTTGTTATGGCGTGCAATAGACAGGCGAGAGCACGGAAAGGTGCGTGCTTGCCTTCCAAAATCACGGAGCCGATGGGGGCTCCGCCTGACAGATCAATTGTCATAACTGGGCAAAATCTTTGAACGGTCTACGGACGTAATGCTCCGAGCCGCCGATCGGCTTCCCGTACTTCACCCGATCCAACGCCACAGGCGAGACATCACACCGTCGGAGCAATCATGCTGATTCCACTCCTGCTGAATCTCCTCGTAGCGGGGCAGATCAACGTGTTCAAGCAGTGGCGCCCATTCACCCATCCACGCGTTCACCTTCTGCGGCTTGCGGTTGAAGGGCAGCGTCTCCAGCCAGTCGATGTAGTCGCGATTAATGATCCGTGGCTAGGGGTAGTGATGAGACGAGATAGCCGAGGGAACGGCGGTCTTGGCTCGGGGGATCTGCTCGACGGCTGACTAGATCCCCCTGCGTGGAAATAGGGGCGGGGGCCTACTTCAAGCCATATGAAGGTGACAGCAAGCCTGTCCAAACGGCCTAAATCGCTGAGGCAACAGCAGTAGTCACTTCACTTCATCTTTGAATCAAGATGAAAAAGCAGGGCTCTTAGCAAAAAAGCGTGCATGGCGACACACTCAGGCAAATGAATGTATCAACTAGTCAACAAAAAATTATCACTAAAACATGAAGTATCCGTTGGAACATTGTTCGCAGTGGACTCTTTGGGTGAAATCTAATTGCTTCCGCCTTGCCCTCAATGGAACTCTCTTTTCTCGGCAACAAGTACACCAAAAGCAATGAGCCAAAGGAGAAATCAGTTGTTCAGCTTAAGTACATGGGCAAGGCTTACCAAGCATCAATGAGCAATGCCTCTCGCGCTGTGGCAGCTCTCACATACCGCGGGGTCAGCTACTCCAACTAAGTCAAGTGGATGGGGCGGATGCTTCCGCCCTTAATGGCTTCAACGCACAGGCGGGGGGCAGCGCCTCCAGCCCATCTTCTGCATCGTCTGCCAAGCCTCAATGGCGTTGTGCCGCAGCAACCGCCGACGAGTCATCGGCTCTGGTGGACGGGGCGGAACGTAGCTGTAGGTCCTGATGGCTACCCACTGCACGTGAACTGTCGCCGTGTCGGGCTTGAAGTGACAGAGCTTTTGCTGCTGCTCGGAGTACAGCCACCCCTCACCACCAGCCTTCTGTGGCGCCTCGTGAAAGCTGCGGTCCTTGTTGGGCATACCTCAATTGCTAGCCAGACTGGATGGCAAGCCGAGACTTTTGCTTTGAAACGGCTACTACTGATTTCGCTTCTCTGCCTGGCGCCTGGCTCTCAAGCTATGGATTACGTCCAATGCGAAGTCATACAAAGGGCTGCTGCACGCTTAAAGGCCGCTATGGATACCGAAGCCCTAGCGAGTCAAAACGCAATCGTCCTACCTGCAATGGAGAAAGCCAAGGAAAGATGCCATGCAGAATTTGTCAACGATGAAGTCCTTAACTGCATGGCGAGGAGAATGGCTCCCTTCGAGGCAGAAGGAGTATTAGCGAGAGAGTCAGTTGTCGAGAAATACGCCCCACGAGTAGATCGAGTACTAGACGACTATGAAGCCATGAGCTGCTACTGAAGATGAGTCCTCTTCTTCTGCTGTTTGGCTTAGGGCTTGGGGGTTATCTCGCCGTATGGCGCAACAAGCGCGCCTTAAAGGTCAAAGCAAGGCGCAGGCGTTAAAGAGGCTTCCTTAGGAACACGCTGTCCAGGCGCCACTGGCAGATGCACTGCAGCTTCTCCCTCAGCCCCTCTATGTCAACCAAACGCTGTCCCGTGTGCTGCTGCACATGGGCATGCTCATGCAGGTAGCCGTCGTTGATAAGTCTGTAGAGCTGAGATCTGGACTTGTATCCGAGGCGTCGTGCAGCCTTACTGCTTAGGCAAAATACTGGCAGCCTTGAAGGCTCTTCAGGCAGCATTCGGCATCCCATCGGTCAGCAAATTCCAAGCACAGCCCACTCGACACACAGACAACAAAGCGTTTGTCGCCAAGCTGATGCACCATCGGCGGCGGCCGAGAAATCATGCTGAATTCTTGGATCATCTCTCTTCTGCTTTTCCTGATGGTCCGTTAATTCCTCGTCGTTAAATGCATCAAGTGCCACATATTGAAGACAACTGGCAGTCTCTGCGTCAATGCTGTCTACGGGGATATTGGCCATTGCTGTTTTTGCAGGGGCGTTCCCCTCGCTTCAACTTCATCCACATGGCCTTCTCAAGTGCGGTGAGCTTGGGGGAGGCTTCATTCAGCACTTCTAGCGCGCGAGCCTTTGCATCACGGATATACCTGGTTGTCCTATCGAGTTCGTCGAATGCCAAAACCAGTAGTAGCTAGGGGCATCACAAAGCTAAAAACCCTTGGGGTTCAAAATTGCATCAAGTGGCACATACCGATCAAAACTGGCGGAAGCTTGATGAGATGTGTTATCGAAAACTTATGGACACTGAATTAATCAAACAATCCTGGGAGAAGTTGACCCAACGTGGCTACACGCTGAATAGCCCTGCCCCTGAAGTGGTGAACATCATCACGCCGACGGGTTATTCGACTCAGATTCGATTGAAACGACTGCCCAGTTATGCCCGCTACGTGCGGTGAATTTCCACCAGCTTTTGAGCTGACGGCTTGGAATGGTGTGGGGAAGAGTCCATACGGTCCTCGATTCCCCGGTTAATAGGGAGGAGGCCAAGTGGTCCTCGACTCCCAAGTGCAGACCCCCTCGGGCTGCAGGTTCAAGATGCGCCTGCCACTTGAGCGCTCTACTTAAGCCCTCTGTTTTCTTCAGGCTGCCCAGCCGACTCACCAAACAAAGGCTTCAAGCCACACCAACGCCACAAGTGATGCTCCTGCAATCGCCATCGGTGCCCACTGGTCACGAAGGACTCGAGTCATCACCACAAAGCAGCTGACCCAATAAATCGCAACCAAACCAGATAGCAATCAGCTCTCGGCTCTGCAGCCCCTTCCATCGGTCGGTCTGACTTCCAACAGCCTTACCGAATCAATGTTGTGAGGCCACGGAACCGCGAGGAGAACGACGTTCTCCCCGAGCGATGCGGTATCCGCTTAAACACGTTCCTCGGTATACAAACCTTCGTCTCAAAAGGTACAAATTTCTTCCGATTTTTGAAAAGCGCAGAAAGCCACCCCTGACAATCGCTCGTGCCAAGGGTCGCTTTGACTGCCAGCCAACGGGTCGCTCTCCCGTGCTGCCAAGACGGTGATAGGTGACACCATCTGGACACCAAATATGGGGGAAGTTCGGGAGCCTTGCAGCGATTTTTCAATTCCCTGAAAAACGACTGAGCGACGTTCTTTTTGTATTGCCCACTACTGCGAGCGAACACTCGTCATATCATTCCTAGAACACCTAGATCGCGTTGCCTAGGTTCGGCTGACAAGAAAAGACCCCTGGGATCTCATCCCCAGAGGTCAGGTGTTCTCTTCCCTGTGGCCTCTTCAGAGTGCTCTAGGTGCTCTGCCGTGAGGAGTGGGAGAACCGTCAGAGAAGGTAGTGACGACCGTTCCTGATTCGGTCGCCCGCAAGCATTAAGAAAGGGCGGCAGGGAGTGCCGCCAGCAACAAGGGGACGAACGCGTCGAAAACGCTGGACTCTTTCCAGCGGCACCACCCTCTTAAGGCAGTCAGTGGTGCCGTGGGTGCCGTTTACGAACTGCCAAAAAAGAGGGGTCCCACCCCCTCTCAGTTCGACGCATCGCCACTTCACCGAAGAAGCAACCGAAGGATTACGCGGGGTTCACCAACTGGTCGTCGCGGTTACGACCAAACGACTACTGAGGTCAGCAAGCCAAGAAAAAGCAGAGGTCCCACCCTCTGCTCTGTTCGACGCATTCATCTCTTACGGACGATGCTCTTTTATGTTCGCTTCGTTACAAACCCTGCCGCCATCGGTAGAACCGCTCATTAAGAAGGGGGGTGAGCAGACACCCCCCTGAAGGTCTTTGAGACCTGGTTTTCCGTCCTGTTCGGTCTCTGACCTCATTCCTGTTCTAAAGCGATTCAGAGCACCAAGGCATGAGCGGAACTACCGCTTTCTGTATCGCACAGGTACAAAGTCATACGCTTAGAGCAGGACGCCTTGAGAACTCTGAGTAGAGCGCCGATGCTTCATCGGGCATCCCGTCATCCCAAAGGGTTTACGTCCTCTCCAGCAACCAAGTCCCCGCTTCACTCCAAAGTTCCCGCTAAAAAGTTGATTTGAGGTGGTTGGCGTCTCTATAAGACATGGTGGGGCAACACCTTTTTGAGGTTGTAGGCACCCGCCATATGGATAGCGGCAGCGATTTTTACTGGATTGGGATTTAGGTTGCGGGGAGACCTTCAGGGTTCGGCTGATACTGAGGGGCATGGCAGAAAGGCAGTTCCGAGTGGAAGAACTCAACCCTTTCCAGGAGTGGCATCTCCACACGTCAGCAGCGTCATTGGAGGTCGCCTCATCTGAAGCGAAGCGGATCGCCAGGATGATTGGAAGGCGAACCAGGGTGCTCAGCGAGAGCGGATCAGTCCTGTTTGAGGTGGATCCAATGGAGGTTCGTCGTACGGATTAATCGCCAAATGCTGCATGGTCAGCACCTGAAGAAGAAGTGCAAGCTCTGGGCGCCAACGTGGCAGAAGGAGATGGGCTGGCCTCCGAAGCGGGCTAGCCCCAATGAGGAAACCACTGGGGAAGAAGTCCTGCGCGAGCTAGCCCAATTACGAGTGCCAGCGTCGCGAGCTTCATGACCGTCAGGATGCCTGCCGTCTTCCAGGTGAACAGCGATTTCGACACGGTAATCACTGGGAATCCTTAGCCAAAGGACATCATGTGCCATTGACGAGCACGGCTCGTAAGGCTGACTGAGTCCCTTGCTCAGTGGTCGCCAACTGAAGACATGATCCCGAAGCTCATTTGGAGATAGCAAGCGAGCAGCTCTGCCCTCTCCAAGCTGAGAACCCCAAGGGATACAGATGATGTTCTGCGTTCAACGAAACGATGGGCCCGACATTTGGGTTCAAGAGCAGTGCTTCGAGACTGAGTTCAAGGCTTTCACCAACGCCCGAGCCAAATCGCTGAATACTTTCGGGCTCTATCGAGTCATGTACGAAAGTCCCGGCAACTCAGGTGAGGTGCTGAGAATTTCAAAAGGGAAAGCGATCCTGGCTGAAGATGACCGACTCGTTGGATAAGTGCTGGTGCCTAAACAGCGGAAATTCCGTGCATTGGGCTGACGCATCAAAGGCATTGCTAGAGCAAGGGTCCAGGCAATAGCCGTGTACAACGTCGTCAAGCAAGAAGCTCCCGACCGTTGGGTAAAGGAGCTTTACTTCCAAACGGAATTCAGGGCTTACCTGTGTGCCCGCACAAAGTCGAAGGCGCTGATGTGCACTTACATGGTGGTTGACGCGACCACTAATGAAGTGACCTCGATCGTTCGTCACGGCAGACCCCTCATCGCATGAGTAATGCTGAGGGCGCCATCTGCCTGATCAGCGATTACGACGATCAGAGCCACACTCTTATCGGGGCTCGAAGAGGGCAGGAGGATTATGAGCGCAGCAGAGCGTGATCCCCAATAGGAGTTGGTGGACTTGGCTAGCGCAAACTACTTTGAAACCGGGAATCACCCCGTCTACAAATAAGCTGGAGAGCCGTAGCCCACCGACCTTTCATAGCTAAAAAAGTAACAAAACACGTATTGCCTTACCGAGAAAGAACGCGATCCTAAAGGGAAGCCTTGAGTAGCTACCTAATGTTCCTCACTGTTTTTGGTCAGAAGGGTGGTGTCGCCAAAACATGTAGCAGTGTGCACATAGCAGCGTGCTGGAGCAACCAGAAAAAACGAGTAGTGCTTGTTGATGCCGACCGCAACCGCTCAGCAACTGCTTATGGTGCCAGAGGACTCTTACCTTGTCCTGTGGTGCCAATTGAGGCGGCAGCCAAAGCCTCTCGATTAGCAGAGATCGTGATCACAGATGGGCAGGCAAGCAGCAACGAAGAAGAAATGAAAAACTTAGTGGAGGGGGCTGATTTCATACTGCTGCCTACGACTACGCAAAGCAGATCAATCGAATTGACGGTCGAGATGTCGCAAATGCTGAGACAATACAAAATCCCCTATGCAGCACTTTTGGTGAAAGTAGATTCACGCAAAGAAACTGCAGCAAAGCAAGCCACAGAATTACTCAAGGAATTTGATATCAAAGTTCTTACAGCTCAAATCCCACTGCTTAGCGCCTTTGAACAGGCAGAAACAGAAGGAGTCACAGTTGATCAGGCTATTGACAAGCGTGGACGCGCGAATCCTCGCAGAATGATGGGATGGACTGCATACAGTTCGGCCTGCAAAGAGATTGAAAGTCTGTTCGAGGAGCACCACAGACTGAATCAGAGTCAGTCACCAATCGGATGGGACTTCACACCCATGGAACAACACAATGCGGCGTAAGCACTATTGTTGTTAAGTGTGATACTGATCTTGTACGGGCTAGCTATTCCTAAGAAAGACACTATCGACGCGCCACTGACATAAGCCCTGCAGAGTCTTCTGTAATCCATCAACGTCAAGTAAACGCTGCCCATTAGGCATCTGCACATGCACGTGGGCATCTAGCCAGCCGTCATTCATCAACTTGTACAGCTGCGAACGGCTTTTATATCCGAGGTGCCTGGCAGCGGCACTCACACTCATGAGTTGCATTGCTCTCTCTCCCGATGTCTCTAAGTGTCCAATGTTTTGACAACTACTGTCTAGAGGATCAACGCGCCTTCGGATGACCCACGTTGATTTGGCCTAGAAGGACCCTATTCGCGCCAATAGCGACGTGACTGAGGACTGCTCAGTGAGTCATCAGCCGGGTTCGGCACCTTCGGGGAATCGCCATCAATAAGCTGCACTGTTGACACTGATAGTTATTACTAAGTCTATGTCTATTGAAATGGCTGATTGACCAGAGTTAGTGGTGAGTTGTCGATGGAACTAACACATGACTTCAGAAGCAACAGCACTACAAATGGCGCTGCCTTTGTTCAACACCAAGATCACAAGTCACAGGTGTAAGCACTGCGGAGGTAGTGGTTACAAGAAGAGCAGGTATGACGGCTATATGCACGTCTGCAGCTACTGCAGCGGAACGGGCAGAAAGCTTGTCCTGACACGGAAGTACGACATAGAAAAAGGGCCAACCCCCAACAGGTGACCCCGATCTGAACCAAGTTAATTGTAGGTCTTATTCAACTGCTGCAGCCGCTTCAACACCAGGCCACATTGCTGCAAACTGAGCATCAGAGACAACAGCAGTCACGTCAAATTCAATCCCATATCCCTTAATCCAAGGGCCAAGATGAGCCCAAACCTTCCCGATATCACTTGCCTCAGCAATTGCCACACCACTTCCGCTCACTGGCTCACAAACTCGGTACCTCAGTTCAAATCCGTCAAACTTGTCGCCAGGCCCTCCAGCATTGATGTAGTCGGCAAAACCTGGACATGACTCCCATGCGCCTTCAACAGTGGGGAAGCTCCAAACGATTAGGTAGTGCTGCACAAAAAGTGAGAAAGGGGACAGCCATGTCGTAGCCATCCCCAAGGTTTGCAACTGTTCACGTGCTCAGCTCGTGACAGGAGGATCACGCGATCGCGTCCTGCATGGCCGCAAACGATTCGGCATGGCGAACTGCAATGTCAATTGTCTGCAGAGCCCGTACACCTGTCGTGCCTTTGGCGAAGTCGGTGTAGGGGTCCACAAGGATCTCCAGCGTCCCGTAGAGGCCGATCAGCAGGTCTGCAAAGTTCCCGTAGATGACAGCCGAGAGGTTGGTCCCTGAGCCCTTCGTGAGGTTTGAGGGGACGTTGTTGCTGACCTCAAAACGCCGCCCTGCAATCTGGCTACGGCCAAGTTCAGTTCCATTAGGGCTGAGGAGGTACTGGTTTTGCGAGTCCTTGGCTTTTGCCAGAACGGACTCGACTTTTGCGTTCGTAAGGAAGCCACAGGTGGCAACCTCAGCGTTATCTACAGCAACCTCTTTCTTGAGGTCGAGGAGATGATCAAGCGTCGGGGTCAAACCGTTTGTGCCGACAGCTACCGAGCCAATGCCTGACGTTTGCAGGATGCCGGTGGATTGGCTGCTGCTGCCAGATCGACCGAGTCGGCGCTCACGCTCGAGCCAATACTCAGATTTCGACTGGAAACTTTCAGGCAGGTGCTTTGAAGACGATAGTCATGACAAGGACTGCAATCGCGACGGTGCCACCGAAGTAGGCAACGTTCGTGTGGAGTCCCTTCATGCTGCATCTGCGGGTTGTAGGAGTCTGCTGTTTTTTCTCTGGCCGATGGCTAAGGCTTAATGCCTAAATCTCAGACAGAGAGATGGCGTTCCTTCCTGAAGGGAAGACGACCTGTCCCAAGAAGCGCATCAGTAGTGATTTAGGAGATTCACTTCTCACCCGCCAGTAGGGGGGTGTCGATGATCCACTGTGGAGAAGACCTTGGTCCGAGGACCCAACGAGAGAACTCAACAACCAAATCTCGGAACTTCAAGCCCGAGTCGCCTTCCCACAGCACTGGAGCAGCGGTGAGCATCAGCAGCACATCGAAAAGCTCCGTCAGCTCACCTACGAAAAAAGCCGTCTGACTGATCGATCAGACTCCTCTCCTATGGAGCGAACTCATCACTGAAGAACTCTCCTACAAGTCAGTTGGTGCATGGCTTGCCAACGAACCACAGCAGCTCTACTACCAATTCACCGCTTCCAAGGATGGCTCTCAAGGCGAGTTGATCGTCATGCGCAGCTTCCATTGGCGACCACCTGACGACCCGATCCCTCAGGGGAGTCAACTGATGACAAGACAAGAGGCGCTGGAGAAATGGAATGCACTCAAGTCCATGGGTTGGAGGAGATGCGCCGGTCCACTTCGATAGGGCAGTCAACGAGATAGCCAAGTCCGTTAAGGCAGTTGGCAACTAAAGCAAAACCAGCAGTGGTCCAGAGTGCTGTCATGAAACAGCCGAACACTCAACAACTACGGGCTCTGCGGCTGTCTGCACTCGCGAGGGACTACAAGGTTGTCAATGCCATTCGCTCCTCGATCACTCAGGCCCCTGATGCTCTGGTTAAGGAGTTAATGGATGTTCATGGGTGGCCTGCGCATGAAGCTCTATGCGCAGTTCAACAGCTTCAGCAAGATGTCCTCGAGGACACGACGAAACAGGTATCGGCGTGAAGCAATCGCTCGCGGCGGCCAAGATTTGGTTGGGTGATTGCAGTCCTATTCACCTCTTGCCATCGCTTGAAGTGAGGGCTCACTTGCATTCGATGCACACACGATTCGTATGTCTACGTTGCGAGTGTCGTCCTCTTCAGGGACATGGGATTCGACGGAGTAGACAAGACAGACCGTTTCATCATTGCCGCCAGGCGACGTGCCGAAGCTGCATTACATGAAACGTCTCCAAAGCTGACAGCACTTGAGAAAGCGATGTGGCTCAAGTTGAAGCGAGGTGAACGCCCCTGCAAAAACAACAAGGCGTCCTAGGGAACTGCTCACCTGCACTTCAACAAAGGAGGAGGCCGCCCCTCCCAGGTGGAAGAGACGGCCTAGCTCGCTCGCTTGTACATCTTTAAACCCGTGATGTGATCAGGGGTTGAGAGGCCAGCCCACCTACGACAGGAATGGGGTGACCTCTCCTATTGCTCGCTTCCGACACCCCTGTAGTGGCAGAACAGGGGCCATGCCGTATGCCATTGCTGGCGTCGGGCGAAGTGTCGGGCTTTCAGGTTCCTGGGGCCATTACGTCCAGGTGTTGGGCTGGTCTCCTGCGGGGCACCTACGAACGGTGCAGAGGAGAGTCGACTGTTCTGACGTACTGCAGTGTCGTCACAGACGAGTAGCCCACGGTTGGGTGGAAACTGTTGGAGCAGGGACCTAAAAGTCAGGCGACTTCTACGGTTTGCTCAGGTGGAGTGTCGGCCGTCATTGGCTCCTCCGATCTCGATGGACTAACTCTCGTCAGCGGGAACGCACCAGGCAATCAGCCTTAACGCTCATTGCCTTTAAAGCCCGAACCATCCGATGTTGGTTTCGATTTGCTTGGCCAGCGAGACAGGGTCATAGATCTTTTGGGCGGCACACCAACACACCAGAAATCCAGCTTCCCTTACTCACATTCAGAGAAAACTCAGCACATTTGCGAAAACACATGTGCTGAGTGCCAAGTCGCTCAAAACCCCTGCCTTGAAAGGGCAAGGTCGACACAGGCTTACCTGGCGGCGCCTGTGTCTCCCGTGCCAGACCAGCGCCATTTACGAGTTCGACTTAAGCCAGGGCCTCTGGTGGCATTTCGCTCCTGGACAAAGCCCAACTCCCTGAGGCATTGAGCCATCTGTCGCATCTCCCGTTGCCCAGCCGGGCGACCTTCGAAGACCCCTGACTCATCAAGGGCGTAGCGAGTGACGAAACCACTTGAGCTTGCCTTGAGCTTCCCGAGGCATCTCTCCTCCACCGCTGAGAGGTAGATATTCTCGCTGCGGAAGGCTTGATTCCGCTGATCGCTCAAGGCTTGCTCAGCCTGCTGCAAGCAAGGACGCTTCCCTGCCCTGTATTGGGCAATGGCAGCCTTCCAGATGCGATCCCGATCGTGGCTCAGCTTGTGGGTGTCGATGACATGACGACCAACATCAACAACCCAAAACCTGCGATCGCCCATTTGGTCCTTGAGGAACTCATCACCGTTGACGGAGGCGACCATGATTGAACGTCTCTTAAGGCGCTCATAGGTCCTCCCGTAAGGCACACGTCAGAGGTCTGTCCTGGTGGTGATGTGGTTCTTGAGAGCCCCTGTCGATCTCTTGCCCGTGATGTGTTCCAGCTCTGCAAGCTCCGTGATCAAGACACGGTGCAAAGCCACAGTCATGTCTTTCGGCTGATCATGCGTAGAGGAAGAAAACCAATCAGGGTCAGGTACAAGCGCCTGGAAGCTTGAGCTTTTACGGATCCCTTGATCCCCCTTCAGCGTCAGAACAAAGTCGAACTGACACCCTGGTTCAAACACCCTCCAGACAGCGCCACGCAATACCGCGGCCCACATCGCGTCATACAGCGGGTCTGAAGTCCCGAAGTAATCCGCCGAGAAGGTCGACAGGTCGACAGGTCGAATTGATTCGTCCTGTTCGAGGTCCTCGAAATACCTCTGCACCGGGTGATAGCGACCCTCCCGCGCAACTTTCAGAACTGTGTCAGCAGCTGTTTTGGGATTGGCCTCATAACCAACCTCAGACAGGCCGATGTACGCCTCCTCAATGTCCGGAACCGGTAGAGGCCTGCCATCAAGCTCAACCTCCTGAGTCAGCTCATTGAAGGCCAGCTGATACGTGGCTTTTCGCCAAATCACACATAGTTCAGCAGGCTTCAACAGACGCTTCTTGGCTTCAACGCAAGGCACCAGGGCTTTAGTGAGATGTCTCATCGCTCAAGCCACCACTTGCTGAGAGCGAGCCTGAAGGCCACGCTGATTGAACGCAGCACGAATGCGATCAACGTCCCAGAGGATGGCGCTGTTCTTGCTGGGGCCCAGGTTGTAGTGGACTGTGTTTTCTAAGAATCCACCCTTGGATTCCATCTTTCGCTTCAGGGTGTCCGTGCTGATCCCTAAGTGATGGGCGGCATCGCCCGTACGCATCCAAGACATGACATGTCTGTGGTTTCGCGACTCCAGCCACCGCCCCCTTGTCCTAAGCCGGTTGGTTGATCCCTTTCACTCCTCCATGCTCTAGATGCCCGGGAGGTGAGCAGCCTTTATCCCGTAGCGCGGTTGTCCACTAACCACTCACCTGGCGAAACCCCATCACAATCCGCTTGCCAGGGTTTGCTTTAGGTGACCAAGGAGTGGGTGAGCACTAAGCCTTGGCCGAACGAGTCACTTTGGAGGAGAACCAGAGTTCGCTTGGTTAAACGCTACACGCAGCGTCTAGCCACAGCAAGCGTCGGCTCTTAGCCACACCTGGTGTGATCGATCCGCATGAGCCAATGGGACTCAATGCGGAAATCAGACTCACCGTCGTGAGACGGTGTCTGAGATCTCAATGGAGCCAAGGAGACTCGAACTCCTGACCCCCTGCATGCCATGCAGGTGCTCTACCAGCTGAGCTATGGCCCCATGTCGACGTGGTGGCTTCAGAACCGCCTTCGTCGTGTGACATCTTACACCGCGAGAGCCTCAGACCTGCCGCCAGACAGCAACCAAGCGACCCTGCACCTCCACCTGTTCGGCGGGAAGCTCAATCGGTTGATAGGCAGGGTTGGCAGCTTCCAGCACCACCGTCGGCCCCTGGCGATGGAAATGCTTGAGCGTGGTGCCACTGCCAGCCACCAGAGCACTCACCACCGTGCCGTTGCGCAGCCTCTGCGGATCCTGCACCGGCTCCATCAACACCACATCCCCATCGGCGATGTGGGAGTCGACCATCGAGTCACCATTCACCGTCAGGGCAAACAGGCCACGGGTCTCCAGCACCGGCGCCAGGTCGAGATGCTCCTGAACATCATCGAAAGCCGTCACCAGGCCACCGGCGGCAACGGCACCAAGCACGGGAATCCCGGCGGCACCGACCATGTCTCCAAGGAGCTGCAAGGTCCGCGCCTGGCCTTCCTGCCAGGTGATCCATCCCTTCTGCTGAAGATGGCGCAACCTGCTCTGGATCGGCGCAGGAGAGCGCAGTCCCATCGCCTGCATCATCTGGCGAATCGAAGGACTGTGGCGATGGGTGCCGATGTAGTCCGCCAGCCAGTCGTAAAGCTCTTGCTGAGCAGTGGTGAGGGGCTCTTGGGGGGCACGGGTCACCGCAAGAAAAAGTTTGGGCAATACATTTGTACCGTTCCTTGCCGTGTGCCGCAAGCGCTGGCTCAGTTCAAACCAGCTTCCACACCGCAGCTTCGGGAATGCTCGGCGCCAGGTTCAGGTCTTTGGGCTCCTTAAACACCACACGCCATTCCGGAACCCGGCAGGAGACATAGCCGGGATGCTCAATCAGCAGCCCCGGCTGCTCGGTTGTGCTGGCCACCCAGCCCGACATCCAGTGACCCTCCTCCTTGAGGCCTCCTTTGAACCAAACCCAGCAGCGTTCCTTACGCATCGCGATGCTCTTCAGCGGTTTTTGTAGGACTCAAGCTGTTGCGGACAGGCCGCCATCAGATATCCCATCAATTGCCCGGTAATACGGGACTTTTCCTGATCGGTTGGTGCGTTGGGAACATCCTCGTAACGCATCGAGTTGTCGCGCTCAAACATGGTTTTGAGCTCAGGATCCGGCAAGGCGTAAAAAGCATCCACACCCATTTCACAGATTTTCTCGGCCGTCCATCGGGCGATGGTGCTCTGCTGTTGTTTATCGGTGGCCTGATCCGCTGACGCTGCCACCGCATGGGCGGTGACGATCAACGGCACCAACCAGCGGTGGATCACCGTCACAGACCACCCATCAACACCGCCAACAGAGCCTGCTGCGCATGCAGGCGGTTTTCGGCCTGATCAAAGATGCGGCTTGCCTTGCCCTCCATCACATCAGCACTGATTTCTTCACCCCGGTGGGCCGGCAGGCAGTGCAGAACGATCGAATCGGCTGCCGCCTGCTCCATCAGGGCTTGATCCACACAGAATCCAGCAAAGGCCTGCTCCCGCTGCGCCTGTTCGGCCTCTTGGCCCATGGAGGCCCAAACGTCGGTGTAAACGGCCTGGGCACCCGCCACCGCCTCACGGGGGTCAGTCACCACCTCAATCGAGGCACCGTGCTGGGCCAGGGATCGGGCTTGTTCCAACACACCCGGCAAGGGCTCGAAGCCCTCGGGGCAGCCGATCCGCACATTCACCCCCAGCAACGCACCGCAGAGCATCAGGGAGTGGGCCACGTTGTTGCCATCGCCCACGTAGGCGAGGGTCTGACCAGGAAGGGCGCCATGGGCTTCCTGCATGGTGAGGAAGTCGGCCAGGGCCTGACAGGGATGCTCGAGATCGGTGAGGGCATTTATCACCGGCACCGAGGCCCAGTGGGCGTAGTCCACCAGTTCCTGCTGAGCGAAGGTGCGAATCGCCAACACATCGCAGTAACGGCTCAGAACCCGGGCCGTGTCTTCCAGCGGCTCGCCGCGGCCCAGCTGGGTGACGGAAGGATTGAGATCCACCGTCTGGCCGCCGAGGCGGGCCATGGCCACCTGAAAACTCACACGGGTTCGGGTGGAGGCCTTGCTGAAGATCAGGCCCAGCACACGGTTTCCCAGATCAATCCGACGATCGCCGCTCTTCAGTTGTGCAGCCAGATTCAGCAACGCTGCTGTTTCCACGGCGGAGCAATCCGCTGAGGAAAGAAAGTCACGTCCGCAGAGCGGAGAGAGGACAGCAGCAACGCCCGCAGAAGCGGTAGCCATCGCGACGGTTCAAAGGACTGTTATCGGGGATGAGGCCCGCTGCCGTCAAGCGGTCACACCGGACGGCAGCACACTCGCCTCGAGCATCTGCTTGAGGTCATCACCCTCGATCACCTCTTTTTCGAGGATCTTCTGGGCGATCGTCTCGAGCAGCGCCATGTTCTCTCGCAGGATCGCGAGGGCGTCGTCATGGGCCTGGTCCACCAGCCCGCGCACCTCCTTATCAATGGCCTGAGCCGTGGCATCACTCACCGAGCGGCGTGGGTTGTTGCCTCCACCAAGGAAACGGCCACCGCCCTGCTTGTCGTAGGCCAAGGGCCCCAGGGTGTCGCTCATGCCATAGGTGCCCACCATCTGCTCAGCCAGATCGGTGGCCCGCTGCAGATCGTTGGCAGCACCCGTGGTGATCTTGCCGAAGACGATCTCCTCAGCCGAGCGACCGCCCAGAAGAGTGGCGATCTGGCCCTGGAGTTCTTCCTTGGAATTGAGGAAGCGCTCTTCGGTGGGCAGCTGCAGGGTGTAGCCCAGGGCGCTCATGCCACGGGGCACGATCGAGATCTTGGCCACCTTGCTGCCGCCAGGCATGAGATGGCCCACGATCGCGTGGCCCACCTCGTGATACGCCACCACCTTCTTTTCATCGTCCTGAAGGACGCGGCTCTTCTTCTCCAAACCAGCCACAACCCGCTCGATCGCTTCACCAAGGTCCTGCTGCTCAACGCTGGTGCGCTGGGCACGCGCTGCGAGCAGGGCAGCTTCATTCACCAGGTTGGCGAGATCAGCTCCGGCAAAACCACTGGTGGCCTGGGCGACGCTGTCGAGGTCAACACCTGCAGCGAGCTTCACCTTCTTGGCGTAGATCTCGAGGATGGTCTTGCGGCCAGAGAGGTCCGGACGATCCACCAGCACTTGCCGGTCGAAACGGCCGGGACGAAGCAGGGCTGCATCGAGAACCTCGGGCTGGTTGGTGGCCGCCAGAACGATCACCGGCTTGTCCTGGGCGGTGAAGCCATCCATCTCGGTGAGCAGCTGGTTGAGGGTCTGCTCCCGTTCGTCGTTGCCACCGACGACGCCCATGGAGCCTGAACGGCTCTTGCCGATGGCGTCCAGTTCGTCGATGAAAATGATGCAGGGCGCTTTTTTCTTCGCTTCTTCAAACAGGTCGCGCACGCGAGCGGCACCGGCACCAACGAAGAGTTCCACGAACTCCGAGCCGGAAATGATGAAGAAGGGCACCTCGGCTTCGCCGGCCACGGCCTTGGACAGCAGGGTCTTACCGGTGCCTGGGGGGCCAACCAACAGCACACCTTTAGGAATGCGCGCACCGATCTCGGCATAGCGCTCAGGGCGCTTGAGGAAGTCGACGATCTCCGTGAGTTCCTGCTTCGCCTCATCCACGCCCGCCACGTCGGCGAAGGTGATCCGCGACTCCTCATCGGGCACATACACCTTGGCCTTGCTCTTGGTGAAGCTCAACGCCCCCTGAGCACCACCGCCCATCGAGCGGCGAGCAAAGAACTGCAGCACCAGGATGAAGATCAGGGGCGGCACCACCCAGCTGAGGATGGTGGTGAAGATGTTCGGCTTCTTCGGGGGAGCAGCCGCGAATTCAA
This sequence comes from Synechococcus sp. N19, assembly GCF_900474045.1. Lineage (NCBI taxonomy): Bacteria > Bacillati > Cyanobacteriota > Cyanophyceae > Synechococcales > Synechococcaceae > Synechococcus > Synechococcus sp. N19. Next base: position 87,686 of record NZ_UCNR01000009.1, read on the forward strand.
CGCCCTTGGTTTCGAGGCGTTGGGGCAGATCCATGTCGAAGATAGGCGTGGTCGCCAGCACCGGAGGCGTGCCCTCCTCGGGATCGCTCAGCTCGTAGCGAATCTGGTCTTGCGTGATGAAGGCCCGCTTCACCGCACCGTCATTCACCTGGTCGATGAACAGGGAGTAGGGAACCCGTGGGACCTGCTGCATGCCGTTGCTGGGGAGGAAGCTGCTGACCAGCAGCAACACCCCGAAGCCAATCAGCACCAGGTTGATGATCCCGAAGCGACGGTTCGGCTGGTTGTCGTCCTGGCGGATCGGCATGGAGGGCCCGAAAGTCCAGACACGCTACGTGGGATCTCAGGCAAACAACGGGTGTGAGAACCGAACGGCGCCTAGCTTCTGCCCATGTGTGGTCGCTACTGCCTCGACACGCCTCGCGCGGAATTGCAGCAGCTGCTGCGCAGCTGGTTGCGGCCGGAGGACAGCGCTTGGCTGGAGCATTACGCCCCCCGCGAGCTGATCCGCCCCCACGAACCGGTGCTGGCGGTGCGGCGTGAGCACGGTGAAGACCGTCTCTCCCACATGCTCTGGGGCCTTCTACCGGGCTGGGTCAAGGACCCGCTGCAAGCGCCGCGACCGATCAATGCCCGCGCCGAAACCATTGCGGAGAAAGCCTCCTTTCGCGGGCCATGGCGTCATCACCGCTGCCTTCTGCCCAGCACGGGCTTTTTTGAAAAGGGGCATCTGATCCAGCGCAAAGACCGGCAGATGTTCTGGCTGGCAGGTGTCTGGGACCGCTGGATCGGTCCCGATGGCAGTGAAGTGGAGACCTGCTGCGTGATCACGACGCAACCCAACAGCCTGGTGGCCCCATTGCACGATCGAATGCCGGTGATCATTCCCGAGGGATTGGAGAGCATCTGGCTGGAACCGGGTGATGGAGCCCACCGACGCGCCCTCGAGCCGATGCTCACGCCAGCGCCAGCGGAGCCATGGGACTGCCAAGCACTCAAGCCAACTGCCCCCGCCAACAAGCACCAGCAGCTCTCCTTGCTCAATTGAGCAAGACTTGATAGCCGTGGCTCACTGCCGAACCTGGGGCCAGCGACAGTGGCCAAGGTGCTGGTGGGACTGGTTCAGCGGCTCCTGCGGCGGGATTACACACAGCTGAAGCTGCTGCTGCTCTGCACTGTGATTGCCACCGTGGGCTTCGGGGACATCAGCCCGATGCTCACCCTGTCACGGATGGTGAGTGTGGCCACCAGCGTTGCCGGACCGCTCTACCTCGCTGCCGTGATGGGGGTGCTGATCGGCCGCTTCGCCAGCAGCCTCGATCGGCAAAGCCGGGACCGCTGAGCTCAGCTGCCGTTGCGCCAACGCAGCAACCAGTCGCCCCCCAACGCAGACGACTGATGCCACTGGCCCTGCAGCACCTGATCCATGGCGCTGAAGTTCAGATCTCCAAGGGGGGTGCGGGCCGCCATGCCCCCCATCAGCTTCGGAGCCACCACCGCTGCAATCTCCTGCACGCAGCCTTGCCGAATCGCCGCGGCCGCCAGCTCAGGGCCGCATTCCCAAAGCACCTGGTTGCACCCCCGTTCCGCGAGGGCCTCCATCAGCTGCATCGGTTCACAGGCCGAAAGCCCAAGTGCCTCAGGACTGGATGGAAAACGCCGGGGGTCGGCCTCGGGGCCGTACGCCACCAGGGTCGGCGCCATCGCGACATCCCAGAGCTGGGCCTGGTCCGGCAGATCCAAACTGCGGCTCAGCACGACCCGCAGCGGTTCCGGTGAACGCCGGCCCCGGCTGGTGAGCAGCGGATCATCGCCGCGAACCGTGCCGCCTCCCACGATCACGGCATCCATTCCGCTGCGTAGCCGATGCACCCAGTCGCGGGCGGGCGGACCGCTGATCCATTGGCTGGCGCCATTGGGCAAAGCAGTGCGGCCATCGAGGCTCATGGCCCACTTCAGAACCCCGAACGGGCGGCCGGTGCGAACGCGGTGCAGAAAAGCCCGGTTCTGCTGGCGGGCCTCCTCGCGCAGCACACCACTGATCACCTCCAGCCCCGCCTGCCTCAGCTGACGGATGCCGCCCCCGTCCACCCGGGGATCGGGATCCTCCAGGGCGATCACAACGCGGCCAATTCCCGCGCGCAGCACCGCCTCACTGCAGGGGGGCGTGCGGCCGTGATGGCAGCAGGGTTCAAGGGTGACCACAAGGGTTCCGCCTCGGGCCGCATCCCCGGCCTGCCGCAACGCACCCACCTCAGCATGGGCGTCTCCGGCCCGCGCATGAAAGCCTTCGCCCACAAGGCGCCCTACGTCATCGAGAACCACGGCCCCCACCAGAGGGTTGGGGCTGGTGTGACCTTCAGCAAGGGCGGCCAGGGCCAGGGCCCGCCGCATCCAGAGCTCCCACATCACTTTAGGGGGAGCTCCTGCAGCGAGCGCCATTCACCGACGACGTAGGGAGGGATTGGCAACTCGGTGAAGACACCCGGCAAGGCCAAGCGCAGCGGTCGGTTGTTGCTGAGATCGTCCAGCAGAGGATCGAGGGCAAATTCAGCTGCTGCGTCACGGCCATCGGTGGCCAGCACCGGATTGGCCAGGGTGATGTCGTCCAGCTGCCATTCGCGCCGACCCGCCAACACCTGGAGGCTCACCGGATGATCGAGCCGCAGTTTTCCGGGATAGCCCACCACACGCAGCACCACCGGCTGGCCGGGAGGGCCCTCGCGGTAGGCCACCGCCTGCCAGCTGTCGTAATCGAGGTCCCGCAGGCTCTCCAACGAACGCACCATGGCCACACCGGCCTCGTTCTCGTGCTGATGCACTTGGGCCCAGGCCAGGCCAGGCGTGAGCAGCAGCAGCCCGAGAGCGGCCAACAAACAGCAGAGCAAACGGCGCATGGGGAAGCGGTGAATCAATGAATTCTCACAACAAACCCGAAAAGAAGGCGATTCACGCCAACAATCAACCCATGGAGGTTGCATTTCACTCGGCTCCGGGCCTCAGCACGAGCCTGCAGGCGGTGGGCTTCGAGATGGATGTGGCCCAATTGAGCGGGGCCGGCTCGAAGGGAGCTTCCGGCTGGGTGGTTCACGGCAGCTGCCAGTGTTGTCCATCCAGACCAATCAAGACCTGCTTCTTCAGGGCAACCGACACCCTGGGGTGTTGCCCCTCAGCTTGAACACCACCGATCAGCTGCCGGTGGTTCGCGGGAAGGAAATACAACGCTGCTCACTGCATGGTTTTCATGCCGGCCTGAGCGACGCTTTTGTTCAGCTTGCGGCAGGGGCCCACATCCAGGTTGCCCTCGTCTCCCAGACACGATTTGAACAGCTCGCCACCTCCACCGGTGATCACCAGACGCTCGAGGTGATCCACAGGTCCAACTCCGCCAACCTCCACCCCCAGCGGTTTGAGGAGCTCAGCGCCTTGATCCAGGCCCAGCTGATGGGAGGGGGCCAGGAGGATCTGGTGGAAGTAGCGGTACTGGAGGCGTTGTCACCCCATCAGCTGCAGGGAACAGCCAGTGGTGAACTCGGGGTGGGGGCAGGACTGATGAAGGATCTGGTGGCGTGGGGGTTCAAGAACACCGGCCAAGCGATCACGCTCAACGATCTCAGCGCCACGATCTTCGCCTCGCGTTCTTCGATCGTTCACCACTGCCTCCAGAGCTTCAGCACCGGCCCTATGGCGTTGCTGAAACAGATCCGGCTCAGCCAGGTGCATCACGCCCCCAGCTCCCCGGAGGTGCAGCAGACCATTGGCAGCAACACCGTGCATGAAATTGCCTGCCATTACGGCTTCCAGAGCCGCAATCACTTCGCCAGGGATAACCGCAATCAGTTCGGTGAATCCCCCAGCGCCACGCTTCAACGGGCATCCGCTCCGGGGATGAGCGTCCAGTCGGTCTCCGTGGCCCAGAGCCCCCAGATGGCCATGGCCCTGAGGTAGTGACAGGCCCGGAAGGTGTTCACCGCCGTGATCGCCTCAGGGGTGCGGAACTGCAGACCACCGGAATACACCTGCTCGACAACCGCTGAGCAGATCGCTTGCGCCGTCTGCTTGTCTCCCATCAGGCGGTAGTAGCTGGCGATCCCGAAGTTGATCCCCGTCCACACCTCGAGCGGGTGGGTGCCATTGGGATCCAAGGGCGTTCCATCGCGGCGCAGGCCGTTGGCCACACCGAGGGATCCACCATCGAAAGCCTCGAAGCAGGCCTCCTTCACGGCCTTCAAGGTGCTGCGGCTGTTGTTGTCACTCACCACCGGCGGCAGGCCCAGGAGCCGTGCGTAGAAATCGCCGCAGAGCTGATCTGCCATTACCACCGGCGTGCCGCTCTCGGCATCAATGTCGTAGTACTCGCCGTTCCAGAGCAGCTTGTCGAAGTTGCCCCGGGATTGCTCCAGCCAACCGCTGAATTCACGTTGCTCAGCGGAGGTGTCGATCCCGGTGCTGAGCTGAAGCGTCTGAGCAATGGCCAGGGCTGCCTCAAGCGCAGCAATCCAGAGGGCACCGCAGTAGGCACTTACCCCTTTGAGGGGCCAGTCGTCGAAGGTCTGATCCGGAGCACCGCCGTTGTCGGGCAGGCCGTCGTTGTTCACGTCGAACGTCTTGAGGTAGCGCAGCGCCTCCACGGCCGCCGGCCAGCAATCGGCGAGGAAGCGGATGTCTTCACCACTGGGGGCGAGCTTGAACGTGCGCCACACCTGCAGCACAAAATCACTGCCGAGGTCCTTCCAGAGGTTGCAGTCCTGATAAGCGGTGTAGTTGGTCGCATCCCAGGGGATCTCGTTGGGAGCCCCCAGGTCGTGGGGGGTGGCTCCTTTCACCTTGCGGTCAGCCTCCACCCGGCCCTTGCCCTGGGTGAAGTACCAACCGATCGGGCGCTGGGTGGCATCTGCGGCTGGAATCGCCCGGGCAAAGCTGCGCAGCACGCCCTTGTCGAGTTCCGGCCAGAGCTGCAGCAGGGCCAGGGATCCGTAGAGACGAACGTCAAGACTTTCGTACCAGGCGTAGTCGAGGCACTCGAGAACGCCGAAACGACCGTAGGGATCCTCCGGTGATGCCGCACTCCAGAGACTGCCGCCACTGCAGAGGTCGTAGAGCTCATTGAACAGAGCCATCCGCAGCGGTTCCGGCAGGTCCTGGCGTTGCAGCACCGGCTGCTGCCAGGCCTCGATCTGCTGTCGCCAACTGCGCCAGTCACGCAGCGCTTCAGCGGCAATGGCAACCGCCTGGTTGGCATCCGCAGCGAAGAAATCGGTGTAGCGGCGCAGCGCCTGGCTGCCGGTGGCAAAAGCCGTCACAGGCAGATCCCAGCTGATCACCAGCGGAATCTCAATGCTCTGCCAGGGGGCCAGCTGACACTGCACCGCCAGCGCAGCACTGAGGGGATCGTCGGATCCACTGCGTCGGTCGTTGTTGCTTTCAGGGATGGAGCCATCAGCACTGAAGCTGTCCCACAGCTCACGCCCATCACCGCTGGGATTCCAGCGACTGCAGCGCTGGATCGTGACACCGGGCTGCTCGGCTGTGGCAATGCACCACTGGCCCTCACCTTCGGCAACGGGGTTGGAGACGTTGCCCTCCAGCACCACTCCCTTGAGGGAGCCATCGTCAATGCAACGGTTGCGCTGGCCGGTGGTGTTGCCGATAGCCGGGGCGTAGTTGTGCTCGGGGCTGCCGTCATCGCGGAAGTGAACCTCCGCCGAGGCATCGGTGTTGGTGAACCAGCCGGTGGTGTTGCGCCAACTCAGCAGCAACGACAAATCAAGAGGCTGATCCGTGGGATTGCGCAGCGTCCAGACGAACACCGCCACCGGGTAGCTGGTGCGCTGGTAATCACCCGGCAGGATCGGGCTGAAGGCCTCACAACGCACCTCTGCGTTGTACACACCCTCATAGCTGGTCCAGCTGAGGGGATAACGGGCGGAATAGGTGCCGGTGCTGTGATCCGACGTACTGGCCGGGTACCACTCCCAGGCATTCAGCGGCTGGCCAGCCTCCGGCCGCGAGGCATCCCGATCCGGCTGAACCGCCAGGGCGTGGGCGCGCTTGCCGCGGCCATTCCCTTCAAACAGAGCGAACTGGCAATCGGGAAGCACCCCAAACCAGTGCTCGCCGCCATCGAGGTGCCAGAGATTGATGTTGCCGTCGGGCGCCCGCCCGAAGCATCCAGCTCCAAAGCCCCCCAGCGGCATGCCGTGGTTGGGGCCGTCGTCGAGGTTGCTGGCATAGCGAACCGTGTAGGGCTTGACCCAGCCCAGGCCGAAGGATCGGCTCCAGGAGGCCTCCGGTGGCTGCCAGCCCTTGGCTTGCTTGCCGCGACCCAGCAGGGAGTTCAGAGCGGACCAACCGAACGAAGCCATGCAGGGGCCGAGAGTCGCCCCAGATTGCCAGGTTTGACGCGTTCAGCCAGCCGTTGCGATCAGCCTGCAGACATCAGCCCGCAGACATCAACCTGCAGACAGTGGTGAGGGATTATCTTCGGCATCCAGCAAGGCATCCAAAGTGACCGCCGTGCGGACCAAGGCTTGATAGCGATGCAGGCTGCGGCGGTTCTGATCCAGCCAACGGCCAGGGGCCGTCCCCTCCAGGTCGGGCTGATCGGGATCAAGCAGGGGCAGATCGTCCTGCTGAGCAATCAAGGCAATCACAAGCTCGTGCAAGCGTTGGCGACGATCGTGGGCTGGGGTCATGCCTCCTCCATCAGGTCGTTCAGGCGCTGTTCCGCCGCCAAGGGCAGGGTCAGCGGATCAGCGGTGTAGCTGCGGGCCTGGGCAATCCGAGCCGACAGCGGGGCCTGCGCCACTGGCCAGCTGCTGAGCCCGAGTTCGTCATAGATCCGTTTCAGCGCAGCGAGGGGGTGTCGGATCAACTCCTCACAAGGCAATTCAACCAACTGCCCCGCAGGAATCCGGTGCCGAGACGCCTCAAAGGCCTCAAGCAGCTTGCGATGGGCAGCCACCGTTTCCTCCACCTGGGTGACGGCATCGGGAAGGGGCTGAAGCCCCACCAGTGAACCCAACCGCTGCTTCACCTGAACCAGCGAGCGGATCGAATCCTGCCGATCACGCCGCAGGAGCACAAAGCGCGCCCTGGGGAAGTGGCGCAGCACCAACTCCACCCGGGCGGAATGAGCGCTGTTCTTAATAAGAAGTCCCGCCTTCCCATACCCATCATGGAGCCAGGTGAGCTTGGTGAAGTGCAGCCACTGCCGCTCGAAGGCAGCGGAGGAACCCAGAACATTGCGCCGGAAAAACCAGGGATAGGCCAGGGGGAAGGCCATGCCCGCCATGTTGGTGTCGATGCTGAGTCGGGCCAGACCAAGCTCATCCTCCTGGGGGTCATTCGGACCCCAGGGCACCGCGTCGATCGGCCGCTTCCGCGTCATCCACGCTTGAAGTGCCCAGCGAATCCAGGGTTTGAGCAGCAAGGCCACCTGCGGCGCCGTGGTGAGCGAATTGCGCGCCGTGGCCAGCGTGGGGTCACAGGCCAGCAACTGATGCAGATAGGTGGTGCCACTGCGCCAGTGACCAATCACCACAATCGGATCGTCCGGCAGTTCAGCCTTCCGCAAGCGGCGAGCCCACAGCCACGACTGCAGCCAAGCCAGGGGCTCCACCAGCAGGCCACTGAGTCCCATCAAAAAGCCCACCCTCCAGCAGGAGAGGGCCGAGCGACGCAGCTGCAAGCCTCGAAGCAGCACCGCAGGATGCAGGAAGCCCCTAGCCACCAAGCGATCCACCAGCAGATCACCCCCTGCCATGGCCCCACAAACCCTCACATCAGAATGACGGGATGATCGATGTGATCGGCACCGACGCCGGGGCGCCCGCCTCGTTGCCCGCTCCACAGCAGACATTACTGCGGGCGGCCACCGTGATTGCAGCACCGCAGCGGTTGCAGGCCGCTCTGCAGGACTGGCTGGGGAACGCCAAGCCCGAGCTGCTCAACAGCGATGACCCACGGGCTCTGGTGGACAGCCTGCAATCCCGGCCTGCGGAAAAGCCTGTAGTGGTGCTGGCCAGCGGCGATCCGCTCTGGTTCGGCCTGGGGCGCATCCTTTGCGACCGCATCGGGGCAGAGCGGCTGCGGTTTCATCCCGCCCCCACATCGCTGCAGCTGGCCTTCTCCCGCATCGGGCGCCCCTGGCAGGACGCCGACTGGGTGAGCCTGCACGGACGGGACCCCGAAATCCTGGCCAGCACCCTGCAGAAGCGACCGGCGGCCCTGGCGGTGCTGACGGACCCGAACCAAGGGGGCGCCATCACCGTGCAGCAGATATTGCGCAGCAGCGGGCTGGAGGCCAGCACGGACCTGTGGCTCTGCGAAAACCTCGGCCACCCCGATGAACGGGTGCAGCTGATCGCCCCACACGCCGCACTACCAACAGATCTGCAGCCGCTGCTGATTGCACTGCTGATCGCCCGCGAACCGGCCGCACCGGATCCGCAGCAACTGCCCTTGTTCGGGCTCGATGACGGGCTCTACCTGCAGCACAGCGATCACCCCGGATTGATGACCAAGCGGGAGGTGCGCATCCAACTCCTGGCCGAACTCGCCTTGCCGCCGCAGGGCGTGCTCTGGGATCTGGGGGCCGGCACCGGCAGCGTTGGTCTCGAGGCGCTGCGCCTGCGCCCAGGGCTGCAACTGCTGGCGGTGGAACGCCGCGCCGGTGGCGCGCAACTGATCCAACGCAATGCACAACGGCTCGGCGTCAGCCCTGCGGCGGTGCTGGAGGCCGACGCCACCACGGTGCTGAACGGCGGGCTCCCGAGCCAGCTCAGCCAGCCCGACCGGGTTCTGCTCGGGGGCGGGGGCACCCAACGGGAGCGCCTGCTGCAGGAGGTGCTGACGCGACTGCGATCTGGAGGTGTTGTGGTGATCCCCCTGGCGAGCATCGAGGCCTTGGCCAGCGTTCGGCCGCTGCTCGAGAACGCTGGGTTGGCCGTGCGCGTGCAGCAACTGCAAGCCTGGCGTGGACAACCGTTGGGGGATGGTACCCGCCTGGCTCCGATGAACCCCACCTTGATCGTGACGGGAACGAAGCCGGCTCAAGCCGGCTTCACGGGGAAGACTTGAGCGGGGTGATCCGAACCGGATCGCCGATGCCAATGCCAAGCCGCTGCGCCTCACCGGCACCGATCTCAATCACCGCATCAACGAAATCAGCCCGTCCATTGCCATCGGCATCGGCGGCGTAGGAGCGACAGGGCAGAGCAGCACAGTTGGGAACGGCAGGCACCAGATCGAGCACCCGCCCATCGCGCACAAAGATCATGTCCAGAGGCGCGAGGGTGTTGAACATCCAGAAGCGCTGCGGCTGGGGGGTGGCAAAGGGAAACCACATCCCGCGCAAGGGCGGCAGAGCCGGCCTCTGCATCAAGCCCAGCCGCTGCTGCTCCAGACTGCGGGCCACCTCGAGATCAATGCAACGCTGCTGGGCCACGCACCAGCGGGCCTCAACCGGCAGCCATTGCGGCGGTGACTCAGGGGGCAGAGCATCCATGGCCGCTCAAGCCTCCGGCAACACCTGCCCGAGGCGATAGCCCCGGCCGCGCACGGTGTGCAGCAAACGGCGTTCTCCACCGGCCTCCAGCTTCTGGCGGAGATATCGCACGTACACCTCCACAACATTGCTGCTGGAACGCTCCCCCTGCCACACCTCCTGAAGCAGCAGCTCGCGGCTCAACACCTGGCCGCGCCGCCGCAAGAGCACCTGCAACAGCATGAATTCCCTGGCCGTCAACGCCACGACACGGTCTCCCCGCCGCACTGTTCGGTTGGCGGGATCGACACTGAGATCTTCCAGCTCAAGCAGCGCCGGTCGCTGCCCCGAGCGCTGTTGAATCGTGCGGTGCAGGCGCAGACGCAACAACAGATCGCTGGGCCCGATCTCCGAGAGCCAGAAATCATCGGCACCGCTTCCCAGGCAGGCGGCGCGAGCCTCAACGCTGTCGCGTTCCAGATCCAACAGGATCGGCATGGCCCCGAAACGGCTGCGCAGGTCTTGAATCAATGCGGCCTGATCGGCCGCCAGCACAGCGGCTACTGGAGATTCACCCGGTTCAGGGGCATGGGCCGAGGGCCCGGCACTGAGCCAATCGAGGGTGGCGTAGCCCGATGCAGCGAGACGGGGCGCCAGCGACACCGCCGAAGGGCCTGCCAACAGCAACAGGAGATCAGCGTTCATTCCCGCTCGGGCTTGGCAATGTGGGGCAGGCCCCAACCCAGTTTGTTGCGCAGCACCTGGAAGAACTCATGGTCGGCGAGGCGCACAAAGCGCACGGGGTGATCGCTGCGACGGATCAGCACCCGATCTTCCGGCCAGACGTAGCAACCGGCACTGCCGTCCACCACCATCATCAGCCGCTCCGGCGTGGCTGGAAAAATCGTGACGGGTTCACGGTCGCTGAACACCAGGGCGCGGGAGGCCAGGGAATGGGGCGCGATCGGGGTGAGTTGCAGCACCGGACAATCCGGCGTGATCACCGGCCCACCGGAGCTGAGGGCGTAGGCCGTTGATCCCGTCGGCGTGGAGAGGATCACACCATCGGCGGCGATGTCCACAGGGGCGTGGCGGCCGATGGCGATCTCGAAGTGGCACATGCTCGTGAGCGGCTCACGGTGCAGGGCCATCTCGTTGAGGGACAGCGCCTCCCAGCGTCGCTGATCGCCCCGCATCACGCTCACCACAAGGTTGCTGCGTTCCTCGATCGTCCATTGCTGGGTGAGCACCACATCGAGGGCGCGATCCAGATCATCGAGATAGGCCTCGGCCAGGAATCCCAGGTGGCCGGTGTTGATCGTGAGAATCGGAATCCCCACAGGGGCGGTCTGCCGCGCGGCGGAAAGCACCGTGCCGTCACCCCCCAGCACGATGGCCAACACCATCGATTGATCGAAGCCCTTGGGCACACAGGCGCTGTAGCCGCGCAGCCGCAGGTGCTGATCGGGGTTGGCAAAGCCCACCATGCCCCCGGAACTGCTGGCCCGCTCCACGGCATGGCCGGCAGCCTCCAGGCGCTGCTGAATCGTGTCCGCCGTCTGCACCGCCAGCGGCTTGCCGTCATTGACGATCAGTCCGATCCGGGGCACTGATCCACGACGGGTAGAGGTCAGCCTCAGCCTATGGGACGCGCGAGAACTGAACGACGCTCAGTAACGAAGTAATGAAGGTTCCCGATCAGAACTGCTCAAGGAAACGCAGATCGCTGGTGTACAGCCGGCGGATGTCGTCGATGCCATGGCGCACCATGCAAAAGCGCTCCACCCCCAGGCCCGCGGCGAAACCGCTGTAGCGCTCCGGATCGAGACCCAGCCCTTCCAGCACGGCGGGATCGACCATGCCACAGCCCATCACCTCAAGCCAGCGGCCGCGCCACTGCACATCCACCTCAGCGGAGGGCTCGGTGAAGGGGAAATAACTGGCCCGGAAACGCACCGGCAGGTCACCGAAGAAAGCCTTGAGGAAGGCCATCACCGTGCCCCGCAGGTGGCTGAAATCGAGCCCTTCATCAATGGCCAGCACCTCCACCTGGTGGAACACCGGCGAGTGGGTGGCATCAACGGCATCACGGCGATATACCCGTCCGGGAGCCACGATCCGCACCGGCGGCGGGTTCTCTTCGAGGTGACGGATCTGCACCGGGGAGGTGTGGGTCCGCATCAGCAGGTCACCACCGAGATAAAAGGTGTCCTGCATGTCCCGGGCTGGATGGTCCTCGGGGATGTTCAGCGCAGTGAAGTTGTAGTGGTCCCGCTCCACCTCAGGCCCCTCGGCCACGCTGTAGCCGAGGCCCAGGAACAGATCAACGATCTCCTCAGTGGTGGTGATCAGGGGATGGCGATGCCCCATCGGCACCCCGGAAGCCGGGGCGGTGACATCGAGGCTTTCCCTGGCGATGCGCTCCGCCATGGCCGCCTGCTTCACGGCCTGCAGCCGCTCTCCCAACAGCGACTGCACCTGCGTTTTCAGCACGTTGGCGCGCTGACCCACCAGGGGACGCTCCTGACCGGGCAACTTGCCCATCGCCCCGAGCACACCGGAGATGCGGCCCTTCTTGCCCAGCAGCCCGACCCGCAGTTGCTCCAGCGCAGCGGCATCGGACGCCTCCGCGATCTCCGCCGCGGCCTGCTGCTCGAGGGCATCGAGTTGATCGGTGAGCTGCTGCAGGGTGACCGGTGCGCTCACAGGGATGGAACAGATACCTACCGACTGTAAGCAGCCGTGCCGCTTAGGTTCACCTCAGTGCGTATGACCCCATGGCCCCGCTGCGGATCCTGATCAGCAATGACGATGGGGTCTTCGCCGACGGCATCCGAACCCTGGCCGCCGCAGCGGCAGCCCGCGGCCATCAGGTGACGGTGGTCTGCCCGGATCAGGAACGGTCGGCAACAGGCCATGGCCTCACCCTGCAGACCCCCATCCGCGCCGAGCGGGCCGATGAACTGTTCGCCCCAGGGGTCACCGCCTGGGCCTGCAGTGGCACCCCCGCCGACTGCATGAAGCTGGCCCTGTTCGAACTGGTGAAAGAGAAGCCAGACCTGGTGCTCTCCGGCATCAATCACGGCCCCAACCTGGGAACAGATGTGTTCTGCTCCGGCACCGTTGCCGCAGCCATGGAAGGCACCCTTGAGGGCATTCGTTCCCTGGCGGTGAGCAGCGCCTGCTTCCAGTGGCGTCAGTTCCAGGCGGCCGCCGACCTTGCCCTTGAGGTGAGTGAACAGGCCATCGCCGACCAGTGGCCCGACAACCTGCTGCTCAACCTCAACATCCCCCCCTGTGCCCGGGAGGAGATGGGAGCCCTGCGCTGGACCCGTCTCTCGATCCGGCGCTACGACGAGCAATTCAGCCGTCGGGAAGACCCCCGTGGCCGCGCCTACTACTGGCTGGCCGGAGAAGCCGTTCAGGATCTGGAATCAGCCGGTGAAGGCCCCCGGGACTGGCCCAGTGATGTGGCCCAGATCCATGCCAATTCCCCCTCACTCACACCGATCCAGCCCGACCTGTTCTGGCGGGGCCCCCTCAGCGGACTGCCACAGCTCAAGCTCAAGGATCAACTGGTGCGGTAAACCCGCTGCAACAACCAGAGGGAGAACAACACCCCGATCATGTGGGCGAACAGCACCTGGGTGTTGCTGAGCACAGACAGCATTTCCAGAGAGGTGATTGCCAGGTTGTCGGCCATGCCGCGGCCGCCGATGGCAATGCCGGGAGTCTGCATTGAGGCCTGCACGAATAGGCTGCCGGCGAGGGCCTGATAGCCGATGGTGGCGAAGGTGAGACCCAGAAGATCCGCCAACAGCCCCCGTTTGATCAGCCGCGCCACCTCGCCCCGACTGGGACGGGCCGCGCTGTCGATGGCCCGACCGGTCCGAACGATCAGCCAGCCCTGCCAGAGGCTGAACAGCAGCACGAGGAAGGCCAGGGATGTGAGCGAAAGGCCAGGCCCCAGACCCACGGCACGTTCGGAATTACGGGCCAGGCTGCCGCCGATGTTGTTGAACAGCAGAACGCCCACCACAACAATGCCGAGAACCACCTGGATCCAGAACCGGATCCATCCCATCCGACGCACGCCGAACGACAACTTCTGGAAATCGAGGCGGTCTGGCATGCCCTGGTGCTCGGTCGTTCAAACTTGCCACCAAAGCGCCCCTCCTGCACCTCTTTGATTCCGCTCTGCTCTCCAGAGGAAGCCCGTCGGCCCACTGCCCTGGCGCTGGGGAGTTTCGATGGCCTGCATGCCGGCCATCGCCACGTGATCGCCGAGGCCATCCAGGACAGCCCGGACGATGCCGTTGCCTCGGTGGTGAGCTTCTGGCCGCATCCCCGTGAAGTGCTGTTCGGGGAGGCACGCCTGAGGCTGGATCTACCCAGCGAAAAACTCGCTCTGCTCGAACCCCTGGGGATCCAGCAGCTCGTGCTGGTGCCCTTCACCCGCGAGCTGGCTCAACTGAGTGCGGAGGACTTCGTCACCAGCGTGCTGCTGAACACACTTCAGGCCCGGCGCATTGCCGTGGGCACCAACTTCCGCTTCGGTCATCAGCGGCGCGGTGACGCCGAGATGCTGGAACGGCTGGCGGCTCGCAGCGGCGTTGAGGTGAAGGTGGTGCCGATCGTTGAAGACCAAGAGGGCCGGATGAGCAGCAGCCGCATCCGCGCGGCCCTCGACCAGGCTGACCTCACTACCGCCAAAGCCTTGCTGGGCCGGGCCTACCGCTTTCAGGGACGGGTGGTGCGGGGCCGAGGCCTGGGGCGTGAACTGGGCTGGCCCACCGCCAATCTCCAGGTGGATGGCCGTAAGGCCTTGCCAGGGCTTGGCGTCTACGCCGCCTGGGCCCAACTGGATGGGGATGGCGATCGGCTGCCAGCCGTGATGAACCTCGGGCCCCAACCCACGATCGACCCCACGTCCCCTTCAGCCGTGGAGGTGCACCTGCTTGATCAGAGCCTGGAACTGGAAGGCCGGGAGCTGGGCGTCGAGCCGGTGCAGCGCTTGCGCGGCCAGACCAAATTCAGCGGCCTCGAAGAGCTCAGCAGCCAGATAGGCCGCGACGCAGCCCAGGCCCGCGAGATTCTTCAGACCGGCTCTCAGGCCACGGTCGGATAGGCATTCACCAGACCCCAGACGATGAACACGCCGATGCCGCCGAGAAGGACGATTCCCCAGACCAGAACGTGCATGGTGCTCTCAGAACCACCGTTCTCCATGACCGACGCCGAAACCGTTGCCCACAGGGTGCCATGAATCCAACCCCAAGCGAGACATCCCTGGATCCACGGGTGGCACGCCTGATCGACGCCAACCTCGACCGTGCCCGGGAAGGCCTGAGGGTGGTTGAGGACTGGTGCCGCTTCGGGCTGGAGCAACAGGATCTGGTGGTGCGCCTCAAGGACTGGCGTCAACGGCTGGGGCGACTGCATCACGACAGCTACAAGCAGGCCCGCTCCACCAGCACCGACACCGGCGCCGGACTGGAGCATCCGGCCCAACTCGATCGCCACAGCCCCGACCACGTGGTGGCGGCCAACTGCGCCCGGGTGCAGGAGGCGTTGCGGGTGCTGGAGGAGTACGGCCGCACCATCGATCCTGCGCTGGCTGCTGAAGCCGCAGCGATCCGCTACGGGCTTTACGACCTGGAGGTGACCTGCCTCAACGCCACCCTGGGAGCACGGCGACGCAACAAACTCAAGGACGCTCGCCTCTGCCTGATCACGACCCCCTGCGATGACCTGACCGATCGGGTGGAGGCCGCCCTGCGGAACGGCGTTGGGATGGTGCAGTACCGCTGCAAAGCGGGGAACGACCGCGAACGCCTGCGGGAAGCTCAGCAGCTCAGGCAGCTCTGCAACCGCTTCGGGGCGCTGTTGTTCATCAATGACCGTGTGGACCTGGCCCTGGCGGTGGATGCGGATGGGGTGCACCTGGGCCAGGACGACATGCCCAGCGAGGTGGCCCGCGATCTGTTGGGCGTTGGTCGTCTGCTGGGCCGCAGCACCCACAGCATCGATCAGGTTCATCAGGCTCAGCAGGAGCCAATCGACTATCTCGGATTTGGCCCGATCCATTGCACGGCCGTCAAACCCGAGCGGAAGCCTGTTGGTATGGAGCTCCTGGCGCAGGCCACTGCGATCAGCCAACGCCCCGTCTTCGCCATCGGAGGAATCACCTCGGCCAACCTGCCCGCACTGCTCACGGCAGGTGGCCAGCGCGCGGCAGTGATCGGCGCGATCATGCACGCAGATGACAGCGGTCTGGCCTCGCGGCAACTGCTCCAGCAGCTGGACCACGCCACGTTCTGAGCCATGCCTCTCACCCTGATGGTCAACGGTGAAACCCGCGTGCTGGATCCAGCACCGGATCCCGCCAGCCTGGCGGCGGTTGTTGCCTTGCTGGCCAACAACCCCCAGCTGGTGGTGGCCGAGCACAACGGTGTGATCGCACCCCGCAGCCGCTGGGACAGCATCGTGGTGAAGGATGACGACACCCTTGAGATCGTCACCATCGTTGGTGGTGGTTCCTAGAGTCGCCAGGACAATGCTGTGGGCGCTGCTGTGGCCACTCCCCGACTGTTGACACGATCCCGACGACTGCTCGCATCGCTCCTGTTGCCGCTGGTGATTGTGGGGCTCTGCCTGTTCCAGGCACAGCCGGCTGATGCCGCCCGCGGTGGGCGCATGGGAGGGGGCAGTTTCCGCGCTCCTTCGATGCCGCGATCCGGTGGGAGTTACCGGGGTGGCAGCTACGGCGGTGGCTACCGCGGCGGCGGGATGGGCTTTCCCTTCCTCATCCCCATCTTCGGCTTCGGTGGGGGCGGGCTGTTTGGTCTGCTGATCCTGATGGCGGTCGCAGGCGTGCTGGTGAACGCCATTCGTGGCGTTGGCAATGCCCCCTCGATCGGTGGTGCTGCTGCAGCGCCGGCCATGCCGCGCAACGTGAACATGATTCAGGTGCAGGTGGGCCTGCTGGCCAGTGCCAAATCCCTGCAGGACGATCTGCGCTCCTTGGCCGCCTCTTCAGACACCAGCAGTTCCGCCGGTCTGCAAAGACTGCTGCAGGAGACAACCCTGGCCCTGCTGCGCCAACCGGACCTCTGGGTTTACGCCAATGCCGAGAGCGGCAGTGTTCCCTTCAGTTCGGCTGAATCGACGTTCAATCGCCTCTCGATGAACGAGCGCAGCAAGCTGGACGCTGAGCTCACCAGCAACGTCGGCGGACAGCGGACCACGGACACGAGCAACAGCACTGGAGACGCTGATGCCACCAACGAATTCATCGTTGTGACCTTGCTGGTGGCCTCCACGGCATCGGCCAAGCTCGCCGGAGTCGACACCGGAGAAGATCTGCGCCAGACCCTGCGCATTCTTGGTTCCACAGCCTCCAGTGAACTCATGGCCCTCGAAGTGATCTGGCAACCGGAAGGTCGCGGAGATGTGCTGAGCGCCAACGACCTGGTGACGGCTTACCCCAACCTCCAACACCTCTGAGATGCCAGAGCCATTCGTGGCTCATCTACAGGTTTTCTGAGTATTTCTCCCCAGCAATCAGGCCTAACTTGGCCTTATCAGATTGCGCACCTACAGCGTTGGCTCCCGACCCCCGCTCCATGCAATGGCAACAGGACGGTGAGCTGGCTCGGGCTGATCTGGATGCTCTTGTGCATGCGCTTCAGCAGGTGGAGTGCGATCACAACAGTGCTGAGCTGCAGCGTCTCGGCCAGATCGATCCTTCCGCTGCGGCTTGAAGCCTCAGCTTGAAGTGTCCGGGGCACAGCCGCGGAGCATCCGCAATGCAGCCATGGCTGCGCCGTAGCCGTTGTCGATATTCACCACCGTCAAGCCTGGGGCACAGCTGGCGAGCATGCCTTCCAAAGCGGTTCGTCCCCCTGCACTGATTCCATAGCCAACCGAAACCGGGACGCCGATCACCGGCTGCGGCACCAGACCAGCCAGCACCGTCGGCAACGCACCCTCCATTCCCGCGCAGGCGATCAGGATCCGCGCCGTGGCCAGACGGGGCAGTTGATCCAACAAGCGGTGCAATCCAGCCACCCCCACATCCATCACAGAATCCACGCCGATGCCGTGGCAACGCAGGGCCAAGCTGACCTCCGCCACCACCGTGCGATCACTGCTGCCTCCGCTGAGCACCGCCACCGCAGCCGGTGACGCAGGCACAGGAGGCAATGCACCCAGGGTGAGGCAGCGAGCGTCGGCATGCAGCTCCACCGCTGGTAACGCCTCACACACCCGTGCCGCCTTTTCGGGATCCACCCGGGTCACCAGACCCAGTTCTCCTGCAGCGGCAAAGCTTTCAAGGATGGCGATGATCTGATCGGCTGTCTTGTGTTCCCCCCACACGGCCTCGACCATGCCCAAGCGCTGACGGCGCCGCAGATCGAGGCGAGCATCCGGGGTGGTCACTGCGGCAACAGTTCCCCTTCAAACACCAGCGGGAATGGGTTGCCCTGGCGCTGTCCTGTTTGCTCGCGGGCCAAGGTCTCAAAGCGCTCCTGAACAGTCTCCACCTCGGCCATGGAGATCGATTTCCATGCCTTACGACTGCTCCAACGAATCAGCAACGTTCCCTCTTCAGTGGCCGGATCCCAGAACAGATCACGGCCCAGAAAACCCGGCTGTTGCTTCAGCCAAGGCTCCCAGCTGCCGCGTTCCGCCGCCATCCACTGCTCACGGCTCTCCCGGGGGACCTGCAGCCTCAGGTGCTCCACCACAGCCACCACGTCACCACGTGTCGGGTCGCACTCTGCCCGCACCTCTGTCTCCGAAAGCCCGCCCAACAAGAGAACCAGCGCCAAACAAGGTGCGATGACCCTAGGCAGAACAGACCGGAGGCGATGCACGGTTCAGCTCCGCTGCAACAGGGCCACAGCCTGGCAACTAATGCCCTCTTCCCGTCCCTCCGGACCCATGCCTTCATTGGTGGTGGCCTTTACACCCACGGCATCGGGGGCGATGCCGATCGCAGACGCCATTCGGCTGCTCATCTCGGTGATGTGCGGCTTGAGCTTGGGGCGCTCAGCGATCACCACCGCATCGATGTTCACCACCGACCAGCCGCGCTCCTTCACCAGCGTCACCACCTGATCCAGCAGCTTCAAGCTGTCGGCCCCTTGCCATTGGGGATCGGTGGGGGGGAAATACTTGCCGATGTCACCGAGGGCGAGGGCCCCGAGCAGCGCATCCATCACCGCATGCACAAGCACATCGGCATCGCTGTGGCCATCTAGGCCAAGACCATCGGGATGGTCCAGGGTCACACCCCCGAGGATGAGGGCCCGTCCGGGCACCAGCCGATGGATGTCGTATCCGTTGCCGATGCGCAGCTCCATGCCGGGATCTGAAGGGGCATCCATTGTCGCGGTCTGCCAGCGGGCAAACAGATCGGGCCGCCGCTCGCGGGTGCGCTGCTCCCGCTGCTCCTGGCGCCATCGGGCGATGGCACCGTGGTCGCCACTGCGCAGCACATCCGGAACGGTCATGCCGCGGAAGTCGGCGGGGCGGGTGTAATGCGGGTGTTCCAGGAGGAGTGCACTGTGGCTTTCCTCCACCAGGGAATCGGCGGTCCCCACCGTGCCGGGCAGCAGGCGCACAACACCGTTGATCACCGTCATCGCCGGCAGCTCACCACCGGTGAGGACGAAATCACCCATCGACACCTCCTCATCGGCCAGGCCGCGAATCCGCTCGTCGAAGCCCTCGTAGTGACCGCAGAGGAAAACCAGTTGATCGTGGTCACTGGACCAACGCTGCAGATCCGCCTGCTGCAGGGGACGCCCCTGCGGTGACATCAACAGCACCCGGCTGCGGGGACTGCGGGGAATCGCCTCCATCGCGGCGAACACCGGCTCGGGCTTGAGCACCATGCCGGCACCGCCCCCGTAAGGCTCGTCGTCCACCTTGCGATGGCGATCCGTGGCGAAGTCCCTGGGGTTGTGCAGATGCAACTCGGCAATGCCCGCGTTGAAGGCACGACCGATCACCCCCAGCTCCAGCAGAGGAGCAAACGCCTGCGGCGCCAGGCTCACCACATCAAGGCGGTAGGGGGCCATGCCGCCTCAGGCCGCGGGTTTGGACACCCTGCGGATGTCCGTGCAGAAACTGCCCTGCACCGGTGTTCCCTGAGCATCCACCGCCGTGGTGCTGCGCAGGCGCAGATTCGCCCGCGTGAACCAGATCCGCTCCTGAACCTGCACGCCGTCAGCCCGGTTGAGGTTCAGCTCCATGCTGCCGTCAGGCCAGAACCTCCAGTTGCCTGGGGAATCACCATCGAGGATCAGCTGTCCATCAGCGGCGAAGGTGAGGGTGCTGCTGGTTCCACCAGGGGCCTGCACCTGCAGTTGGCCGAGAGCCCCCTGCTCGCTCACGCAGCGAACGGTGAGTTCACCCCGTTCACTGCTGTGCCACTCGTCATCACCACCGGCAGCCAGCTCAAAGCAACTGCGCAGGCTCATCCACTCCCCGTCGCAGAGGCTCAGAAAGGAGCCAGGGTCTTCCGGGGGAAAGGCTTGTTCACTCATGCACCCATCCTCTCAGCCGTGGGGCAGGCGCTTCTTGTTATTGATCCCCTGTGTAACCCAGCTCCGCCAATCGGGCCGGTTTGCTGCGCCAATCAGGCACCACCTTGACGAACAGCTCCAGATACACCGGCCCATCAATCAGCACCTGCATCTGCAGCCGCGCCCCCTGGCCGATCGTCTTGAGCATCGCTCCGCCTTTGCCGATCAGGATCCCCTTTTGACTCTTCCGTTCCACCAGAACCGTGGCCAAGACGGCCGTGCGTCCCGCACCCTTGCCCTTGGCCGGCAACTCCTCAACGCGATCAATTGTGACGGCAACGCTGTGGGGCACCTCCTCCCGCGTGTGCAGAAGCACCTGCTCGCGAATGAGTTCCCCCAGCAGCACCCGCTCCGGTTGATCACTCACCATCTCGGGCGGATACAGCTGTGGCCCCAAGGGCAACTGAGCCGCCATCGCTGCTGTGAGCTCTGCGCAGCCATCGCCTGACAGGGCGCTGCAGCGGTGCACCGGCCAATTCGTCTCCTGCAGCAGGGCGGCATAGGCCTCTTCCGCTTCGGAGCGGAGCTCCTCCGCCAGCTTGTCCCACTTGTTCAGGGCCACCAGCACCGGCAGGGACTGCTGCTGCAGCAGATTCACGATGAAGGCATCACCGCGCCCAGGGCGCTCGCAGCCCTCCAACAGCAACACCACCAGGTCCACTTCACCGATGGCGCTGCGGGCACTCTTCACCAGCCGTTCCCCTAGCAAGTGGTGGGGTTTGTGGATGCCAGGCGTGTCCACCAGAACCATCTGGGCCACCTCCGTGGTGAGGATGGCCCGCAGGCGGTTGCGGGTGGTCTGGGCCACGGGCGATGTGATGGCCACCTTCTCCCCCACCAGCTGATTCACCAGCGTGGATTTGCCCACGTTCGGGCGACCGATCAGTGCGATGAAGCCAGAGCGGTAATCCTCTAGCAGGGGAGTTGCTTGCATCCTCTAAGTCTGCGCCGCCATTGGATCGACCCGTTGAATCGACCCATAGCCTTAGGGCAGGAATTGAAAAGGTCCATGGCGGATCAGCAGCCCACCTTCCAGCAGGCCATGGAGATCACAGCGGCCTGGCTGCAGCAGTGGGACAACGAGGAGATCAGCGATGAGGTGCTGGCCGACCGCATCGGTGAAATGGTGGCCAGCCGTGATGGTGCCCGGGGATTTTTCGTGGTGAGCCTGGCGGGCGAGAGCGTGCTGATGGATCGTCTGCCCGATGCCGTCGTGGGGCAACTGCGGGGCGCCGGTGCTGGCGTTGTGGATCTGAGCGTTCGCAATCTGGCCATGAGCACCGCCATGGCCGTGCATCACCGGCGCGCGGGAGATGAGGCCCAGCAGGCCGGCTCGGAGCGGGTCAGCAGCCGTTGCATTGAACTGCTCAGGCTGCTGGAACCAGCAGAGGTGAAGGAGCGCCTGGAGCAACTGCTGGCCGCAGCCCTCGACAACCGCGGTGAGGACGTTGCCTTCCTGGAGAAGTGGGGGTACGACGCCGAGCAGAAACAAGCCATCGGAGACAGCGTCTATGCCGTGGCTGAGGGCTGAGCCACAAAAAAAGCCCCGGACAGGCCGGGGCGAAGGTGGATTCGTTGCGTTGGCATCGTCAGTCGCGAGGATCAGCCGTAACGGTCAGTCGCGACGACCACCACCGTTGAGCACGATGATCAGGCGCAGGATGAAGATGAACAGGTTGATGTAGGTGAGGTACATACTCAGGGCACCTGCCAGGTATTGGTCATCCCGGTAGGAGCGGGGCATCGTATAAAAGTCGACGAAGGCGGCGCCCACGAAGAGAACGGTGCCGAATCCGGCGATCATCAGCTCAAAGCTGGTGCCATGGAACATGGCAGGGGCAAAGATGCCGCCGATGAACTGGACGACCATCGCCAGAATCAGGCCGATCAATCCAAGACCCACCACTCCGGAGAGCGCCTGGCCAACGGAATCGCTCATGCGACGGCCAACGATCGAGGCAATCACGAAGGTGATTCCGGTGGCCAGTGCGGCGGTACCGACTGCACCCACACCCGCAACGGCTCCCGCCAAAGCCACGAGACCACTCAGGGTGAAACCGGTGATCAGGCTGTAGACCGACAGCAGCGGCAAGGCTGTGGCGTTATTGCCCTTCAAGGCGACGTTCTGCGCCACGAAGAACAGCACCAGGTTGCCGATCACAGCCACCCAAAACAGGGGCATGAACAGCGGTGTGGCCATCATCGAGAGACCACCAATCACACCGATTGAAGTGAGCACCATGCCGCCGCCGACGTAGGGCAGCGCTTTATTGACGACGTTGGGGCCGACGAGGGCGCTCGATTGCGCCTCGCGGATCGCCTCCTGGAAATTGCTGCTTGCTGGCATGTCGACCAGGTCACCAAAGACTCATCACATCCTGCCAGCGGTGACAAGGGATTGGGGTGTGGATCTCCCTATCGACGCTGAACTTTGGGCGTTTTGCGTTCGTCCCGGCGGGCATAGGCCTCCACCACCCGCTGCACGAGGGGGTGGCGCACAACATCCGCAGCGGTGAGGCGGCAGACCGCAACCCCTTCAACGCCCTCCAACACCTCGGACGCCTCCACCAAACCGCTCTGCACGGTGGACGGAAGATCCACCTGGGTGATGTCTCCGGTCACGACCATTCGCGAACGCTCCCCCAGGCGGGTGAGCACCATGCGCATCTGAGCCGGCGTGGTGTTCTGCGCCTCATCCAGGATCACAAAGGCATCGCTCAGGGTGCGGCCTCGCATGTAGGCCAGGGGAGCGACCTCGATCACGCCCTTCTCCAACAGCACAGTGGTTTTCTCCGCGCCGAGCAGGGAATGCAAAGCGTCGTAGAGCGGACGCAGATAGGGGTCCACCTTCTGCTGCAGGTCGCCCGGCAGGAAGCCCAGGCGCTCCCCGGCTTCAACAGCCGGCCGGGTGAGAATCAAACGCTCCACCTTGCGTTCGGTGAGCATCCGAACTGCGAGAACGGTGGCGAGAAAGGTTTTGCCGGTGCCGGCAGGACCGAGGGCAAAGGTGAGGTCGTGGCGCTCCATGGCGTCCACGTATTTCTTCTGGCGCAGGGTGCGCGGGCGCAGCAGGTTGCCCTTCTGGCTTTTCGCCAACACCTGCTCGCCCATGGCGGCATGGTCATCGCCACGGCCGGTGTTGAGTGCTCCCAGCGCCGACTGGAGGTCCACCGGTGACACCGACTGGCCGTCCTGCCAGATCGGGCGCACCAATTCGACAACCGCAGCAGCCCTCTCAATCTGGGTTGGCCGCCCGGTGATCACCAGTTGAAGACCCCGCAACACCATGGAGGCTCCTGTCAGAGCTTCCAGGCGATGCAGGGTTGTTTCGGCTTCACCGGCGAGGGCCAGTGCAGCATCGGGATCAGGCAGGTCGAAAACGAAACGGCCGCGTTCGCCGTCGTCAGACACCGGAATGATCAGCCCTCGGTGGAGTCGGATTCTGAGGAATCGGAAGCTTCAGCTTCTGCAGCCTTCTCCTCAGCAGCTGCAGCCTTGGCCTCAGCAGCCTCCTTGGCGGCTTGCTTGGCATCAGCTTCACGCTTGGCCGCTTGCTTGGCCTTGCCCACGGTCTCTGCAGGACGCACGGTCTTTTCCAGAAGACCGCCGCGCTCGAGCAGCGTGCGAACCACATCGGTGGGTTGGGCACCCTGACCCAGACGCTCACGGATGGCCTCGGTGTCGAGGCGCGTTTCCTTCGTCCGCGGGTTGTAGAAGCCCAGCTCCTGAAGGGGACGACCGTCCCGACGTGAGGTGCTGTTGCAGGCCACGAGGCGGAAGCTCGCTTCCCGCTTCTTGCCAAACCGCTTCAGGCGGAGCTTGATCATCGTGGCCCTGGAATGAAGGAAAAGAGGTGGTCCGGCGACGCCCGAAGGCCCGCCAAACAACCACCATACCGTTCCGCCCTCACAGATCCCCGAAGCCCTTCTTCTTCTTGGCGGGTCGCTGCCGCTTCGGTGGTCCACCGCGACCGGGACGACCTCCACCTCCGGGCATGCCACCCATTCCAGGCATTCCTGGCATTCCGCCCATGCCAGGCATGCCACCCATTCCGGGCATCCCAGGCATTCCGCCCATCCCGGGCATTCCGCCCATGCCGGGCATGTTGCCCTGGCTCATCTGCTGCATGAAACCGCGCATTTTCTGGAAGTCGGCCAGCACCTTGTCCACATCTGCGGCCTGATGGCCGCTGCCGCTGGCAATCCGGCGACGCCTTGAGGGTTGACTCGCCAGGAGGTCGGGATTTTCCCGCTCCTGCTGGGTCATCGAGCCGATCATGGCCTCGATGCGCTTGAGCTGCTGCTCCCCCTGCTTGAGCATGCCGTCATCGATCTTGTTCATGCCCGGGATCATTTTCATCAGACCCCCCAGCGAGCCCATGCGCTTGATCAAGCGCATCTGCTTCACGAAGTCCGAGAAATCAAACGTCGCCTCCTGCAGCTTCTTCTGCATCTTTTCGACGTCGGCGAGTTCGACCTCCTTCTGGGCCTTCTCCACCAGCGTCAGCACATCACCCATGCCGAGGATGCGGCTGGCCATCCGTTCGGGATGGAACGGCTGCAGGGCCTCCACCTTCTCTCCGGTGCCGATGAACTTGATCGGCTGACCGCTCACCTTGCGGATCGAAAGGGCGGCACCACCGCGGGAATCACCATCAAGCTTGGTGAGCACCGCTCCGGTGATGCCCACCTGGTCGTGGAAGGCGCGGGTGAGTTCGGCCGCTTCCTGACCGATCATCGAATCCACCACCAGCAGCACCTCATCGGGCTGCACAGCGGTGCGGATCCTCACCATCTCCTCCATCATCTCGGTGTCGATCTGGAGGCGACCGGCGGTGTCGACCAGGAGCGTGTCGAAGCCTTCCTCTTTCGCCTTGGCCAGACCAGCAGCTGCAATGTCTTCCGGTTTGACCTCAGCACCGAGGCTGAACACCTCTACATCGATCTGAGCACCGAGCGTTTTCAACTGCTCGATGGCGGCTGGTCGGTAAACGTCGGCGCCGACCATCAGGGCTCGTCGACCCTGATCCTTGAGGTGGAGGCCCAACTTGGCCGTTGCGGTGGTTTTACCGGCACCCTGAAGACCGGCCATCAACACGACGGTGGGAGCTTCAGCCGCCTTGGCCAGAGGAGCGTTATCGCCCCCCATGACCTCCACGAGCTGTTCATGGACCACCTGGATGAACTTCTGATCCGGGCTGACCCCGCGCACCACCTCCGCACCAACGGCTTTGTCGCGGACCTCAGCCACGAACTCCTTCACCACCGGCAGGCTGACGTCAGCTTCCAGCAAGGCCCGACGGACGTCCTTCAGGGCTCCATCAACGTTGGTTTCGCTGATGCAGTCTTGGCCACGCAGCCCCTTGACCGCATCCTCAAAACGGGCTGAAAGCTCGTCGAACATCGGCGTTACGCCCCTGGATCAATGTGGTGATCGTAAAAAGCGACGGTCAAGCAACCCGGGCAAGCAACTCAGGAACCCGGGATGTAGTCGTGCAAACGCCATTGGGTTCCATCTCTGCCGAGCACGTAGGTCACGCTGAAATCAGTCGGTGCCGTCTCATCAATGACGGTTCCATCAGCAGCCTGAAGGCGATCGCTGTAAGCCACCTGGGCCAGCAGTTCAATCCTCTGAGGCTTGCGGTCGACCACCTCGATGCTGGTGATGGAGGCATCAATCGACTTGGATCGCCCTGCAGCCTGATCAGCTTCCCGCTCAAGCTCCACGCGCTTCACCAGGGGCTCCCTCGCCACGACGGAAAGATCAGCCGGCTCACCGGAGAGCATCAACGCCTTGGCATCAAGCCATCCCTGGAGCAAAGCCTGAAGCTCAGCTTGGGTGGGGGCCTCACTGAGCAGTGGTTCTGTGGGCGCTGAAGGCTCAAGGTCGGGCTTCAGGCTGGCGATGGGCTCGTCATCCACCAGCTCGTCATTCACCGGAGACGAAGGAGCATCGAGCGTCTGCGTCTCGTCAACCTCGTCGCCTGCCTGCTGCTCAGCGGAGAGTGAAGCGGTTTCCGGCAACAGCGGCGCAGGATCCCAGCTGCGTCGAACCAGGCCGAAACCCGCAACGGTGATCCCGACCAGGGCAACAGCGGCAGCAGCGGGTCGGAACCAACTTTGCTGGCAAAAACGTTGCTGCCAGAAACGTTGCTGCCAGAACGGCGTGGCATCCGCGTCTTCGGCGTCAACGTCCTGGTCTGATTCAGCTGCGCCGCTCGAGGCCGCAAGGGATGCATCGCCTGCCGTTGCCCAGGCCAGGCTGATCTCTTCAGCACCGATCTGGCGCGACGCCTTGCGATCGAGACGATCGACAAAACCCTGCACGTCACGATCAGCGAACCAGGCATCCAGATCAGCACCGGAGGCATCGACGTCGCGATATCCCGGCAACACATCGCGTTCAAGCCAGGCCCGGCAGTATTCGCATTGGGCGGCCAACCGATCACCAGGGTGATTCAAAAACCAGGCCTGAAGATCCGGATCTCTCAGGACGGCGAAATGCCGATCCGCATCCTTGACGTTGCCCAACAGCAGATCCAGGCAGCCAAGCAGCGGCATGGGATCGAGGTCGGCATTGGCAAGCGTCTGCAGCCGGTCGCGGGCCTGCTCGAGGAACTCAGGCTTGCGCCGCGAGAACCCTGCTGCAGTGAGAGCCAGAACCGTGAGGAAACCGGCATCGGCTGCGCCCCCCTCAAACCAGCGGCTGAACAGATCGATCTGCTCCTGAACGGTGAGGAAGCGGCGGATCTGATGGAAGAACGATTCGAAATCCTCCTGGCTGAGGCTGCCGGGCTGATCACCATCAGCATCGGTGGCCTCCAGGCCACCACGGGCCACAACCAGCGCATCCAACAGCGTCAACCCCCGTTGATGGGAGTCCTGATCGCCGAGATCACGGCTGAGCAGATCCAAAATCCTAAAGGGAGTCAGCCCTTGCAAGGCGTCTTCCAACTGGCGCTGCTGGTCGGGGAGCTTGCCCATCCGTTGTTGCAGCTCAATGCCGTCGATCAAAAGTTGGGCCGCCGACTCATAGCGCCGTTGGTCCTGTTCCTCCACGGCAGCATCGCGGCAGGCCAGGGCAGCCAGGAGCGTCAGGTCTGCTTCACGGCCACTGCCGAGGGCGGGGGCCTGAGGCGGTTGGAGACCCTGCCGCGCCAACTGAAAGGCCTCGAGAGCTCCATTGGCCTCCCAAAGCAGCATCAGGCCCGCCACCTCACTGCTGGTGGGAAGGTCCAAGCCCACCGTGCCGTTGGGATGGGATTCACTGAGGCGCAACAGGGCTGCTTCGTACTCGGCCCTGTCGGCGGGATCGGTCAGCAGATCAGCGGAGCGGCGCAGCAGATCGGCCCTTAGGAGCAGAACCTCGTGGGTGAAGCCCTGATCCGGAGGACTGTCACAGCGGGTTTCCAAGCGGCGCAGAATCGCCTCTGGCGCTGCCGATGGACTGACGCCAAGAAGTCGGAAATGATCGATGGGCAGATCCAACAGCGCCGCTGCGAGGAGACGCGGATCTTAGTCAGTGTCAGGGGTTTTGCCCATCGCTCGTCGGTTGGCCCTTAAAGTTGATCGCAATCCCTTAGGTGGACATGGGTCAGGACCTCGCTGTCGATTCCGCTCCGATTGGCACTGCGACTGCTGGTCCCCATGCCGAACGACTCTCCAAATTGGTGACGGCACAACGGGCCAGCGTGGACCGGGAGACCGGTCTGGAGCTATACCGGGACATGACCCTGGGCCGGCGCTTCGAGGACAAATGCGCCGAGATGTACTACCGGGGCAAGATGTTTGGCTTCGTGCACCTCTACAACGGTCAGGAAGCGGTGAGCACCGGTGTGATCGGTGCGATGAAGCGTCAGCACGACTGGTTCTGCAGCACCTACCGCGACCACGTGCATGCCTTGAGTGCCGGCGTGCCGGCCCGCGAAGTGATGAGCGAACTCTTCGGCAAGGAGACCGGTTGCAGCAAGGGTCGTGGCGGCTCAATGCACCTGTTCTCCAAGGAGCATCACCTTCTGGGCGGGTTTGCCTTCATCGCTGAGGGCATTCCCGTGGCACTTGGATCTGCCTTCACCAGCCGCTACAAGCGCGACGCCCTCGGTGATGCCTCCAGCAACGCCGTGACAGCAGCGTTCTTCGGCGATGGAACCTGCAACAACGGTCAGTTCTTCGAGTGCATGAACATGGCGCAGCTGTGGAAGCTGCCGATCATTTTCGTGGTCGAAAACAACAAATGGGCCATTGGCATGGCCCACGACCGGGCCACCAGTGACCCGGAGATCTGGCGCAAGGCCAGCTCCTTCGGCATGGCCGGAGAAGAAGTGGATGGCATGGACGTTCTGGCGGTGCGGGCAGCGGCCCAACGCGCCGTGGAACGGGCCAGGGCGGGTGAAGGTCCGACCTTGCTGGAGTGCCTCACCTATCGCTTCCGGGGTCATTCCCTGGCCGACCCGGACGAACTGCGGGCGGAGGAAGAAAAGCAGTTCTGGGCCAAGCGTGATCCCCTCAAAGCCCTCGAGCGGGACCTGACCCAAGCGGGTCTGGTGAACAGCGAAGAGCTTCGCGCCATCGAAAAGGAGATCGACGGCATCGTTCAGGACTGCGTTGACTTCGCCCTCTCGGCACCCGAGCCAGATCCCGCAGAACTCACGCGCTACATCTGGGCGGAAGACTGATTCAACCGAACGGGATCCGTTGAAACCAACGTCTCGCGAGGCGGCTCAGATGCCGCTAGGGAGACGGCGGGTCAGGTTGCGCAGCTTGCGCAGCGCCTTGAGTTCAACCTGACGCACCCGCTCGCGGGACACCTCCATCAGGCGTCCGATTTCAGCCAGCGTGTGGCGCTCGTTGCCCTCAAGCCCGAAGCGCATGCGCAGCACGTGCTGCTCCTGTTCGCTGAGGTGACTCAACCAGCGGCCCAGCTGCTCGTGATGAATCCGCTGTTCCACGATCTCGAGCGGTTCATCGAGGGATGAGTCGGCGATCAAATCCCCAAGGAAGCTGCGCCCCTCCTCACCGTTGACGGGCGCATCCAGGCTGCTGGTGGTGAGAGCCTGGCGCAGCAGCGAATCCAGCTCATCCAAGGGGATGTCCATGGCTTCGGCGATCTCCACACGGCTGGGCATGGCGCCGAGCTTGTGAGCCAGATCAAGACTGACCTTGCGGATCGTGGTGAGCCGCTCACTGAGATGAACGGGAAGCCGGATCGTGCGCGATTGGCAGGCAATGGCGCGGGTCATGCTCTGGCGGATCCACCAGAAGGCATAGGTGGAGAACTTGTACCCCCGGGTGGGATCGAACTTCTCGACAGCACGCTCAAGGCCGAGGGAGCCCTCCTGAATCAGGTCGAGCAATTCCAGACCTTTGCCTTGATATTTCTTGGCAACGCTGACCACAAGACGAAGGTTGGCCTTCATCATCCGCTCTTTGGCGCGGCGACCGATCCTCAGGAGACGGCGCTGTGCCGTGGTGAGTTCTCCATCCTCGAACTCACGGGAACCGTCTTCGGTGAGGGCCATCATGGCCTGCACCTGATTGCCCAGCTCGATTTCTTCAGCTGGGGTGAGGAGTGGAATTCTGCCGATGGTGGCGAGATACCAACTGACGGGGTCGCTGCTGCGCCGGCGTTGCGTCTCCAGCGGCTTGGAAGCTGTGGACACCTTGGGTGCTGCGGAAGTGAGTTGACTTTCCTATGAACAGAAAGAATGTCGAAGTGTTTTCAGCAACCCTTCAGATTCAGAACAGCAAACCGCAACATTTCAGATTTACGAAAGATTTAAAAGCCAAGAAAAGCTCTTGTGGGACCTGCCAGTCGAGGCAATCAAAACGAATCATTTGTTCAGACTTCGTTGAACATCGTTGTTTGCTTTTTCTGACACCGCGCTGTATTGATTTTCAAACAATCCGCAATCGCAGAAGCATCACTGGAGCGAGCACGAACGGCCGCCAAACCATGCAAAGCCGCAGCGGCAGTGAAGCTTTCCAGCCCAGGCTGCTGCTGTGCGGCCACCGCCTGGGCGCCCCAACCAGTGGCAAAACCGGCCAGCACGTCACCCAGGCCGGTGCGGGCCACCCGTGGGGACGTGCCGGTCAGCACCACGGCTGCACCCGATGGATCCGCCAGCACCGAATGCGCCCCCTTCAGCAAAATGCAGCAACCGCTGCAGCGGGCTGCTGACATCGCCCTTTCCAGCGCGTCATCTGCTCCACAGTCTGGAAACAACCGCGCAAACTCGGCCGCATGGGGCGTGAGCCAGGTGGGCCCCCGCCGCTTCAACAACCAACGCCACCCCTCCGGACTGGCCGCCAGACCGTTGATGCCATCGGCATCGAGCACCAGCAAACCAGCAACGCTGAGCATCTGCTCCGACCAATGGTTCCACCAATGGCTGGACTCCCCCAGACCGGGACCGACCAAAACAGCATCCAGCCGCTCTGGAATCACCCCGTCCTCCAGTTGCATCACCTCCGGCAACACCTGCCACAAACCGGATTGCAGACGGGGCGGCACAACGGCCTGAACACAGCCGCAGCCACTGGCCATGGCCCCCCGCAGCGCCAGATGTGCTGCGCCGGGATAACGATCACTGCCCGCCACCACCAGGCAGCGGCCGCGTTCGTACTTCATCGCCGTGGGCGGCAGCGGCGGTAACGGGGCCGAGCAGGCCTCTGTCACCGGCAGGCGGCGCGGCAAGACCGCAGCGGCGTTGCCCATCACCAAAGGCGGCGAGCCCAGATCGATCCGCACCAGCGCACCCACCCAGGGACGGGCCGGGTCCAGACACAACCCGCGCTTGATCCAGCCAACGCTGAGGGTGACCGAGGCACAAGCTGCCTGCTCGCCCAACACGGTTCCTTGGTCGGAACAAAGGCCTGACGGCAGATCCAGGCTGATCAACGCCCCAGGCTGCAGCTGCTGCCGACGCCGGAACAAATCCGCCAAGAACTCAGGCAGCGGCCGACTCTGGCCGAGCCCTAACACCGCATCCAGCCACAGTGCGGCTCCGCCGGGGTCGGGCTCGTCAGCCAGGCGCTGCAGACCAAGCCACTCGCCATGGCGCAGATGTTCAGCGGTGAGGGGCTTGCGAATCGGCAGGGGACACCACAACGACACCTCAACGCCAGCCAGGTGCAACTCCCGAGCCACCACGAGACCATCGCCACCGTTGTGACCGGGGCCCACCAGGACAACCACGCCATGGCGCAGCAGATCCCGGCGCGCCAGCAGCCAAGCCGCCATGGCCAGCCCCACCTTCTCCATCAAGGCCGCAACAGGCATGCCGCTGTCGAACAACCTCTGTTCAAAGGCGGCCATGGACGCGGCATCCACAAGCAGATGATCGGGATCAGCGGAAGGCCACACCAGTTGCGGTTGCCGGGACCTCACTATGGAGAGAACTCCCTGCGCCGCCCATGGCCGTTGGATCCACCACAACCCGCGCTGGAGAGGCTGCTCTTGAGCGCCTCCGGCAATGGCCAGGGGAGCACCGCGTGGCCGTTGGTCTTTCTGGAGGCGTCGACAGTTCCCTGACGGCGGCACTGCTGGTGGAGGCGGGCTGGCAGGTGGAAGGCCTGACGCTCTGGCTGATGAGCGGGAAAGGGGCCTGTTGCGCCGAGGGGCTGGTGGATGCAGCCGGCATCTGTGAGCAGCTCGGCATTCCCCACCACGTGGTGGACACGCGTGAGACGTTCCAACAGGAGATCGTGCAACGGCTGGTGGATGGTTATCGCGATGGGATCACGCCATTGCCCTGCTCCCAATGCAATCGATCGGTGAAATTCGGACCGATGCTTGATTGGGCCCTGCAGGAGCGCAAGCTGCCCCGCATCGCCACCGGCCACTACGCCCGGATCCGCCATGGCGGCGATCAAGGGCGCCATCAGCTGTTGCGGGGCCTCGATACCCGCAAGGACCAGAGCTATTTCCTCTACGACCTGCCCCAGGAGGTTCTGGGGCGCATCGTTTTTCCCTTGGGGGAACTGACCAAACCCGATACAAGGCTCGAAGCCGCCCGCCACGGTCTGCGCACCGCAGAAAAACCGGAAAGCCAGGATCTTTGCCTGGCCGACCACCACGGATCGATGCGGGCGTTCCTGGATGCCTATCTGCCCCCGCGGCAGGGGGAAATCGTGCTTTCGGACGGGACTGTTGTGGGCGAGCACGACGGCATCGAACACTTCACCATCGGCCAACGCAAAGGGCTAGGTGTGGCCTGGCGCGAACCACTTCACGTCATCCGCCTTGACGCTGCGATGAATCGAGTGGTCGTCGCACCCCGGGCCGAAGCCGGCCGAGACAGCTGCGTGGTGGGTGCGGTGAACTGGGTGTCGATTGACCCGATCGAGGCGCCGCGAACCGTTGAGGTGCAAGTGCGCTACCGCAGTACGCCGGTACGTGCGGAGCTTTCACCCCTCCCGGCCACCGAGGCCGATCAGCAGCGGCAGCGGCCCCACCGCTGCCGCCTCAGCTTTGAGGAGGAGCAGTTCTCGATCACGCCAGGCCAGGCGGCGGTTTTCTACGACGGCGACACCGTTCTGGGTGGGGGGCTGATCCAACGGGAATAGGGCGTGACGCGCTGGCGCACCTGAACGAGGGCCTCAGCGACGCCTGAAGCCTCAGGCGCAAGCAACCACTGCACCGTCCCGTTGGCCGAAATCAGCGCCGTGGGGCCCGTGTTGCCAACGCTGAGCAGATCCCGTCCTGTCTCGATCGCCCGTAACTGCGCCAGGGCAAGAAACTGCTTCTGCAGCTGCAGCGGGTAGGGGTCGAGATTGGCAATGGCCAGAAGCCAGGTGGCGCCATCGGCAGCGGCACGGGCCAGAGCCACACCATCGGCGATCTCGTAGCAGATCGCAACGGCCGCAGGGGGTTCAACCACCGCCATCGTTCTCGGGGCCGGACCGGGGGTCAACCCACCCACCGCAGACAGTCCTGCCGTCAGCCCGGCGGGCAGGGGCGGGATCCATTCCCCGATCGGCACCAGACGGTGCTTGTCAACCAAGGGAACAGGAAACCAGTCCGGCGGCTCATACAGCAACAGAGAACTGCGTTGCTGACCCCGGACCCAACGAAATCCACCACTGATCACAGGAATGGCTGGAGCCTCGACCGGCAGCTGAAAACGCGCCGGCAGCGCTCCTTCCGGAGCCACCACAGCAGCCGGATTGGTGGGCTCCAGCTGACGCATCGCCTCCACCAGAGCTTGGGGAAGCGCCTGTTGACGCTCCAGATCGAACTTTTCTCGCGTGGGAACAGCGGGTTGCCAGACCCCCAGAGCAACGGAACCGACCGGCGGCGGCGGCGCCAACAACAGCCAGCTGCCCAAGCTATGGGCCAGAAGCACACTGGCCAATCCGAGCAGGCCCCAGCGACGCCAGGCTGCGGGTTGCTCGAACAGCGCCAGCAGGCAGCAGCCCCAGCACAACTGCAGCCAGGTCAGCCCTCCAGAACCGAACCAGCGGGCCAATCCCGCCAGGGGGCGGTCCCAGGGAAGGGTGGTGCCGCCGACGCCGATCCAGAACAACGGCGACCCCGACAGCACCAGTTCAGCCAGGGCCCAGAGCCCGGCCAGCAGCATCAGCCGCACTGGACGCGGCCAACGGCGAGGCAGACGCCGCGACAGAACAGACCATCCGGCCAGGAGCAGAGCGGCAAGGCTCCCGCAGGCCAACCAGAGGGCCAGCGCCACAGGCAGGCTGAGCCAGGCGGGAACGCCCATCCAGGTGAGTGGATGCAGGGCCAGCAACCAACGGTGGCTGATCAAAACGGCCAGCAGTCCCCAGGCCGCCGACCAGCGGGGACGCTCAACCACGGACCAGAGCAGCGCCAGGGCGGGGACCATCAGCAGGGGTCCGCCGAGGGATGGAGCCACACCAGCCAGAACGCCGCCCAACAGGGCCCGCGATCCGGCCTGCAGTTGGTGATTGCCCATGGTCAGCAGTCCCGGCCAAAGGCATCCTGGATCGGACCCGTCCACCTGTCGCCATGGATGCCGCGAATCCTCTTCAGCAACTGCTGCTCCGCGGCCTGGGCACCACCACCCTCGTTGCTGAGCGTCTGCGCGGCGTCACCCAGAACTGGGTGAGCAGTGGCCGGCTGGATCCGAACGAAGCGTCCGCATTGGTGGACGACGTGCTCAAGGCCCTGCGCGGGGAAACCCCCGAACTGGAACAGCAGATGGGGCGCAACCTGGAACGCAACCGCGACAACCTTCTCCAGGACTTCGGCGTTCCAAGCCAGAAGGAAGTGGATGAGCTGCGCGGCCGCATTGATCGCCTCGAGCAACAGCTTCGGCAGATGAACCGGCCTGAATGAACGCCGACGCCGCGGACCGGAGGTCAGAATCAGCGCAACAGAAGCCTTTCCGTGCGCGACATCATCATCAGCACAACGGTCTGTGTGGCCTGCCTGCTCCTGGCCCTGGTCAGCCAGATCGTGGCCCCCTCCACCGTTTCCGCAGCCCCGGCGCAGCCTGCTGCCGTTCGCAGCGAGGCTTCGAAACCCCAGCAGGCGTTGAGCTTCGAACTCGACCCTGACGACCCCAACCCGACTCTTTTCGCCATGGCCAACGATTCCGCTCCCGCCGACGCCTCAGCCCTCGGCGGCCCCCTCGATGCACCAGACACCACCATCACCGCCAGTGGTCTGAAAATCATCGAGCTGGAGATGGGCAGCGGCGACGAGGCCACCCCCGGCCAAACGGTGGTGGTGCACTACCGCGGCACCCTGGAGGATGGGCAGCAGTTCGATGCCAGCTACGACCGGGGCACCCCCTTCAGCTTCCCCCTCGGGGCTGGCCGGGTGATCAAGGGTTGGGATGAAGGCGTCGCCGGCATGAAAGTGGGCGGCAAGCGCAAGCTGGTGATCCCTTCCGACCTCGCCTACGGAACCCGTGGCGCCGGAGGTGTGATTCCCCCCAATGCAACCTTGATCTTCGAGGTGGAACTGCTCGACGTGAAGAAGTAAGCGGAAGATAGGCTCAACTCAAGCTAATTCCGCTCTGAACCGATGCTGCGCTCGGCCCTTTCCGCCCTTGCATGTGCCCTCCCTGCTCCCGTGGCAGAAGCCCACTGCGACGGTCCTTGTGGCGTGTACGACCCGGCTTCCGCTCGCGTGGCAGCCGAAGCCGTTCTGTCGATGACCAAAAAGCTGAAGGCGATGGAAGCTCCCGCAGCTGGTGACGCCGCTGCCCTGGCCGCTTACAACAACACCTTCGGCCGCTACGTGGCCATCAAGGAAGAGGAAGCACAGAAGACCAAGAAAGAGCTGTTGATCCTCTGGACCGACTACTTCAAGCCCGATCACCTGGCCACCTTCCCCGACCTGCACGACACCTTCTGGAAAGCAGCCAAACTCTGCAGCGCCTGCAAGGTGAACATCGATCAGGCCAAGGCTGAGGAACTGATGGCCGCCGTTGAAAAAATCCACGGCATGTTCTGGCAGTCCAAGGGCCGTTCCGACGCCTGGGTCACCGCATCCTGAGTTCAGACAGAACCCATCCCCTCATCGCAGCAGCAGGTCTTCGCGACCTGTTGCTGCTTTTTTGTGGGCGACGTCTGCTGCTGCGCATCGAAGGACGATCGATGCAACCCACCCTCGAACCCGGAGACCGGGTTCTGGTCAGACGGCTGGGACAGACGGCCGCACCCAGCCCGGGATCCGTGGTCGTGACCTGGCATCCCCAGCGAAGCGGGCTGCGCCTGATCAAGCGCCTCAGCCGAGTGGACTTCACAGGGCTTTGGTTGTTGGGAGACAATCCCGTTGAAAGCATCGACAGCCGCCAACTCGGAGCGGTGCCAGCCAAGCTGTTGATTGGTGAGGTGGTGGGCAGGCTCCCGCTCGAGGAATCAGAACAGAGCCGGTGAGGTCTTCTGCAGCCAGACGGCCCCGGTGATGATTGAGAGAGCACCCGTACCGCCCACGAGGAAGGGCATCATCCGGGCACCGCTGCGGAGGGTGAGAAACGAGACCACCGACACAACGGCCACCATGGCGCCGATGGATCCAAGCAAGTAAGCCACGAGGTAGCCCACAGCGGCATGGGGCGGCAGGGCCAAAGCAGGAATCACAGCCAGCAGGTGACTGGCCCCCGCCAGTCCATGCAGCAAGCCCAGGCCCGAGGAGGCATGAACATGGCGACGGTGGTTGCTGGCGCCGCGCACATGCAGATGGAGATGACGATGCTCGGCGGCACCGTCGTGGCGGTGCTCATGGGTGTGCAGTTCCAGCCCGAACGCCGTGCGCACGGCCAGGGCACCCACCACCAGCAGGGCCACACCCACCAGAAATTCCGCCCAAGACGACATGGCCTCCACGTGGGCCAGGTCTTTCAGACCAATGGCGATCAACGCCAGAACCACAACTCCGGCGGAGTGACCAGCACCCCAAGCCAGGGCATGACGAAAGGCGGCCCATGGCTTGCTCAGGGAGAAGGGAGCCATCGCCACCAGGTGGTCAGCTCCACCGACCACATGAACAGCCCCGGCTGAGACACCGGTCAAAAGGCTAATCAGCACAAAGAACGGCCAGAATGTCGCAATTCTGCATCAGCACTGAAAGAAGAACGGCCTTAACCGGGCTGGATCAACTTCACCAGACCAGCTTCAACATCCGGCTGCCGCATCAGGGCTTCACCCACCAGCACAGCCCCAGCACCGGCGGCTTGGACACGGTCGAGATCGGCCCGACTGAACAGACCCGATTCACTCACCAGCAGCACCCCCTGTTGCTTCAACCGGTCGTTGAAATCGACCAGCAGCCGTTCGGTCGTGGCCAGATCCGTCTCGAAGCTGGTGAGATCACGGTTGTTGATTCCAATCAGGGGGAAGCCACCAATGCTCAGCACACGGTCCATTTCGGTGGCGTCGTGAACCTCCACCAACACGGTGAGGCCCAGAGCCGCCGCAGCCTTGTTGAGATAACGAAGATCCTGATCCGAAAGGATGGCAGCAATCAGCAGCACCGCGTCAGCCCCGGCCGCCCTGGCCTGGAACAGCTGGTAGGGGCTCAGCACAAACTCCTTGCAGAGCAGAGGCAGGTCTACGGCCTGACGCACCTGCACCAGGACATCAAAGCCACCCTGGAAGAAGGTTTTGTCGGTGAGCACCGAGAGGCAGCTTGCACCGCCAGCGGCGTAGGCCTTGGCGATCGCCACCGGGTCGAAATCCTCACGGATCACCCCTTTGCTGGGGCTCGCTTTTTTCACCTCAGCGATCACCGCGGGTTTCGTGGCGGCCGCCTGAAGCGCCCCCAGGAAATCCTTGGTGGGGGGAAGCTTGGCAATCTGCTGCTTCAGGTTGTCGAGAGGAACCTTATCGCGGGCGGCATCGATCTCACGATCTTTTTCCCAGACAATCTTCTCGAGGATGTGACGCGGTTCCTCGTCGTCGTGGGGCACCGCATATTCGAGATGGGCCACCCGCACCTTGGGGTTGGGGGGACGACGGCGGATCTCCATGGAAGAGGGGAAAGATTGGAACGAAAAAAGCGGGACGGGATCAGGCGGCCAGCTGGGCGGCAGCTTGCTTGTACGCGACCTCCACCACCTCGCTGAGGGTCGGGTGGGTGTGCACTTCGGTGGCGAGCTGACGCACGCTCTGGCGCCGGGCAACGGCATTGGCCACCTCCTGGATCAGGTCGGCGGCGTGAAGTCCATAAATGTGGGCGCCAAGCACTTCACCACTGGTTTTGTTGAACAGCAGCTTCATCAGGCCATCGCTGTCCAGCTCAGCCAGAGCTTTGGAATTGGCCTTGAAGTAGCTGCGAACGGAACCAAGCTGGAAGCCATCCTTCTCCGCCAAAGCTTTGGCATCCGCCTCAGTCAGGCCAACAGAGCTGATCTCGGGATGGGTGAAGGTGGCTGCCGGAATGCTGCGGTAATCGATCTCGCGCCTATGGCCAAGGATGTTGTCCACCGCAACGGTGCCTTGGGCAGCAGCCGTGTGGGCCAGCATCAGCTTGCCGGTCACGTCGCCGACGGCCCAGAGATGGGGAACAGGTTGGCCGTTCACCAGAACGCGCATGGCGTCGTCGATCGGGACGAAGCCACGGTTCGTCTCCACATTGAGCGACTCCAGGTTGAGGCCCTTGCTGCTGGGAACACGGCCTGTGGCCACCAGAACGGCATCCACCTCCAGGGTCTCCACCAGTTCACGGCTGTTGAAATCAGTCAGTTCGATCTGCACGGGACAGCCCGGGGTGACCTTGCGGGCCAGCAGACCGGAACGCGCATCGATATCGCGACCATCAATCAGATGACGCCCAGCGATCTTGGCGATGTCGGGATCAAAGGTGGGCATCACCTTGTCCATGGCCTCGATCATCGTCACCTCGCAACCGAGGGCGGTGTACACATCAGCGAATTCAAGGCCGATGTAGCCGCTGCCGATGATGGCGATCCAACGGGGCAGCCATTCCAGGTTGATGGCTTCGTCGCTGGTGAACACCGTGCGGCCATCGGTTTCGATGCCTGGCGGCACAAAGGGATCAGACCCCGTGGCGATGATCACGTCCTTGGCGGTCAGCACCCTGTCCACCCCGCTGGGCTCCCGCAGCCCCACCTTCTGGCTGCCCTCCAGACGGCCGTGGCCTCGGAGGATCGTCACCCCTGCCCGCTCAAGGGTTTTGGTGAGGTTGGTGCGAATGGTCTGAACCAGTTGATTGGCGTGATCAGCGATCTTCTGCCGCTCGAACCGCACAGGAGCAGCATGAATTCCAAAGCTCGCGAGGTGCTTGTCGTCCGCCAGTTCCCGCACTTTTCCACTGGCAGCCAGCAGCGCCTTGGAGGGAACACAACCTCTGTTCACACAGGTGCCACCCATATCTCGGGATTCAACGATCGCCGTCTTCAAGCCGTGTTCGGCGGCATGTTTGGCAGCGTCGAAGCCGCCGTAGCCGGCTCCAATAACAATGACGTCGAAGTCGAAGCTGGCGTCGCTCACCCGAACTGCTGCGATGTGGCGGTCATTGTCGCTCTTCGCCGCTCCAGAAGGAGAGGAACAGCGGCAGACGCCACATTCAGGGATTCCACCCGTGCGCTGTGGGGGAGCGTGACGGCATGGGTGCAGCAGGCCTGCAGGTCCGGATGCAGACCTGCACCCTCGGTTCCCAGCACCAGCGCCGTCGGCAGCGTCCAGTCGAGATCCCAGTAGGGAACAGGGGGGTCAGCCTTGGTCGCATCGGGCACAAGCGTGGCCACCACCTGCACACCCAGGGCCACCAGCAGCTTCAGTTCCTGCTGAAGCTGTGAAATCGCCATCGCTTCGCTCGGGCCAAAGCGTTGATGCGGCAGCTGAAGTAGAGCACCGGCAGAGGCCCGCAACACCTTCGTCCCGAGGGGATCAACACCAGCACCCATCCAGACCGCGTTGACGTCAGCCGCCAGGGCTGTGCGCAGCAATGTGCCCAGATTTCCAGGATCCTGAATCCGATCCAAGACAAGGAGAAAGTCCAGCTCTGGAGGGACAGTGGGCAGTCGATCCAGGGGGCTCAGGCAGGCAACACCATCGGGTGTGACTGTTGTGAGCGCAGCCCGCAACACCTCATCGGTGACGATCCGCCATCGCGCCTGAGAACAACGTGCAGCCAGGGCCGAATGACCTTGCAACCAGGCTTCGGTGGCGATGATTTCCTCAGGCGCGCTGCCCTGCCTGAGAACTTCCTGCAACAGGTGGGTGCCCTCAAGAAGCAACAGCCCCTCGGCCTCTCGACCCGCACGGGTGGCCAGGGTTCGCAGACGTTTGACCAGGGGATTGCGTCGGCTGCTGATCAGGGGAGAGGAGGAATCCAGAGAACGACTCAGAACGCTGCGTGTTTGCGCACGTTCAGGCCTTTGTGAACGCTCAGATTTTCGCCATCCAACTCAAGGCCGTTGATGGCTGCGATCTCCCCCTTGATTCCCTCCGCCGCAAGGTTTTCGATCATTTTTTTGATCACTTGATCCTCAACGGTGGTGTGATCGATGGAATCAGGAGTGAGAAGCTCAAGGAACTTGCCAACCTTGGAAGCAACAACTTCCGAAGCATTGGAGATCTTGAGAACGATCATGATTGTCGAGAGCTGCTACCCGACAAAGTTAGTGCGGATGGGGAGACTTGAACTCCCACGATGTTGCCACCACTAGTACCTGAAACTAGCGCGTCTACCAATTCCGCCACATCCGCTGGCGTGTCGTGTTCGACCGGATGAACATAGGGCATCGCCGATCCGTGGCTGCCCCGGCCCAGTAACAAACTGTCCAGTTTGGACGCCGGCCGTCTAGACGGTCTCAAAGACTGTTGCCAAAATCCGGACATAGGGGATCAGCTCATCGATGATGGCCGTTGCAGAAGTGTCTCAGGAGAGTCTCAAGCAACGCCTCAATGTCAGCGGCGGCCATGCCTTGAAGGGAACGCTTCGCGTCAGTGGCGCGAAAAACTCCGCCCTGGTGCTGATGACAGCCAGCCTCCTGAGCGAGGAGACCATTGAGCTGACCAACATTCCCTCTCTCACAGACATCGATGGCATGAGCGCCATCCTTGAAGCTCTGGGGGTTCAGGTCGACAGGCAGTCGGGCTGCATTCGCCTCACCGCCGCCGAGCTCAGTGGCTCGGCCCCTCCCTACGAGCTGGTCAACAGCCTTCGCGCAAGTTTTTTCAGTATTGGGCCCCTGCTCGGACGCCTGGGACACGCACGGGTCCCCCTTCCAGGGGGTTGCCGCATCGGGGCTCGTCCCGTTGTCGAACACATCCGCGGTTTGAAAGCCCTCGGCGCCGTCGTCAACGTGGAGCACGGAATTGTCACGGCCTCAGTGCCCGGCAGCAAAAAAAGCCTGACAGGCGCTCAGATCGTGCTCGACTGCCCCAGCGTTGGCGCAACCGAAACCATTTTGATGGCAGCGGTGCTGGCCGATGGGGTCTCCACCATCGAAAACGCTGCTCAGGAACCTGAAGTGCAGGACCTGGCCAACCTGCTCAACAGCATGGGAGCCCAGGTGAGCGGCGCTGGCGGCCCGGTGATCACCGTTCAAGGGGTGGAGCGGCTCCGAGGTTGCACCAACTATCCGGTGATCCCGGATCGCATCGAAGCCGGAACGTTCCTGATGGCGGCCGCCATCACGCGCTCACCACTGGTGGTGGAGCCCGTGATTCCCGAGCATCTCAGCGCTGTAATCCAAAAGCTTCGCGATTGCGGCTGCTCCATCGAGATCAAGGGGAGAGCCGTGACGATCACCCCCGGCGAGATCACGGCCGTGGACATCACCACCCAACCGTTTCCCGGGTTTCCAACCGATCTTCAGGCACCGTTCATGGCCCTGATGTGTACCGCGAAGGGCACCAGCGTGATCAGCGAGAAGATCTACGAAAACCGGCTGCAACATGTGGCCGAGCTGCAGCGCATGGGGGCATCGATTCGGCTCAAGGGCAGCACAGCCATCGTTGAAGGCGTGGCTCAGCTGAGCGCGGCGCCCGTCACCGGCACCGACCTCCGTGCAGCCGCTGCCATGGTGCTGGCTGGCCTCTCCGCTAAAGGAATCACCGAAGTGGCTGGTCTGAAGCACCTTGATCGGGGCTACGACGACCTTGAAGCCAAGCTCAGCGCTGCCGGCGCTGAGGTGAAGCGCAACATCCTCTGAAGAGGGGCCCTTCAATCAATACAATCTCCGTGCGGGAGCCTGGCGGAATTGGTAGACGCAGCTGACTCAAAATCAGCCGGCCACTGGTCTTGGGGGTTCAAGTCCCCCGGCTCCCATCCCTCCGCCGTCATGAACACTTACGGCCGTTTCCCCTTGGCTCTGGCCAAGGGAAAGGGCTGCTGGGTCAAGGACACCCAAGGGCGGCGCTACCTGGATGCTGTTGCTGGCATTGCCACCTGC
This sequence comes from Synechococcus sp. N19, assembly GCF_900474045.1. Classification (NCBI taxonomy): domain Bacteria; kingdom Bacillati; phylum Cyanobacteriota; class Cyanophyceae; order Synechococcales; family Synechococcaceae; genus Synechococcus; species Synechococcus sp. N19. The sequence goes on from NZ_UCNR01000009.1 coordinate 129,618, forward strand.
ACCCTGGGCCACAGCGACAGGGCCATGCAGCGGGCTCTGCGCAAGCAGCTGGGACGGCTCCAGCATGTGTCCAACCTCTATCGGATTCCGGAACAGGAAGAGCTGGCCAGCTGGCTGGTGTGCAACAGCTGTGCCGACAGCGTCTTCTTCTGTAATTCCGGCGCCGAAGCCAATGAGGCCGCGATCAAGCTGGCGCGCAAGCACGGCCATCAACGGCGCGGCATCGAACAGCCAGTGATCCTCACGGCAGCAGCCAGCTTCCATGGCCGCACGCTCGCGGCGGTCACCGCCACCGGTCAACCCAAGTACCACAAGGGTTTCGAGCCCATGGTGACCGGGTTTGATTATTTCCCCTACAACGATCTGAAGGCCCTCGAAGCCCTGATCAACCGCTACGAACAGTCCGGTCCCTCAATCGCGGCCGTTCTGGTTGAACCCCTGCAAGGAGAGGGTGGCGTCAACCCTGGAGACCGCACTTTCTTCTCACGCCTGCGCGAGATCTGCAAGGAGCGAAACATCCTGCTGATCCTGGATGAGGTGCAGGTGGGCATGGGTCGGAGTGGCCGCCTCTGGGGTTATGAGCAACTGGGCATAACCCCTGACGCCTTCACCCTGGCCAAGGGCCTGGGCGGTGGTCATGCCATTGGTGCCCTGCTGGTGAACGCGTCAGCTGATGTGTTTGAACCCGGCGACCATGCCAGCACCTTCGGCGGCAATCCCTTTGCCTGCCGGGCGGGGTTGACGGTGGCCACCGAAATCGAACGACGAGATCTGCTGACCAACGTCACAGCCCGAGGCGAACAACTGTGTGACGGGCTCCAGGAGCTTGTGAACTGTTTCCCCGAGCACCTGCAAGGCGTGCGGGGCTGGGGCCTGCTGCAGGGCATCGTGATCCGGGAGGGCAGCAGTTGGACGGCCCCCGCGCTGGCGAAAGCCGCCATCGACCACGGTCTGCTGCTGGTGGCGGCCGGCCCCTCGGTGCTGCGCATGGTGCCCCCACTGACCATCAACAAGCGCGAGGTGCGCGAGCTGCTGTGCCGTCTGGCGGCAACCCTCTCCAGCCTCAGCTGAGTGGACGATCTGTCTGATCTAATCCCACGCTTCGACCTGCGTGGCATGGATCTGCAGTTGGATCGCATGGATGCGGCCCTGCACGAGCTCGACCATCCCTGTCGGACGATTCCCGCGATTCAGGTGCTGGGCACCAACGGGAAGGGATCCATCGTCAGCTTTCTGGAATCAGTCCTCTGTGCCGCCGGCCTCCGCTGCGGGGTCACCACCTCCCCTCACCTGGTGAGCTGGTGTGAACGCATCCGGATCCAGGGGACCCCCATTGCGATTGAAACCCTGCGCAGCCGGTTGCAGGCGCTCCAGCCCCTGAACGAACGGCATCGGCTCACCCCGTTTGAACTGCTGGTGACCGCAGCCCTGCTGGAGTTCCACCGGCACGCCTGCGACCTGCTGGTGCTGGAAGTGGGGCTGGGGGGACGGCTTGATGCCACCACGGCCCATCCCTGCCGTCCTGTGGTGGCCGTCGCCAGCATTGGGATGGACCACTGCGAGCACCTGGGCCACAGCCTCACCGCCATCGCAACCGAAAAAGCGGCAGCGATCCCGCCTCAGGCGACCGTGATCAGTGGAGCCCAAGCCCCTGAAGTGCAGGAGGTCCTGGAAACAACCTGCCGCACTCAGCAGGCCACGCTCCACTGGGTGAAGCCGCTGAATTCAAGCTGGCAGCTGGGCTTGCCCGGCGCCATTCAGCGAAGCAACGCCGCTGTGGCCCTCGGTGCCTTGCAAGCCCTCTCGGGCCTGGGCTGGTCGTTGCCTGAGGCGGTGATTCAGGAGGGCTTCGCCAAGGCCCACTGGCCCGGTCGCCTGCAAACCGTGCATTGGGGCGTCCACACGCTTCGCCTCGATGGAGCCCACAATCCACCGGCCGCAGTGCAGCTGGCCGAAGAACGCAGCCAGTGGAGTGGTGCCTGCAACGGTGTTGTTTGGATCCTGGCGATTCAGGCCCATAAGGACGCTGTCGCCATGCTCCAGACGCTGCTGCAGCCCCAGGACCAGGCCTGGATCATTCCGGTACCAAGCCACAGGAGCTGGAGTCGTTCGGCCCTCCTCCAGGCACTGCCCCAGCTCGAGCACCAGCTGCAGGAGGCCGACGGGCTCGACAGCGTGCTGCACCAGCTCAGCAGCAATGGATGGCCGACACCGATGCCGATTGTTGCCGGATCGCTTTATCTGATCGGTGAACTGTTCGCTCGCGGCGTTGTAACGGCAGAGTGAGCACAGCTTGGGCGTGAACTGTGCTGCGAATCTCCTGGTTGCTGGGCCTTCTCCTGCCCCTCCTGCTCATGGCAACGCCGGTCCAGGCCCTGGACACCTCAGCTGGAGTGGGACTGCAGGATCGTGCCCTGTTCCAGGAAAAGGTGGACTACACGCTCACCAACCAGAGCAACGGCGACTTCGAGGGGCAGAACCTGGCCAACACATCCTTCGCCGGAGCCGTGGGCCGCGGAGCGAACTTCCGGGGCACCAACCTGCATGGCGCGATCCTCACCCAAGGGGCCTTTACCGAAGCTGATTTCCAGGGAGCTGACCTCTCCGACGCCCTGATGGATCGCGCCGACTTCGTCGCCACCGATCTACGCAATGCCGTGCTGACGGGGATCATTGCGTCGGGCAGCAGCTTCAGCAACGCTCAGATCGAGGGGGCCGATTTCACGGATGCCCTGCTCGATCGTGATGATCAACGCCGGCTGTGCAGCGAGGCCGATGGCATCAACCCCAGCACCGGAGTTTCCACCTTCGACAGCTTGGGCTGCTGATCCTCAGGAGCGCTCCTCCCAACCTCGAAGCTTGCCGGGATTGAGCAGGCCCTCGGGATCAAAGCGCTGCTTGGCCGCCACCTGATCGGCATCGATTACGCCAAGGCCGCCGTCTTCCACGGTGATCACGTGGGGGTTGAACAACACGGCACCCGCGGCCCTGCAGTCGTCCATCAACCGCTTCAGCTGATCTGCCCCCTGCCAACGCACGAGCGGCAGAGCCGCCAGCCGAGGACAGCCCTGCTGACGCACAAGCTCGAGATGCCAGAGCAGGGCATCACCCCAGCGCTGCTTCAAGGCCGCCATCGCTGGGGCCTCCGGTTGCGGCAACAACATCTGCAGGTAGGTCCATCCCGGCTCTGAAGCCCGCACATGCAGGGTGGTGTGGTTCCAGCTCAGCTCGCGCAAGCCATTACCCCCGGAGAAATCCTCAGGGCCGAGATCCCGCAGGATGGCGCCAGCTGACTGCGCCATCCGTTGCAGGCTGTTGAGCCCATCGGGGGCAACAAGCAACAGCAGCCGGTGCGCCGAGACGGCAGGACCACCCCAGCTGGGCATCCGGGGCAATAGCGGCTGTTCGAGCAGGCTCGCCAAATGGAGATCCAAGGCCGAGGCAGCGATCCGTTGCATCAGCTCAATCGCCTGCTCCCAGTGCTCGCAGTCCACACTCACCTGGTGCCAGTTGACCGCTGGAGCTGTGGCCAGGCTGAGGGCCGTGATGATGCCGTTGGTGCCGTAGGCGTGATTCAAAGCCTCCGCATCCATCTCGCCGAGTTGATGGCGCCGGGCATCGGGGCGTAGCGGCACGATCTCCAACCCGAGCAGATGACCTGGATCCCGCAGGAAGCCCCAGCGCAGGGAACCGATGCCCCCAGAGCCCCCTGCCACAAAGCCGCCAATTGTGGCGCTGCGCCAGGTGCTGGGCATCAAGCGCAGCTGGCGTCCATGGCGGCGCAACTCCTGATCCAGATCGCGCATCACACAGCCCGGTTCCACGGTCACCACCCCGGTGATCGGATCAATCGAGCGAATCTGCCGCAGGGCCGTGGTGAGCATCACCACGCCGCCCTGCAGAGGCACACACTGGCCGTAGTTCCCTGTCCCGGAGCCGCGCAGGGTTAAGGGAACCTGGTGCTCGGCGCAGGCCGAAGCCAGCCGTTCAACGGCATCCACCGTGCGCGGACGCACCACCAACTCAGCACGGCAGGCCTCCAGCCGCGGCGTCAGCACGGGGGAGTACTCAAAGGCGTCCCGGGAATGGCGCTGCAGCTCCCCCGGTTCATCCAACAACTCCAGTTCCGGATCAACGCTGAGGGCTTGCCGCAGGGCAATCAAGGCTTCGGCGCGACCCATGGCGTGGCGTAACACTGGTCAGGGTCTAGCGCCTGGCGACGACTGCCAGTGGCCGTCCACGAGAACCTGACGCTGAGGAGCACAACGGATCAGGTCCGACCATCCCTGGACCTCCATGCTGATCAGATCGGCAGGAGCGCCGGCCCGCAGCACCCCATCCCATTCCAGTTGAAGAATGGCCGGCGGTGCCGTGGTGAAAGGGGCCAGGCCCAGACGCTGCCAGGGCAACAACTGAGTCAACGGAATCGATGCGGCCAGCAGGGCCAAGGGATCGAAGTCACCTCCCGGGAACCAGGGATCGGCCACGTTGTCACCCGCCACCGCCACAGGAACACCGGAACGTTGCAACTGACGGATCGGGGCCTGCGGACGCTGAAGGGGAGTTGCATCGTCCGCCCGTGCGAGCAACCAGGCATTGGTCAGGGGCAGGGCAATCACACTGAGCTGCGCTGCTGCCATGCGCTCTGCCAACCGCGCCAGAGAGGACGCCGACAGAAGGGAAAGACTGCTGGCATGGCTGCAGGTGACGGGAACCTGCAGCGGCACGCGCTGCAGGGCCTTCAACAGCTGAACCATGCCCTGCGCCGGACCATGATCCGCCTCATCGATGTGCAGATCGACGCCGCAGTTGTGGCGATCAGCCAGGCGCAACAACACCTCCAACTGCTCCGTGACCACGGCCGCTCCACAAGGAGGTGTCAGAACACCACCAAGGCAGCCGCCACTGGCGGCCACACGACGCGCCAGAGCATCCGCTTCAGCTGAACACCAGAATTCCAAGGGCACCAGCGCCACCAGCTGCAAGTCGATGCGGCGGCGCCAGCGCTGCTGCAGGGTGAGCAAGGCATCCCAGCTGGGCTCAGCGCCAGGGCCTCCACTGTCCACATGGCTGCGCATGGCCCGCAGCCCATGGGCGAACGCTCTCTCCATGGCGCGTTCTCCGCGTTGAAGCACGCAGGCCACGGTTCGGGAGCTGTGCTCCCGCAGGTTGGCCTCCAGGGCACCCCCGTAGCTGCCGCTGAGGTTGGGATGCTCCTGCCAGGTGTAGGCCTTGTCCAGATGGACATGGCAGTCGACCAAGCGCGGCAACACCATTCGAGACGGTGGCTCGCGTTCGGCAGACAGGGGCTGGGGCTCCCGCAGACGCCCCTGCTCCCAGGCCAGGCGCACGGGCGTCAGCCCTTGCTTCTCAACCTCCGGCAAGGGCGTTGAAGAGGCGAAATCCAGCAGTCCCAGGGGCGCCCAGGCCTCAAGGACACCACTCCCCGGCTTGGACTCAAGCGACGGGGCATCCATCACCGCTCAGCACCGTTTCTGGCATCGGTGCTGAGGACCACGAAACGACCGGCCACACCAAGGCTGAGCACTTCAAAACCAGGCAGGCGCAGACCGGGCAGTATCTCCTTCCTTTCCATCCGGGTGGAATACAGACTGGCCACCAACAAGTTTCGCCGGGTGGTGAACTGACCCGCCAACGCCGCCAGTGCATCCCGCTGGGAGGCGATCAGCTCAGGGCAATTGCGAATCCAGAGACGGAGCACCATCGGCAGGGTCGGCTCGTCGCACAGTTCCTTGGTGCCCAACTGGAGCAGCTGATCACCGGCATGAGCTTGATAGTCCTCCAACGACGGGTTGGACACCACCAGCGAGAGCACCCCGACCGCTGCAATCCCCCCCGCCAACATCGCCAGAGCAGACCGACCTTGCGGACGCGATGAAGAGGACACCAGGCAGGCTGCAGCTCGTGTTGGTAGATTCTCACGGACGCGGCGGGCGTCGCCAAGTGGTTAAGGCAGCGGCTTGTGGCGCCGCTATTCGGGGGTTCGAATCCCCTCGCTCGCCCTCTCAACAATTCAACAAAGTCCTGAGAAGCGGTTCTGCTCCCCAGCGGATCGGATCTGTGCAGGGCAGACCCAGCGTCCGGCGGATGCGCTCCACCTCGTCTCGAGCCTGAGCCTCATCAAGGCGGGCGGTGTTAAGGGCGACAGCGGCCACCTTGGCTGGCTCAGCAGCCCCATCAGGCCGCGCCCAGCTCGCCAGGGATTCTGTGGTGGCCACCAAGGCCTCAAGGCTTGGAAGCAGGATCTGAGGCAGTCGATCGATGGTCTGCTGTGCTGCCCGATGCACGAGCAACAGGGCCGTCGGCTGCGTGCCCCGCAACAGCGGCAACGTGGCCGTGGAGGCCGGATGGCAGAGCGATCCCTGACCCTCCACCAGCACAAGACCCTGCTCCGGCAGAGCCGCCGCCGCGCGAAGCACCGCCGCCTCTACCGCACCGGCGGCGTAATCGACGCGCACAGCATCCAGGGCGACCCCTTCTCCGCTGATCAGAATTCCGGCCTGCCCTGTGCCCACAAAGCGCGCGGGGATCCCGGAGCGCTGGGCTGCCTCCAGGAGAGACAGGCATGCGCTCATCTTGCCGACAGCCATATCGGTGCCAATCGCCAGAAGGCGCCGGCAGGGAAGCTCTGCGGCGCGTGCCTGGCCAACGTTGAGGCCTTCCGGCTCCCGGCGCAGATCCCATATCCAACGGTCGCGCCAGCAGGCGTCTGCCAGTTCGGGATCTTCGGCCAGGCGGGTGTGGAGTCCGCTGGCGAGATGAAGGCCTGCGCGCAACGCCGCCAAGGCGTCGTGGCGAACAGGATCAGGCAGCCGCCCCCCCGAAGGAGCCAGGCCCACCACAGCAACCTCAGGCTCGTAGGGCAGAGCAGCAGACAAGTCCGCCACCACCGGCACATCACGCTCGATGCCGGTGACGCGTTGCAGAGACTGGCCCGCATGGTCGGGATCGATCACCGCGACGATCGGTCCAGCACGGTGGCGGAGCATGGCCAGACCGGTCTTGCCGGTGAGGCTGGCCAAACCGCCGTGTTGGAGCAGCACCAACCGCATCTCCCGAAATCCCGACGGCGCTTGAATCCCGCTCATCACGCAGCTGTGCCTCCTGCCTGGCGGATCCCCAATCCAGCCATCGCAGAAGGCCGCAGACGATCGTCCTGCAACTCAAGGCCAACAAAGGGGTCATCCACCAAGTTGAGATGGCTGTCGAGATCCGGCCAACGAATCAGAGGCAAGATCTGGGCCGCTGCACCGTTCAACAACGAACTGTCGGAGTAGCAACCCACCATCAGGTCCAGCTCCTTCTTCTGCGCCACTTGGGCCATTAACAAGGCCTGACTGAGCCCCCCGGTCTTGAGCAGCTTGAGATTCACGCCATCCACCACTGGGGCCAGGCGCAGCAGATCCTCCAGATCCCAGCAACTTTCATCCGCCACCAAGGCCATCGGACAGTGCCGGTGCAGCGCCGCGAATCCTGCTGTGTCCTGCGTGGGATCCAGGTCTGGAGCCAGAGGCTGCTCCAGCAGCACCACCTGGTGTGCGGCCAGGGGCTCCAGCATTTGCCTGGCCTGATTCACGGTCCATCCGCCATTGGCATCCACCTGCAGTTCGATGGCCACACCCTGCCGCTGGGATCGATCCGTGATGGCCTGAGCCACCGCCCCCAACAGGCTGAGGTCGTGGTCCAAGCCGTCAGGGCTGCCCAGCTTGAGCTTCACCCGCGTCGCCGGCAGCTGCGTCCACCAGCGTTCGAGACGATCCAACACGGCATCCACTGAAGCCAGTCCCAGGGTGACGCTGGTGGCCACACCCTCGGCTGGGTCCAATCCCCAGAGCCGCCACAGCGGATGGCCGAGCCGTTGCCCATGCCAGTCCCACAAGGCCAGGTCGATGGCACAACGGGCCGGGGGACTCAGGGATGCAAGCAGGGGCTCAAACCATTGCGGACGGTGGGGATCCAGAGCTTCCAGTTGCGGCAAAAGCCCCAGCAGTTCCTGTTCCACAGCCTCAAGGGCAAAGGCTCGGTGGCCGGTCTCAAATCCCCCGGTCTCGCCGCGGCCCACCAGCCCATCACGTTCCAACCTGAGCTCCAACCGCACCACGGCAGCTGTGGTGCCTCTGCTGATCGTGAGGGGCACGGCCTTGGTGAGCGAAAACCGTGTGAGGGCCCAGCCCATCGCCATCCGGCTGTCAATCTCCAAACTGACACAACACCGCTGTGACTCACACTGAGAGGGCTTGAGCCAGAGATTTGGTCGCCTCCGCCCCCCTCGCCACTGACGCCACCGCCAACCCCCAGCGCGGCAGCTACTGGATCACCACGTTCGGCTGCCAGATGAACAAGGCGGACTCCGAACGGATGGCGGGAATCCTGGAGGCCATGGGCTATCGGGAGGCGTCAGCCGAACTGGATGCCGATCTGGTGCTTTACAACACCTGCACCATCCGGGACAACGCCGAGCAGAAGGTTTACAGCTACCTCGGCAGACAGGCCCAGAGGAAACGCAGCAACCCCAATCTCACCCTGGTGGTGGCGGGCTGCGTTGCTCAGCAGGAGGGCGAGTCCCTGCTCCGGCGGGTGCCGGAGCTGGATCTGGTGATGGGACCGCAACACGCCAATCGGCTTGAAACCCTTCTGCTGCAGGTGGACAGCGGTCAGCAGGTGGTCGCCACCGAAGACCACCACATCCTTGAAGACATCACCACGGCCCGCCGGGACAGCAGCATCTGTGGCTGGGTGAACGTGATCTACGGCTGCAACGAACGTTGCACTTACTGCGTGGTGCCCTCCGTGCGCGGCAAGGAACAATCACGGCTGCCCCAGGCGATCAAGCTGGAAATGGAGGGTCTTGCCGCCCAGGGCTACAAGGAGATCACTCTGCTCGGCCAGAACATTGATGCCTATGGCCGCGATCTGCCGGGCATCACGCCGGAGGGTCGCCGCCAACACACCCTCACGGATCTGCTCCATCACGTCCACGACGTAGAGGGCATTGAACGGATCCGTTTTGCCACCAGCCATCCGCGCTACTTCACCGAGCGGCTGATCGATGCCTGTGCCGACCTGCCCAAGCTCTGCGAACACTTCCACATTCCGTTTCAGAGCGGCGACAACGACGTGTTGCAGGCCATGGCCCGGGGCTACACCGTTGAGCGCTACCGGCGGATCATCGACCGCATCCGTGAGCGCATGCCCGATGCCTCCCTCAGTGCCGATGTGATCGTTGCCTTCCCTGGCGAAACCGATGCGCAGTACCGCCGAACCCTCGATCTGATCGAAGAGATCGGTTTCGATCAGGTGAACACAGCGGCCTATTCACCCCGGCCCAATACCCCTGCAGCCCATTGGGACAACCAGCTGCCGGAGGAGGTGAAGGTGGAACGCCTGCGCGAAATCAATGCCCTGGTGGAACGCTGCGCCCGCAAGGCCAATGCCCGCTACGAGGGGCGCACGGAAGAAGTGCTGGCGGAGGGCATCAACCCCAAGGACCCATCGCAGCTGATGGGGCGAACCCGCACCAATCGCTTAACCTTCTTCAGCTCCACCGGAGCGGATGGTCGTGCCTACAAAGCGGGCGATCTCGTACCGGTGCGCATCGATGCGGTGCGCTCCTTTTCACTCAGCGGCAGCCCACTGCCCCACTGAGCACAACGCTGATACCTTTGGCGCTCCCTCCGCTCAGGGGTCGCCGCATTCATGCCGTCCAGTCCCATCACGGTCGGGCTCGTCTTTGGAGGCCGCTCTGGAGAGCACGACGTGTCGATCCGATCTGCGGCGACCGTCGTCCGAGGCCTGCGCAGCGGGCAGAACCGAGAGCTATACACGGTGCAGCCGATCTACATCGACCGTGATGGTCGCTGGTGGGGAACAGATCTGTCCGAGGCAACCCTGGCCTCCGAAACCGCACCGGAGCTCAACCCACCTCTGCCCCCATCAGGATTCCAGGGGTTCCCGGAGGGATGTGATGCGGTCGACCTCTGGTACCCGGTGCTGCATGGTCCCAATGGAGAAGACGGCACCATTCAGGGGTTGTTCCAGCTGACCGGCAAACCGTTCGTTGGCGCCGGCGTGCTCGGCTCAGCCGTCAGCATGGACAAGCAGGCGATGAAATCTGCTTTCGCCAGCGCCGGGCTGTCCCAGGTGCCCTATGTGGCCCTTCACGCGTCCGAACTCGAGAACGCGATCAGCCGATCGGCCCTCATGGATCGGATTGAACGCGAACTGAACTACCCCTGCTTTGTGAAGCCCGCCAATCTCGGCTCCTCGGTGGGCATCAGCAAGGTGCGTTCCCGCCAAGAACTGGAAGCAGGCCTCAATCAGGCTGCAGCGCTCGATCCAAGGCTGGTGGTGGAGCAGGGCGTCAACGCCCGAGAGGTGGAATGCGCCGTCCTGGGGGGACGCATGCTCGAAGCTTCGGTGATCGGTGAGGTTCGTTTTGATGCGGACTGGTACGACTACGAGACGAAATACACCGCAGGGCGCAGCACCACGTTGATTCCCGCTCCACTACCCGATGAAGTGGCTGACCGCATCCGCGCCCAGGCCCTGCAGGCCTGCGCTGCCGTGGGCGTCAACGGCATGGGTCGGGTGGATTTCTTCTACGACGACACCAACGATCAGCTCTGGATCAACGAAATCAACACCCTGCCTGGTTTCACGGCCCAGAGCATGTTCCCGATGCTCTGGGCGGCCAGCGGCGTAACACTCGAACAGTTGGTGCACAAACTGATCCAAACCGCAGGAGAATGAACGCAGCGTCCTTCGCCTAACCCATGAGCCACGGACTGCTCTGGTTTCCTCTGCTGCTGGCCTTTGTGCTGCTGGCGTCGCTCGGATGGCTGGAACGGCGGCGCCAAAACCTGTTTCGCACCTGGGCCGAAGGCTCCGAACTCGCCAAGCTCGATGGTTGTGGTGGTGCCCGTCTGAAAGACGGAGAACTGCACTGGAGCAGCTTCGAGGCGGGAAGTTTTCAGGATCAGGGCTCGTTTGACGTCTGCAAACTCGAGCTTGTGGAGCTGATGTCGCTGGCGTCCGGTGATGCGCCCCTCACCGACGAATCCCAGGGGCGTTGTCGGCTGCGCCTCATTGGGAAAGATCTACAGATGGATGTGCCCTTCTCTGATGCCGACCGCGCGCGCAGCTGGGGTGAGCAGCTGATGGCACGGGCCCGATGCGACCTGTGAGCCGGGTCTCGACCAACAACAAATCCTCCCAAAGGCCGGTTTCCGCGAAGGTCGCCCGGCGCCGGGACTTGCGCCGGCAGCGCCGCCAGACCCTGTTGCTTCAGCTCTGGCGCTTTGTGGCCTTGCTGCTGCTCAGTGGCGGATTCAGCTGGATCTTGCTGCGCCATGGCTGGACGCTGCGGAGCCCTGAGGCAGTCATCCTGACCGGAGGTGCTGCCCTTGAGAGCAATCAGGTGATCGAGGCGGCCAAGCTTCGCTTTCCCTCACTCCTGCTGGAGGTCAGTCCAAGGGAACTGGAACAACAGCTGGTCGGGGTCTTACCGGTTCACAGCGCTCACGTGCAGCGCCGGATGTTCCCCGCTCGCCTCGTCATCAGCCTGAAGCCGGAGATTCCCATCGCACGCGCTGAGCGTCGGGGACCCGCTGGACGGGAACGGGGGCTGCTCAACGCCGCAGGTGAATGGATTCCCCTGAGCGACGCCGTAGCAGATCCGCTCACGGAGATCATGGTGCGCGGCTGGAATAGCCCGCAACGCGGTCAGGTCGCTGCGCTGCTGCAACAACGGAATCGCTTCGCCGGGATGCTGAAAGCCATCGTGCTTGATCCCGACGGCAACATCAGTCTGATCACCACTGAGCTGGGGCGGATTCATCTCGGTGGCGAACCGGCCCTCTTAAACACCCAAATCGAAACGATCCTCCATCTGAACCGGACGTTGCCAAAGCACCTGCGCGGGGCCCATCACAGCAGCCTTGATCTCAGCAATCCGGACCGCCCGGAACTGCAACTGCCGGCGCAACCCGCCCCCAAGCAGCCCAAAACTGAACCCTGAAACCTTCGGGTGGAAAATCTGGAGACCACAACCTCAGCTCCTGGTTTGTGATCTGTTGAAGCCGAGACAAGGCTTCAGGGACATAATGCAACGCAACCACACGGTTCTGCCTCGACGATGGAGATGGTGAGCGGCTCAGGGTCTTTCACGGCAGCTGGTATCCAGCCCAGCCAGTCCGCCCGCATCGAGGTCATCGGCGTTGGGGGTGGCGGCAGCAATGCCGTCAACCGCATGATCCTCAGCGACCTTGAGGGGGTTGGATACCGCGTTCTCAACACCGATGCCCAGGCCCTGATCCAGTCGCAGGCTCAGCAACGGCTGCAGTTGGGGCAGACCCTGACCCGCGGACTGGGTGCCGGCGGCAACCCCACCATCGGCCAGAAGGCAGCTGAAGAATCCCGCACGGATCTGCACGATGCACTGCAGGGCTCAGATCTGGTGTTCATTGCCGCTGGCATGGGCGGTGGAACGGGGACTGGTGCAGCACCAGTGGTGGCCGAAGTCGCCCGTGAAGTCGGTGCTCTCACCGTGGGCATCGTGACCAAGCCGTTCAGCTTCGAGGGCCGTCGTCGCATGCGTCAGGCCGACGAAGGCATCGCTCGGTTGGCGGAACACGTTGACACCCTGATCGTGATCCCCAACGACCGCCTGCGTGATGCCATCGGCGGAGCTCCCCTTCAGGAAGCCTTCCGGAGTGCGGACGACGTCCTGCGCATGGGCGTCAAAGGCATCAGCGACATCATCACCTGCCCGGGCCTGGTGAACGTTGACTTTGCTGACGTTCGCTCAGTGATGACCGAAGCAGGCACAGCACTGCTGGGCATCGGCATCGGTTCCGGTCGCTCAAGAGCCGTGGAAGCAGCCCAAGCCGCGATTGCAAGCCCGCTGCTGGAAACCGAGCGCATCGATGGCGCCAAGGGCTGTGTGATCAACATCAGCGGTGGTAAGGACATGACCCTGGAGGACATGACCACTGCTTCCGAGGTGATTTACGACGTTGTTGATCCCGAAGCCAACATCATCGTTGGCGCTGTGGTGGATGAGGCCCTCGAAGGGGAGATCCACGTGACGGTGATCGCTACAGGCTTCGAGAACAAGCAGCCGTACCGCAGCGAGCGCAGCCGCTCCGCGCCCGGAATGCTGAATCGTGGGGAGCCCGAAGAGAACGGCGCCCGCATTCCTGAGTTCCTGCGTCGCCGTCAGCAACAGGACAACGGCAGCTTGTGAAATCGCTGTCAGACCGCGAGGTCTGACAGCTCATTTGAATGTGGTGACCCGGAACCCACGCCTGCCCTGAGCATCCCGTGTGGCTGCTCCCTTCCGGTCCTGACCAGATTTGGGCGTCAGAGCCGCATGGGCCCGAATCGGCCGAATGCTAGCAATGAGCCCCCGAGGGGTTCTGAATCTGCATGCGTCCTTCTGATCTGACCCGCTTCAAGCAGAAGGGCCAACCCATCGCCGTGCTCACCGCTTGGGACAGCCTCTCTGCAGCTCTGGCCGAGGCCGCCGGTGCAGACGTGCTGCTGATCGGTGATTCACTGGCGATGGTGGCGCTGGGCCATGCCACAACACTCCCGGTGAGCCTGGACCAGATGCTCCATCACACCCAGGCAGTCGCCCGGGGATTGACGGCCATGCCGGCCGATCAGCCCCTGCTGGTCTGTGACCTGCCCTTTCTCAGCTACCAGTGCGGCAAAGACCGCGCCGTGGCGGCTGCAGGGCGTTTGTTGAAGGAGTCCAGCGCAGCGGCGGTAAAATTGGAGGGGGCGGAACCCGAGGTTGTCGCCGTAATCGACCGTCTTGTGCGCATGGGCATTCCCGTGATGGGGCATCTGGGCCTCACCCCGCAGGCCGTGCATCGCCTGGGGTACAGGCGCCAGGCCACGGACGCCATCAGCCAGGAACGCCTGGTCGATCAGGCGCGCACCCTCGAGCAGAAGGGCTGCTTCTCCCTGGTGGTGGAACATGTTCCTGCCGAGCTGGCGTGCCGGGTGCAGCAGGCGCTGACCATCCCGGTGATCGGCATCGGGGCAGGTGACGGCTGCGACGGCCAGGTGCGCGTCACCGCAGACCTGCTGGGGCTCACCGCCAAACAACCTCCCTTCAGCCCAGCGCTGGTGGATGGCCGCCGCCTGTTCATCGACGCATTGAAGGGTTGGGTCCAGCAGACACGGAACAACACTCTTCCCACCACAGAATCACCTCAATCAGCACCTGATTGCTGAGGGCCATGCCCTCGGGGTCGGTAAGGCACCAACGACCTGCCCGCTGCTGCAGCCATCCACGCTCAACGAGCGGTTGCCAGCGGCGCACCAGGGCATCGGCATCAAGACCTTGAAGGGTCACCCCTTCCCGGCGCCGCAGACCCACCAGCAATTGATCATCCAGGGGGAGTCCAGCCTCGGCGACTGATTCCTCAGGACGATGATCCAGCCATTCCGCGTAAGCGGCGCGGGTGCGGGGTCGCGCCAAACGCACCCCCCAGGGTGCTGATGTCGCTCCCATGCCAAAACCCCACCAGCCGGCACCGCTCCAGTACACCCGGTTGTGACGGGAGGCATGGCCCGGACGGGCGTGGTTGGAAATCTCATAGCGGCTGAGTCCAGCAGCCGACAGCCGTTGTGTGGTCCGCTCCATCAAGGCAACGGCCAGGTCGTCCTCCGGCAGCTGCAACAGGCCAAGCGTTCGTTGGCGATCAAACACCGTGCCCGGCTCCACCGAGAGGTCGTAAATCGAGAGATGGGGAGCCTGACTGGCAATGGCCTGATCCAACTGCGCATCCCACCCGGCCAGGGTCTGGCCCGGGAGGTTCTGGATGAGATCGAGACTCCAGGACCGAAGCGCGCCATCGCGCCAGGCCTGAACCAGCCAGTCGATCGCCGCATGGAGGTCGCTCTGGCGATGCCGACGCCCCAGCTGCTCGAGCACCGCATCATCAAAGCTCTGCCCCCCCAGGCTGATGCGGTTCACGCCACGGGCCAGAACGGAGGCCAACTGCGCGGCATCAAAGGTTGCCGGATCCATCTCCAGGGTGATTTCCGCACCCGGTTGAAGACCGAATTTGTTAGTCAAGGCATCGATCAGTGCTCCGATCTGATCGGGGCACAACAGCGATGGCGTTCCCCCGCCGATGTACACGGTGGATAAGGGCGGACCCCCTGGGGCAGAGGCGATTTCCCGATGCAGCGAGCTCAGGTACTCACGGATCGAGCGACTGCCAGGCCCGTTGTCGGCTCGGGCCTGGTCCCCCAGGGGAACCACGGCGAAATCGCAGTAATAACAGCGCCGGTGGCAGAAGGGAATGTGGAGGTAGGCGCTGCGGGGCGGGATGGGATAAGGCATGCTTCTGGCATCCGGATCGAGCTACCACGACCTGAACCCATGGTGGATCCGCTCATCCTGCTTCTGTTTGTGGTTTCCGGTGCAGCTGCCGGGTGGATGGGGATTCACTTGCTGCCCGACGGCCTGGTGAGTGCAACCACCAATGCTGAACAGTTGCGTCTCCAGCTCAGCGGAGCTGGCGGTGGCATTGGCTTGATCGCAGGCCTGGTGTTCAAAAAGCTGCGGGTGCGCCTGATGCAACAGGTGCGCACCATGCCCACCGATCTGCTGGTGAGCCGGGCTGTCGGCCTGATCCTGGGGTTGCTGGTGGCCAACCTGCTGCTGCTGCCTGTTCTGCTGCTTCCGTTCTCCGGAGGAATTGTTCTGCTCAAACCCCTTCTGGCGGTGGTGAGCAATGTCTTTTTTGGCATTCTCGGAAGCAACCTGGCGGAAGTTCACGGCCGCACGCTGCTTCGCCTGTTCAATCCCGCGAGCACGGAGGCGCTGCTGGTGGCTGATGGGGTGCTGACCCCCGCCACGGCCAAGATCCTGGACACGAGCGTGATCATCGATGGCCGGATCCGCGGCATGCTCGCCTGCGGATTGCTGGAAGGGCAGGTGATCGTTGCCGAATCGGTGATCGATGAGATGCAGCAGCTGTCGGATTCCACCAACGTCGAAAAGCGGGCCAAGGGCCGACGTGGCCTGAAGCTTCTGAAGGATCTGCGGGAAACCTACGGGCGGCGGCTGGTGATCAACAGCACCCGTTACGACGGCAAGGGAACGGACGAACGATTGCTGCAGTTGGCATCCGACACCGGCGGCACGCTGGTGACCGCAGACTTCAACCTCGCGCAGGTGGCCCAGGTCAAAGACCTGAAGGTGATGAATCTGAGTGAGCTAGTGATCGCGTTGCGGCCTGAAGTGCAACCAGGCGATGAGCTCAAACTCAAGATCGTGCGAGAGGGCAAGGAGGACAGCCAGGGTGTCGGCTACCTCGATGACGGAACGATGGTGGTGGTCAACGAGGCGAAATCGCTGATCGGCCAACGCAAACCTGTGGTGGTGACCGGTGCCCTGCAAACCCCAACCGGCCGCATGGTGTTTGCACGGTTGGACGAGAACGATGCATCAACCGACACCAAGCCCTCATCCAAATCGAAAAGTCAGGGAAAACCGGCCAAAACCAGCAACCGCAAGCCCGCTGACCCCGGCTAGGCTCCCCCCACCGCGATGGTGGAGATGACAACTTCGGCCCCGTACTACGGCGACAGCGCCGTGATGCGCACACCACCTCCTGACCTTCCCTCACTCCTGCTCAAGGAGCGAATCGTCTACCTGGGCTTGCCCCTGTTCTCTGACGACGACGCCAAGCGTCAGATGGGCATCGACGTGACTGAGCTGATCATTGCTCAGCTGCTTTATCTGGAGTTCGACAACCCAGAGAAGCCGATTTACTTCTATATCAACTCCACTGGCACAAGCTGGTACTCGGGTGATGCGATCGGATTCGAGACCGAAGCCTTCGCCATCTGCGACACCCTCCGCTATGTGAAGCCTCCGGTGCACACCATCTGCATCGGCCAGGCCATGGGCACGGCGGCAGTGATTCTTTCGGCAGGGACCAAAGGTCAACGGGCCGCGTTGCCTCACTCCTCCATCGTTCTGCACCAGCCCCGCAGCGGCGCCCGCGGCCAGGCGACGGACATCCAGATCCGGGCCAAAGAAGTGCTGCACAACAAGCAGGCGATGCTCGAGATCCTCTCCACCAACACAGGTCGTTCTGTGGAGGAGCTGAGCAAGGACTCCGACCGGATGAGCTACCTCACCCCTCAACAAGCCGTTGAGTACGGACTGATCGACCGCGTGCTCAGCAGCCGCAAGGACCTGCCTGGCAATCCCCCCGTCTGACCGACGGCTTCAGACCCAAACCTCCTGCCCTTCCTTCATCAACGTTCTGAACCATGCCGATCGGTACCCCCAGCGTTCCCTACCGCCTGCCCGGCAGCCAGATGGAGCGCTGGGTCGACATCTACACCCGTCTCGGGGTGGAGAGGATCCTCTTCCTTGGCTCTGAGGTCAATGACGGCATCGCCAACAGCCTGGTGGCCCAGATGCTCTATCTGGACTCGGAAGACAGCAGCAAGCCGATCTACCTCTATATCAACTCCCCCGGCGGCTCCGTCACGGCTGGACTGGCGATTTACGACACCATCCAGTACGTCAAGAGCGAGGTGGTGACCATCTGCGTTGGCCTTGCTGCATCCATGGGTGCCTTCCTTCTCGCCGCTGGCACCAAAGGCAAGCGGGTCGCCCTGCCCCACAGCCGGATCATGATTCACCAGCCCCTCGGCGGCACCAGCCGTCGCCAGGCCAGTGACATCGAGATCGAAGCACGGGAGATCCTGCGGATGAAGGAGATGCTCAACCGCTCCCTGGCCGACATGAGTGGCCAGAGCTTCGAGAAGATCGAGAAGGACACCGACAGGGACTACTTCCTCAGCGCCGAAGAAGCCAAGGAATACGGCCTGATCGACCGCGTCATCTCCCATCCGAACGAGGCCTGAACTGAACGGGGCAGGCCGCTGCGTAAGCTCGTCCACTGCAGTGTTCCGCAAGCCCGCCCCGGATGGCCCAGCTCTTTTACGACTCCGACGCCGATCTCGGTCTGCTGAACGGCAAGACCGTGGCCATCATTGGTTATGGCTCCCAGGGTCATGCCCACGCTCTGAACCTGAAGGATTCAGGCGTGAATGTGGTGGTGGGCCTGTATGACGGCAGCCGCTCCGCCGAGAAAGCCAAGGCGGACGGCCTTGAAGTGCTGAGCGTGGCCGATGCCTCAGCCAAGGCCGACTGGATCATGGTCTTGCTGCCCGATGAATTCCAGAAGGACGTCTACGAGAAGGAAATCGCACCCCACCTGAGTGCAGGCAAGGTGCTCAGCTTCGCCCACGGCTTCAACATCCGTTTTGAGCTGATCAAGCCCCCCGCCGATGTGGATGTGGTGATGATCGCCCCGAAGGGCCCTGGCCACACCGTGCGTTGGGAGTACCAGAACGGCCAGGGCGTGCCCGCCTTGTTCGCCATCGAACAGGACGCCTCCGGCAACGCCCGCGGCATGGCAATGGCCTATGCCAAGGGAATCGGTGGCACCCGTGCCGGCATTCTGGAGACCAACTTCAAGGAAGAGACCGAAACCGACCTGTTCGGTGAGCAGGCTGTGCTGTGTGGCGGTCTGTCTGAACTCGTGAAGGCTGGTTTCGAGACCCTGGTGGAAGCGGGCTACCAGCCCGAATTGGCTTACTTCGAGTGCCTCCACGAAGTGAAACTGATTGTGGATCTGATGGTGAAGGGAGGACTGACCTCCATGCGCGATTCGATCTCCAACACCGCGGAGTACGGCGACTACGTCAGCGGCCCCCGTCTGATCACCGCCGACACCAAGGCCGAGATGAAGCGCGTTCTGGCAGACATCCAGGACGGCACCTTTGCCAGGAACTTCGTGGCCGAATGCGAAGCCGGCAAGCCGGAAATGAAGAAGGTGCGCGACCGTGATTCCCAGCATCCGATCGAGAAAGTGGGCAAAGGCCTGCGCTCGATGTTTAGCTGGCTGAAGGACGCCTGACCCAGCGCAAGCGCTGAACAGCCGGTGGCATCAGACACCATCACTCAGCTCACCCCCCGCTCTGTTGCCCTAACGGTGCAGAGCGGGGATTTTTGTTGGTTTCTGGCCACGCCCCTCCCATGAGTTCAGAAGCGTTGGGAGGCCTGCTGGTGATCGGGGCAGCCATGCTTGATCGACTGATCGGTGACCCGCGCAGGTGGATCCACCCCGTGGTGGTGATGGGGTGGAGCATTCAGCAGTTGCGCCATTGGGTCGAGAGATGGGCGGGGGACCATCCGATCAAGCTGCGCATCGGGGGAGGCTTGATCAGCCTGATCCTTGTGCTTGGCAGCGTTCTGACGGGCTGGTGTCTGGAGCGGCTGCTGTGGCTTCCCTCCCCATGGGGATGGCTCAGCATTCCGATACTGACCCTGAGCCTCGCCAGCGCCCTGGCGGCTCGCAGCCTCAAGGACAGTGTGCTCGCCGTGGTGGATGCACTGCCCTCAGCAGCGGAGGGGGATCTCGAACCAGCCCGCCGGAACTTGAGCTGGATCGTTGGACGCGACGTTCAGAGCCTGGATCAAACGGGAATGCTCAGGGCCGCAGCTGAAACAGCCTCAGAAAATGCTGTGGATGGCGTGTTCGCACCACTGTTCTGGATGGGGATCGGTTCCCTGCTGTGGATGGTCTTGCCCACTGGCCCTGGTCCGCTGGCGCTGGCCTGGGGTTTCAAGGCCAGCAGCACACTGGATTCCATGCTCGGGTACCGCAGCGGCCGGCTGCGCTGGTTGGGGACGGCTGGCGCTCGCCTCGATGATCTACTCACCTGGCTGCCCTGCCGTCTGGTCATGCTGACGCTGCCCCTGGTCTGCCCACCCTGGACGCAATGGGCGCAGCGGGTGCAAGCGGCTGAGCGGGATGGCTCTGCGGATCCATCCCCCAATGCAGGTCGTTCAGAAGCGATCTATGCCCACTGCATCGGGATCCAACTTGGCGGCGAGAACAGGTATGGAGAGCGCTTGGTGCAGAAACCTGTGCTTGGGGCCGGCAAACCAACGGCAAACGAGCCATTGGTTAAAGCTGTCCTGAAGGCATCAAGCCGACTGGAGATCGTCTGGCTCAGTGGTCTTGGGATCATCCAATGGACCACGAGCCGCTGAACACAAGTCAGTAAGCACCGCGATCCATCGGAAGGAGCAACACACCAAATGTGCGCAGGATGATGGCAAAGTCCAGGCCGAACGAACGACCCCGGGCATAGGCCAGATCAAGCTTGACCCGTTTCTTGTAACTCAAGTTGTTTCTGCCACTCACTTGCCAAAGGCCGGTCAACCCAGGGCGGACGGAGGCAACTTCGTCCATGTAAGGGCCATAACGAACCAGTTCTTTCGCGACGATTGGGCGTGGACCGACCACGCTCATCTCCCCACGCAGAACATTCAAGAACTGTGGCAGCTCATCAAGACTCGAGCGGCGCAGGAAACGACCCAGGGGAGTGATTCGGGGATCACGTTTCAATTTGAAGTCACGCTCGAACTCAGCACGCAGCGAGGAATCTGCCTCCAGAACACGCGCAAGAACGGCATCCGCATCGGCCCGCATGGTGCGGAACTTGATACATCCAAAACGCTGGTAGTTCCGGCCCACCCGACGCTGAACGTAAAACACAGGCCCCGGTGAACTGAGCTTCACCAATCCCGCCAGAAGCAGCAACAACGGAGAACCGATGCTGAGTACGGCGAGAGAAAAAACAATGTCTCCGCTGCGCTTAAAGACTCGGCCCCAACGGTTCTGATGGCGGATCAGCGTGCCGGTCGAAAGATCCGATGGCGGGGCTGAGATCAGCGCAAGGTGAGGCTTGTACTTGCCACGGCGAGCTGCACGCTCTGCGGACTGAATCAACGATGGCCGGGAGGCCGAGATCAAAGGCTCAACTTGGGACTCACCACACTCAACGTCACAGGTGCAGCACTGGCATCTCCGCAGGGCCACTCGCTGCAACGGCACAGCCCCGCTGATGAGCACTCCAGGCTGTTCGCAGAACCGATTCAAAGCGCGCCGCGAAGGCTTCCGGCCTGAAGCGCTCGGCCCACGCACGAATGGCTTCTGCATCCAGAGAATGCCAAATGCGTCTTGTTCAAACCACTCCACGACCTGCACCAACGACTCGACACTTTGTTCAGGGAACAGCACCCCAGTGGGCTCAGGAATCCCTGCAGCCGCACAACGCACCGTGTCCACCAAACCACCCCGCCCCAACCCAATCACCGGAGCTCCGGACGCCATTGCTTCCACCGGAGCAATGCCGAAGTCCTCCAGGCCGGCGTACACAAAGGCCCGACAACGGGCCATGAACTCTTCCACCTGCTGCTGGGACTGACGGCCGAGCAAGGTGACCGTGGTACCAGCCAGAGCCTCCAATCGCGCCTTCTCCGGACCATCCCCCACCACAAGCAGGGGTAGGCCCAGGCGATTGAAGGCTTCCACCACAGATCCACCCGCTTGTACGGGACCAAACGACACAGACAGAGGTAGACGTCGTCTCGATCGGCATTCCAGCGAAAGCGCTCCACCTCCAGGGGTGGGGATGGATCACGCGGGCCTCCCGCCCCCAGTACTTGCGAATTCGACGCGCCGTGAAACGAGAATTGGCAATGAGGTGGTCCACCCGCTGAGCACTGAGATGGTCCCATTGCCGCAGAGCATGCAACTGCCAGCGAATCAAAGGGCCCAAACCACGCCGAGCCAGCGCCGAACGCTGAAGATAAGCGTGCATCTGGTCCAAGGCGTAACGCACGGGTGTGTACACATAACTGATGTGCAGCTGGTCCGGAGACGTCAGCACACCCTTGGCAACCAGGAGGCTGCTGCTGATCACTATCTCAGCAGCACCAAGATCGATCTGCTCGATAACAAAGGGCAACAGCGGCAAATACTGCTGCACATGGCTGCGCCACCACGGCAGG
Source organism: Synechococcus sp. N19 (assembly GCF_900474045.1). Taxonomy (NCBI): domain Bacteria; kingdom Bacillati; phylum Cyanobacteriota; class Cyanophyceae; order Synechococcales; family Synechococcaceae; genus Synechococcus; species Synechococcus sp. N19. Next base: position 151,546 of record NZ_UCNR01000009.1, read on the forward strand.
CGCTGAATCGGGCTGGTGAGGACGGATCGTCAGTGCACCAAAATGCCCAGCTGTCGAGATTCGGCGTCGATCAGGGCCGCCATCTGCGGCTCGCAGCCGAGGCTGCGCAGAAGGGAATCAACTTCTTGAACAACCTGTTCTGCTCCACCGACAGAACGAGGCGAGAACCACTCATGAACAAGAGCGATGCGCTGAGGGAGGTCATCCGAAGCCGAAGACATCCCTATGGAGTGAATCAAACACTACGAAGTCTCTCAGCTCATTGCAGGGCCAGCCATAGATCACGATGCTGGTGCACATGTCCAGCACAAACCTCACCATCAACATCCTCCTGGAGGAGGCGTTGAATGAACCGGACATCGGCACAACGAGCCGATTCCGTTGGCATGCCACGGCGGTGGGTATTGCAGCACTTTGGATTGACAGCGCTCCGCCATCAACGCCGCCCTTTCAGGAAGCACTCAAAGAAGGGCTAAATGTGGGGCTTGACCTCAGCCGCGAAGAACGAGAATTTCATCAAGTTGAACAGGGGCTGGTCCTACTGTTCCATTCATAAAACAATAAAAGCAATGCAAAAACGAGGCATCCAAGTGAATGCACACCAGACGAGATGCTTCCTCGGAAGAATTGAAGCATAAAACAAATCTCTCCCAAACAAATAATCTCTCTCCGATGCCGAAGAAAAATGGAGAGGCTGGAAGCCCGAGACACGCACCTTTGGACTCTCTCACACTGCCTTGGACAACCTGAAAGCAATTTCGAAGTGGATCAGCAAATACATAAGACTTAGAGCGAATAACATCTTTGGGCCGTAGCGCTAAACATAATCACAAAAAAGAGAAGTCAAGACTAATAGGAGAAAACCATTTCGCTCAAGATACGATCTTGAGAATGCTAAAAAGGGAAAGGCATCAATAGGGAACCAAAGGGAGACAACTCATATTTAGCGACGGTACTCGCAGGGCTGCGGGAATACCAACCGTTAACGCACCTCCTGCACTCTTGGCACTTGCCCTAGATAATGCAATGAGGGAACAAATGGAAATGAAGAAAAAGTGAAATGAGCAATAAATAAACTAATAACCTACAGTCATCAGAAACATCATTTATCATCAGATGCTCATGCAACGAGGGACAATGGGATTTGGTAGTGATAAAAAAGTATTTGCACTATGATCCCACCAAATTATTCAATCAATGAGCAAGCCCATGGATAGACGCACAACCCTGCAAGACATTGTCGTGGATGCGCTCTCTCATTGTGAATTGCGCGGACCTACAAGAGCTCTTGGTTTATTGATGGAACGGATTCCCACAAAGGAGATTGAATCTAGTGAGTATTTACAAGCATTAGTAAGCACCTGCAAATCAGCCTCAGCAGCAGAAAAAAACAAGATGAGGCGTACAATCGAGGAGTTATCAGGTTTTGGCATTGCTCTGCCAAGAGATGTACTATTCTTTTTAGGGATACCTAGAAGAGAATTTGGATTAAAGGTAAATTTCTTAAATGGCAGGCTTGGCGACACTCTGGACCAGCTAGCAAAATTGGTTCATGGAATGCATGCTTTAAACCTCATATTATTTGTAAATTGCAAGCTATCAAAAAATCGAAGCATAATGCTTTCATGCACAGATTGTTTCAATGAAGAATTTAACGTCTATGATGGGGATGAGGGCACCTTACGAGATTATGTTTTAGAAGTTGCAAGCAAACAGGACTTCTCACTAACCCTTTTAAGGGGGCTCAACACCTCATTGTTTTCAAAGTTGCCAACTCGCGAAAGTATACATATTTCATCGGAGTCTATAGTCGTGCACGTCAGAGCTGGAGATGCATTATTTATCGGTGCCCTATTCCTTCCTCCACTTAATTACTATATAGATGCGATATCTAATTCTAAAGCAAAAAATGTGGTTATAGTTTGTGAGCCAGAAAACCCTCAAGACCTCTGCGTAAATCCTGTACCAGGATTGATCCAATCCTTTTGCCGTTCAGCAAATATCAATTGTGTAATCCAATCCAGCGACAAAATAGAAATGGATGCAGCAACATTATTTTACGCGAAAAATGTAATTGCATCTAACTCATCATTTTCTAAATGGCTACCTCTCTATGGCCCATCTTGCGAATCACTAACAATTCCAAATTCAATAGATGGAGAAAAAAGGTGGGTACAGGATAAATGCATAACATATGTTGATTGCTGGAACGCGTTTAATCAAGAAAAATGGCGAGATAGTCTTGATTATCGTCTTGGCTGGGTGTCCGGTAAACTTTGAGCTCAACAAAAAAATTAGAAATCTCTAGGCTTACAAACAATGCACAACGAACTGAAAGCCACCAACAACAAGAAAAAAGTATAAATGCCAGAAAGCAAAAAGAAAAGTTAAGAGCACTAAGCAAAATGGTAGACAATATCAAGAAATAGAGCATAACAACATTGTTATGCAAAACAGCTAATTTTAATTCCAATGCACCATATATCTAGCGAAAACAAAGTACATCGAAAAAACAAGATGTATTTACATGATATGTTGTAGAGCTTGAAGTTTTAAAAGATTAATGCGAAAGCCAGACGTCATCATATTATTGATATTGAGATTAGAACGTCGTACTTCCGCAAACTGTCGTGGGAAGACCTTGGACAAGTTATAATCATCTTGTCGATCAAGCTCTAAGACATAATACAAGGATTCGGTACATATCCTCTCATAGTCATCATAAAGAAGACGATTAGGTACTCTATCAAAATTAACTTTACCAAGAAAATTTTGAATCTCCATGGGGTCTTTAATTCCTGCTTTAATTAGTTTTTTTCTCTGATCCACCGGTGTTAGCAAGTGGAGGCCGTGAGGCTTCTCTTGAAATTTATCGTGTGTAGGAATTGACCCATGATCTCCAGTGATGCATGAATAAATAGGTGCAAAATACGAGTAAAGAGTGCCACCAAATTTATTACACGCATAACACGCTTGAAGTGCAGCAGGAAGGTCATAAATATGCTCAAAACATGCAACAGAAAATATATGATCAATTGATTCAGGGAGAACATGTTCACCAATATCTTCAGCGTTACAGAAGATGGTTCGCCTCCTTTCGTGTTCGCCATGCTTCGAGGTTATTGTACCGCCTAAAGACATATCGATGCTCGACCTGGCGTCAATATAGTCAGGGGATTCAATATTTATGTATGATCTAACCCCTAAATGGTCAAATAGCAAGTCGTTTGGCAGTGATCCTCCGATTTCAAGAAGTGACTTATTTCTTACATTAGTTCGTGCATGGAAAAGGATTAACTCACGATACTGATATGTTAGATGATAGAAATACTCACCTACTGCCTGTATCAACTCGACTTGCTTTGTAAAAATAGAAACCTCTAAATGAACAGAGGGAAGCCTGACGCCTGCTCGACCTTGCTTTAAGGCCAGATTCCAATGCCAATCAAAAAGTAAGCGGAATGTGACATCATTATTATAGACAGTAGGGAGTCTTTTAAGATATTCCTTCCAACTATCGAGGGAAAAATTTTGTAAATCCAACTCATGATCTACAAAATCAAGGAAATTTTGAGTCTCCTCCGAGGTCACTCTCATAGGTTGGCTTTTGAAGGATCTTGATAATTAGACGATCACTATTCATGGCCTGAAAAGCATCCCTTTAGATCGCACAGGCAGCGTATCTTGTAGAGGAGAATTGTGCTCTAAACGTGGGTTGTGATCATCAGAGCAGGTATATTCATACCGATGAAACATGGAAGTGAAGTGTGAGAAAATTGGGAAAAGTGGATCGAAAAGAAGTTTCACTATAGCCATGACTCAACCACGACATTCGACTAGGATTTATTATAGCTCTAGTAAAGACAAGGTAAGCTATGATTAATCAATATCAAGATGAATACCGCTGCAGGTGGAGGAACTGCGATTGAGAAGAAACGACTAACAATATTTATGACCACCGAAGCCTAGCAGTGATATAATTGAAATAGAATACGGGTGTTCAGTATTGGTTGACATCAACGAAATAAGAAAAATTGAAAAGGAAGGTGCTCAACATTTCTACAATGATCTTGTATCGCAATATAGATTGAGAGGATTTGGTTATTCAGATACGAGTATCGCCGATAAATCTGTAGGCTATTATAAACTTAGGCATTCAATAGGACTAACCGCTGGAGGAGAGTGGAGAAAATACCTCAGAACAACACCCAACACGGAGTTCAACTCACTTGAGTCGAAACGCGACCCGTTAAGCAACAAAATTTTTTTTCAGCTAAAAGATGTGGGATGGGCAAATTTTGATATAAACAAAGACATGTTAAATAGGGTTTTGCAACGCGATGAAAAATTACAAGCCTCAGAACACTCAGAACTAGCTTCCTCTGTCTCATACGAATTCCTCAAGCTAATCCCGCCAAGCGTTTTACGTGCAATCAAAAAATACCTTGGTACCAACAAAGTATGGATATGTACTCCGGACATATTACATTCAAAACCTTATACTCGTGTACCAACTAGGAGGGAGTTATCAGATCAAGCCTTTCTTTTTCATAGAGACATAGACAGCACTGAAGCTGTGAAAATTTTCATAAATTTAAGCACAAGTGAAGGTGGAAACCATGAGTATTTTCAACGTAGCAATTACACAGACAAAAGAGAGATTATGTGCGACTACGATGAAAGGTTTACGGATTTTGTTACTGAATTTGATGCAAAAACAATTTATGAGACTCATTTCCATCAAGGACGATTTAGAGCAAAAAGCCTTGAGAAAATTTATGGAAAAGAAAGTTTGATAAAAATGCCAACAAGCAAAGGTACAGCATGGGTTGAAGATACATACGGACTTCATCGTGGAACACCATGTATAGATGGGGAAAGAAAGGTTTTATCTATTTCATTTTTAAAACATCCAATAAGAATTTAATCTGCCTTATAGAAAGAGAAATGATGATTTGCAATCAGTTGGACTTTTCTGAGATAGTCGTCAACAAATTTTTTATCGCAGCATGAGTAGTCGAGATATTCAGATTTCAGAGAATCACATATAGAGGGATTAGATTTAAAAACCGATGGAGACGCAAAAATTAAATGGCGCAAATCTTTATAGTGCTTCCAGCCTGAAGCAATATTGGGATCAGCAGAGGCGTTGCAGACAAGTTGATAACCTAAGACAGAATATACTCTCTCTATCATCTCCTCCATACTGATTGCAAGGCAGTCAGCAGAGCCTGGGCTAACATATAAATTATCCGAAGGGCTGTAGTCAAATATAATCAAGCTTTGGTCATTTAAAAATGATCTGCTTGCCAAAAGAAATCTGTCAAAATCATAAGAATGGTCGAATGAATTCGAATATAAAACATCAAAAGGAGCTACATAGGAGGGCCTGAAATCGTGAAAATCATGTTGCATCATATAAGGGAAAATATTGGCAGTAGGTGCAATATCAGTCCCTAGTGCACGGGCAAAACCATAATCATGAAAAAGATGTGGCTCTATACCGTTGCGCGAGCCCATGCAAACTAAGCTAAGAGATTGTCTTCTCAACAATCTTTCTGATGCTTCTCTTAAAGGAAGTGCAGTTAGGCCGCAAAACCATAATAAAGTAATTTTTTCCAGGTGAGTCTCAACTTGCGAGCTAAAGTAATCATCAAAGCTTTTAAAAGTATTTTTTAACATGGCCTAATAGAGAATGCAATTATTATAACATAGCGGTTACTGATGAGCGATGAAATTATTCTAGTTGTTACTAAAAAGTAGCCAACCTTTGTCTTTATACCTAAAGGCAAGACTTTCGCATCAAGTAATTCTTCAGGGAAGCAACTGCAAAATCACCAACAAACATTTATTGTCTGATGAAAAATGAATCATAGATATCGATTGCCAAGCAAGTAAGATGTATTTGGCTAATCAAGGGAGTAAAGATTGTCGACTGTTAGCAAACAGTTGCCTTAAACTAACAGAAGCAACGAGAAAAAGCAAAATAGTATTCAATGAAAATGTTTAATGCGCAAGGAATCACAAGAATGTTCAGTCGTTACGGAAGAGGAGCAACAAAACCGTCAGAAGAGTGGTAAAGATTCCGTTCGGTCGACTACAAGCACTAAAAAAGGAAGCAAAGAGTCCTAGCAGTACAAAAAGGGGTAAAGAACGAGTCGAAATCGCTGAAGTACCAGCGAGACAAACCTCTTCAGAGATTCAGGAGTGCCGTGAATATAGTTTTCATACTACGAAAAAGGGAGCGATCCCATCCTGTGCCTGCGTTCGACGCATTCTCCCTCTTCCAGTGGGTTGATCCAATACTCGCGATCCCTGCCTAGGCCGCCATCCGTAGCAGCGTTCAGTTCCCTGTAATCGAATGGGACAAAGAAAAGGGAGAGCTGATGAGTGCCTTGCCTGCGGAGAGTTCTATAGCTGTCTAGATCCCTGATCTGGAGGATTCATTTGGATGTCATGTGTTCTTCCATCCCCCGGAGCAGCTTTCACAAGTTCCAGACGATGTTGTTGAGGCCCAGGGGAATCGGCAAGGAGAAGGTGGTCTCTTCTATCTGGGCATGGAAAAATGAGCGGGATCCCAAGTACTCAATGACGCGCAGGAAGCTGAGCGCTGTGGTCAGTCTGGACAGCACCCATCCTCCTTCAGGAGTCACATAAATAAACCACGTAACACGACAGCTCTCCAACACAGCTGGTGGTTGTGGTCTGGTGTGCATCTTGTGAGTCAATGCTAAGGAGACCCTTTATTGCCCATTCCTGAGAGATCAGTTGGTAGGAGTCCCAGTTCTACAAGTTGACTGTCCTTCACTAGGAGTTGCCTTCACGATAAGGGTTTATGCGTTATCCCAACTCTGTGCAGACGTTTATCATGGTATACCAGTTTAACTTGTAAGTCGACAATAGTTCAGGGTCAGAATAGTAGAAGACAACGAAATCATTCGTACTTAAGTCACGACTGCTCTTAACAATATCGAAGACAAAAACAATTATTTCACGCACAAGCACCTTGACTCAAGAAAATAACATGCTATACTAGAAAATAATGCAATAAACATGTTAAAGAATAATATCAAAAGATAGGTTTAATCCACTCAAGAAAACAGCATCGCTTTGAACTTATACTGAAATAACTTCAAGCAAGAAACCAAGCCAACAAAAACTTATGGACCGAATAACAATTCCCACTTTTTCTCAAGAAGAATTAATTGAATTTACGTATATTGCTGGTCTACACAAGAGGGCAAGAATTCTTGCCAAAGCGCTTGGATTAGATGACCTATTGATTGATCTGCAGGAAAAGTATCAGTACAACGACTCGATCAAAGATAACTTCAGCTCAGAAGAAGACAAGGAACTCGAGAGAGTCAGAAGCCTTTGCAGCCTCGATGCTCTTAAGTTCCTTAGAAATATAGCGAGTGTTCTACCGGCTGGATCAAACATTCTTGAGGTCGGTACATACATCGGAGGAACTTCTATCGCACTGCTACAAGGTGCAAAATATAGCCACTGCAAATACACAGCAATTGATGTATATGCAGGATTCACTGATGTTAAAAACAAAACAAATAGCTTCGCCCAATGCATGCACTGGGAGCATCTAGAATGGCAAAACAATATATCTAAATACTCCGAATTAGTTACTAGTTACCACGGATGCTCAATCCCAGTCCTTAGAAGCTTAGTCAAAGAGCAGAAAAAATACGACCTGATTTTTATTGATACAGCGCATGAATTAGATTCACTAGCAGAATTTACATTGATAACCTGTCTAGCTAACGACAACTGTCTTTTTGTATTTGATGATGTAATCGACTTCAACAGAGAAATGACTTCAGCATGGCTAATATCGTTGAAATATAATTTTGCATTTCCAAAATTCTTCCGTTCAAAGTATGCACTTGCTCGCCCAAAAAATGCACACATGCCTTTAAATTTTAAGACCCATATTCCCAGCATGGTCGAAGAGGTTTTAAAGCTAACTGATTTTATTAATGCCAGAATAAAAGAAGGTTGTAAATTTTCTGCCAGCAAAATTTCCGAGGGAGACACAGGATTCTCACTGAACATTCTCTAAACAAATTTCATTTACTATAAGAAGACTGATTTTCATCATTTATCGTGCATTAAAGAATTAAGCGAAACTGCTTCGCTAACGGCTTTAACATTCTTAAATCACTGTCTACAAAAAGAATGGGACCCACCGCCTCAGAGGTCAACGCATTGCCCCTTAACTGAAAAAGCAACCGAAGGATTACGCGGGGTTCACCTACTGGTCGTCGCCGTTACGACCAAAGGACTACTGGGGGTAGCAACGCAAAAAGAGCAGAGGAACCACCCTCTGCTCTGTTCGACGCATTCATCCATTACAAAGGGTTGACCTAATAATCCCCAATCCCTCCATGTGTCGCTATCCGTAGGAGAGCCTTAAAAAAAATAGGGGGGGCAAGCGGCACCACCCTAAAGGTCGTTGAAACCTGATTAACTGCTTCATGGGTCTCTGACCTCATCCAAGTTCTAAAACGGGTCAACGCATGTGGCATGAACGGAACTACCGCTGCATGTATCGAAGGGGCACAAAAAAACTGAGCACTGACGAGTGGCCTGCCAATAGAGAATTTTACGGATATTTAGGTCCCCCTCCTGTCGGGGTCATCTGGATGCCATCTGCTCTTAAATCCACTTGGTGAGCTCCTGCTCTTTCCAGACAACCATCCAAGAACCCAATTGGATCTGCATGGGGAAGCTCCCGTCGTTGATGCGCTCATAGGTGTAGGTCTTACTCATAACCGTCATCTGAAGGACCATTGAGATGCGGAAGGAAGCGGGATGCTGTATTCTACAAACAATATTTTTGTATATAATCTTGGCAAAACAAAAAAATTTTGAGGCCAGTGATTCGGTTGATTTATTTTCTCAACTTATCGGAGATGGATATAAGTTTCTTAAGGAAGGGAACTCGCAAGCAGCAGTTGATACATTTAACAAATCAGTTGCCCTAAAAGAACACTGGCAGTCATACCAAGGTCTTGGATTCGCGCTACATCAAACACAGCAATATCAGCTAGCAATAGAAGCATTCAATAAATCGATTACTATTCATAAAGATTGGCAATCATACCGAGGCCTTGGATCAGCGCTACATCAAATACAGCAATACCAACTAGCAATAGAAGCATTCAATAAATCAATAGCTCTTCATGAAGACTGGGAAACATACCAAGGTCTTGGATCGGCGCTGCGTAGCACGCAGCAATACCAGCAGGGATATAAGTGCATCATTGCCGGCATCAAATCATTATTCAATAGTGAGATCACTGATTTTCGTTCTAATGGATATGAATATCGGTACCTTACCTCTTATTTAAGAGACTTAGGAAGAGTTGAGCAGGAAAAGCGCGCTTATCAGATTTACTATAGACAATCTCGCGAAAATCCGCACAAAAGAGTTGACCCTCTTTTTGGATTTACTGAAGGAATCAAAACCACAAGAAATTTGATCGAGAGCATTACTGAAGAACTATCAAAAATTCAATTTGCATTTCATCCTTCATATTATTCAGACCCCAGAGAAGACGACAAACTTCAATCCTGGAAACATCTTATTTTTATTCATATTCCAAAATGTGCCGGCACAAACTTTGTAGAGCCAATTCGCTTATTGCTAGAATCTATTGAAGATTACCAGACATCGCAAAGACATTACAACGCGAAATCTAAGCATTATCTTTGGCACGGTAATTTAGGAAAAAAAAGCAGGCATGATGCTTTTTTAGTAGAAACTTTTAAAGGCAAGTCACTTAATGATTTGCAGGGCTCATTCCTAGCCAACCATGGAGGAAAGCAAGGGATCTACAACCAACACCTTCAAGAGTTAGGAATTTTCACTAAGAAGATTTGCCTCGTAAGAGATCCATCGGAGCGCTTATATTCACACATAAGGTATTGTGGTCGCGATGAACTAAATAAAAGCGACTTATTAAAAAAGCACGAGGGCAATTTCAACAATCTCATGGATAGATACATTTACGACTATAAACTATTCGATGACGATGAATTACCATATTGCGACCCAGATGATTATGAAAAGTGTAAGACAATTGAATTTATCGATATCTCTGACAGCGAAGCGATCTCTAAGGTAAAGTCTTCGCTGTTGAGCGCAACATCCTTACCGAACATCGTTCAGTACGATCGACTCAACGACCACAATGACAAGCTTCAAAAAAAGGGAGCCCTCGATGAAAAGGACTTTGAAGAGATACACAAAGAGTTGATCTTTAAAGGCTTTCTGGAGAGAGACAATCAAATTGACATGGAGTACCTAAAGACAAGAACAAAAAAGAGATTAATATTTCCCGATATCATTCACCGAAGCTCGACCCTACATCCAATCACATTTATAATTCGAAAAAATCACGCAATAAAAGTGTTACTCACAAAGGATTTTATTTCAGATCCGCTAGGTGCGATAAATTGGTAAATCATTCAAGCTTGATTCTTTTAATGTGAGACATGATAACTATAGTCAGTGCAATAAAGTAAAAGTGACCAATATACCGCGCAAGGAGATTGTCACTGGGTCGATCCCAGTATGGTCCGTTCCTCAAAAAAAAACCATCAGCGTTGGCTTTTTGCTCTGAGCAGGGAAGCCACTTTTTTTGAGTTTCATCTAGGGGTGCTCCAAAACGAGCTCCAAATAGTCCTATGTTTGTTAGGCCAAAAATCGGCTCTACCAGCGGCTTTCTCGAGTTGATCGGTTATGCCGCGAGCTACCGCAACAGAGACACTTGAGGGAGTCATACACCTCCAGGGGATGATCCTGGAGGTGCAGCCCAACACCGCTTCACTCACTTTTGCGAGACAAGCGTGGGGGGGGGGCTCCAGAGCGCAGGGCTTCCGGCTTCTGAAGAAGGCATGGGCGCGGTTCAAGGACGATATCGATGAGAGCGGCATCGATCGGCAGGAGCTGCTGTCGTGGTCAATCCAAACGCTGATGGCCGCGGCTGGGCAGGCGATGCAGCAGAAGAACCCTGGCGCCGTGGTGAGTGCCATCCGCTAGCTTGATCAGGTACCCGGCACTGGTTACAACTCTAATCGTGGCCAATGCATACGCCGTTGAAATACATTGATGCAGCAATTACAAATGTGTAGCGAGGAGGGTGCTCTCCATTACTTTGATGGCAGGTCTTGCTCCTCCTCTAACTACTTATCACGCAGGACTTTGCACTAAAACCTCAATGTATCAGCAATTGGAATGAACCGAAGCCGCATATGCTAATTTAATATGAGTCTTCAATTTTGGCGGGCTGTTGACCAAAAACTCTTCAACAATTGCCAATCTAAAATTAAATTATGCAGAAGCAGCAAAGAGAGAGCTTTTTGAAAGCCCGGCCGAGCTTGACAACAACTTTAATCTGCTCGTCATATTAAGCGACATTTATCGTGAATTTGGTGATCATGAAAAATCACTGAAATACGCAAAATTATTAGTCGACAATCATTCCAAAAAATGGGAAGGTTATGGACTTCTGGCAGTAAATCTAGCCAAACTAGAGCAACCAAGAAAGGCTGAAAATTATATCAATCTAGGACTAAAAAAGTTACCAAATAACTTTAATATCCTAGTCATTGGGAGTGATGTTTTTCATTCATATGGAGAGTACGAGAAATCCCTACTGTGTGCTAAAAGTTTGATTTCACATTATTCAGATGTTGAGATTGGTTTTGTGCGTGCAGTGACTGATCTTGTAGCACTAAAAAGACATAAAGAGGCGCAAGAAATTCTCGCCGAGGGGCTTAATAAATTTCCTGGCCATTTCAAACTTCTCATTCTTTCAACTAATATATATACCTCAATTGGAGATTATGAAAATGCTCTACAACATGCAGAGTTGTTGATTTCTTGCTATCCTAATGCGTGGGAAGGGTACAATTTTGCGGCTAGGAGTTTAGCGAGTCTAAAACAATTGGAAGAGGCATCAAATATGATTGAAGAAGGGCTTAAAAAGATTCCAAATCAAGCTCAACTATTCAGTCTTGCAATCGAAGTTTATTCTTTGCTTGGAAACTATGAAAAGGCATTGTCATACGCAAGACTTCTTATTTGTCATCATCCATGCATGTGGCAAGGGCATGGTGAAGCATCCAAAATCCTAGCCGGGTTGAGAAAGCAAAATGAAGCTCAAGAGCAAATTGAATTGGCATTGCAGATATTCCCGAATCAATTTAATCTTCTTGTTATCGCATGCGAGGTTTATTCTTCATTTGGCAGCCACGAAACGTCTTTGAGATATGCAGATCTATTGATTGAACACCATTCTGACAAAAAGGAGGGATACGCTATCGCGACCAAAGAAATGATGATACTGCAAATGTTTGAAAAAGCGATTTTCATGGCAGAGAAAGGAATTTCGAAATTTAAAGATAACGAATATTTTTATGCGATCTTAAGCGATTTTGCATTTGCCAAAGGCAATACAAAAATGTACGAAAGATATGAAAATGCTCTGCAAAAGAAGCTTTTATCAGTAGATGCACGCGAAAAATTGAATGTTACTGCAGCAGACACAAAATCTAAGCTAAAGGCAGAGTATTCTTCTCCAATAGACAAGCCGAAAAGCGACGGAACATCACACCCAGACTTATATATAATTGCGGGATTTTCGGGATGCGGAAAAACTACATTTCTGAATACAGCGTTTTATTCAGTTGAGAAGATATACAGTCCTTGCAATCACCGTATTAAAACTCTGCCCGTCGAATTTATCAATTATTTGAATAAGAGGCGGACTCTTACAGACGCAAAATTGCAGGCGATATTCTTTTGTAATGCATTTGGCCTTAATGATGCTATGAATCAACAAATCCTACCTCAGCAAACATTAGTACATCTTGACCTTACAGGACTCCTTCTGAGAGGCCATTTGTTGATGCCCGAATTGACTCGCCTTGAGATTGAAGATTTAAAATCAGTAAATATGGTAGAGGATTTTTTTAAAAGCTTTTTCACAATGCCATTTTTTAAAAAATTCAATACTATTTCAATAGCTACGTTTCATCAAGAATTATGCGTCAATGCAGAGAGATACATGAAAAGAAATGGGACTAGTTTTCATTTTGATTCCAGTACGGAAAGTGTCTACAAACAAATCCTAAAATCATGGCATCACCAAATATCTTCATTGCCTCGAGTTGCTGATTACACGATCAAAGAAACGAAGGATTATTATGAAATCACGAAGAAATAAATACTATCTGGAGAATTTTTCAGCGCTAAAATCGTTATTTATCATTTATATGTAGCAATTTGCCTAATCTGAAGGACCTCTGGGAGACGAAAGAGGCATTGTGCGGTGGTTTGTCTTGGAATAGTTCACTCCCTTGCGTTGGGTACGGGAGAGGTAGGAGGGGTTCTGAGTGCTGAACTTGAAGGTGTCGTGTACCAACTGCTGAGAGTCCGTTACATCAGGGTGGAGATGGCACATGACGTTCAAGACATTGATCGTGAACGCATTGGTTCGGTGTCTTTCTTCGCCGGAGACAAGAATCTAAAGTTAGTGAGAGCAGTAAGGTGATGGCTTTGCCTATTTAGCGAAAACAAGCCCGCAATTTTTGTAAAAGCGCTGATTGGGTTATTCATATCTCACAAAACATTTGTCAATACAACGATATTCCTGCAAACGGCATGTCTATGAACACCATAATATTTCTGTTAGAAAGTATTTACAAAGCACTGTGGATAGCATCCTTTACTTTCTGAAGATCTACCACATGGTTAGCCCAATGACCAACAGAATCACTCCCATCTTCTTGCTGAGATACGACATGCCAATATTTAATCCCCATCGTTTTTATCAATGAAGAAGGCGTTTCATGCTTACTATTCCATAGCCCAATAACTCCTCTGATACTGCTTGAAAAGATACTGGTTGTGAGCTGTGCTCCATGAGTTGAAATTATTAATCTAGATTTATTGAACAGATCGACTTGCTGTCGAAAAGTTGTGCTACCGGTATCTAGAACTGCGATATTTCTGGAATATTGACCAAGCAATTCTAATAAGGAAGATTCGTTAACCAATTGACGGCCCCTACCGCCACCTCTCTGGACATACAAGAAATCAAAAAATGGAGGTCGCGCATATTCTTTCCCAAAATTAGATTTGTTGTATTTTTCAACGAACCCGGAGATGATATCGCGAGAATAAATCCTTGGCGGTATCGATTGAATTACATAACAATCTCTAATCCTAGCCAAAGTCTGGCGACCATTATAAGGCAATACTTCTCTATCAAGAGATACTTGCTTAGCGATTGCTGGATTACAATCAATTCCTAAAGTTGGTATAGAAATTGAGTAAGATCGACTTATGTGGGGCGAGCATATTTCAAGAGACGGTATGATTTCAGAGATATAGTGATAAAGGTTAGTCGCATTACGCGAAGAGACAATTATCGACCTTTGAATATTCTTACAAACGCGAGGATCGGGTGCAATACTTATGGGAATGAGTTGATTACACAATAAATTACCAGTTGAGATTTCTGGCACAAATTCCGAAACTTTGCAGGCATCTTTTTTTTCGAAAAAAGTCATTCCATTGTTAGAGAAAAAACCAAACCCCTCTTTTATGTATTGTACTTTTATATTTACAGAAAAAGCACTTGAAGAGCAAATACTTTTTAATTGATCAACTCTTAATTGCCTGGGAGATCCAAAATATTTAGCAGCATGCTTTGAATCAAGAGTCGAATACAAATCATTGACCTGATTCCTATTAGTTATCGGATAATTAATCTCAAACGAATCAGACTTCATGCACAATCAAAAAGTAAAAGCCTTGAAAGTAGAATTGCTTCTCGCTCCCCAACAAGAACAAGATTCAATACTAAAAAACACGATAACACATTAGAAAGCACTTGAAAATGGGTAATCCGAGCACGTCAAAGCTTATTATGCAAGTGAAGAAGAGTACAACCAGCAATAGAACTCACTGGAGAGATCAGGAAGCAAACTTGATGATTTGATGAAAGTCGACTCCAGTCCCTGACGTACCTCAGCGAACGATCCAGAACTTATTTCCCAAAATCGTTGAAAAGTACCCTACTAATTACCCTACGAACGTTTGCGGCAGTCCACGAACACTTGCGAACGAACCCGAACTGGGTCATCTGGATGCCATCTGGTCATCCATCCATTATCTGACCTCCTGCTCATTCCAGACGACCGTGCGAGAACCCAACTGGATCTGCTTGGGGAAGGTTCCGTCCCTCATACGGGCATAGATGAAGGTCTTACCCATCCCTGTCATCTCCAGTACCTCTGCAAGATGTAGAAAACGGGGCTGAGCTCTATTGCCTGATGGCATGGCGAAAGAAAGAAGAGCCCTGATGACAGAGCTCTTCTTTCAAAGCAGCCAGGGCTGAGTAGCCGTTCGTAGCCCTGTTTTGTCTTGCGCCTGCAGGGAGGGGGAACGATGTTGCCGTCCCAGTCGCTTCACATTTGGTTGTCGACGGCTGCTGCGGTTGCGTTTGGTCAGCCCAACCCAGTGACCTCTTCAGAGTGCTCCAGGTGCTCTGCCGTGAGGAGCGGGAGAACCGTCAGAAGTGGTGGTGAGGACCGTTCCTGGTTCGGTCGCCCGCAGGCAATAAAAAAGGCGACAGGGAATGCCGCCATTAAGGGGACGTATGCGTCGAAGGTGCTGTCGTTCCAGCAACACCACCCTCTTCAGGCAGTCAGGGGTGCCGTGGGTGCCGTTTACGAACTGCCAAAAAAAAGGAGGGTCCCTAATCCCTCCCCATACGACGCATTGCCCCTTCACCGAAGAAGCAACCGAAGGATTACGCGGGGTTCACCTACTGGTCGTCGCCATTACGACCAAACGACTACTGGGGTCAGCAACCCAAGAGAAGGGAGGGTTCCCTATCCCTCCCGTTCGACGCATTCGCCCCCTCACCGGAAGGGGCGCATTTTCATGTTCACTCCGTTACAAACCCTGCCGCCATCAGTAGAACCGCTCATTAAGAAGGGGGGCGTTGCGCCCCCCTGAAGATCCTTGAGACCTGGTTGTGTAGTTCCTATCGGTCTCTGACCTCATCCCTGTTCTAAGGCGAGTCAAAGCACCAGGGCATGAGCGGAACTACCCCTTTCCGTATCGCCAGGGCACAAAGTCATTCACCCAGAGCAGGACCCATGGAGAACTCTGAATAGAGCGCCGATGCCTCATCGGGCATCCCGCCATCCCAAAGCGTTTGCGTCCTCTCCAGCAACCAAGTCCCCGCTTCACTCCAAAGTTCCCGCTGGAGGGTTGATTTGAGGTGGTTGGCGTCTTTGTAAGACATGGCAGGGCAACACCTTTTTGAGGTTGTAGGCACCCGCCATATGGGAAGTGGCAGCGGTTTTTACCGGATTGGGATTTAGGTGGCGGGGACACCTTCCCGTCGGTCCGCTTGTAGGCACAAAAAAAGGAGCGGTATCCCTATCGCTCCTTCGGAAACTGAAAGTGCCGCTGGGCGGGACTTCGCCAAGCGACCACCACCTTCACCGATGAGGATGGACTGCCGTGGGTGCCGTGAGCGTTTTCCAAGAAAAGACCCAGGAGTGTTTGACCTCCTGGGTTCGTCGCTCTCATGCGATGCAACTGGTCTAACACCGCCTAATGAGCATTTGTGCTTACGGGATACCGAACTTTGTATCCCAAGGGCACAAACGCCCAGGTCCTCACACCTTGCTCTTGCTGACGGGCATCCAAAGCGCCCCACGAAACAGGGTGGGTTGTTCTGGGGAAGACTTCTGGGATGTCTCCTTGGGTTGCTCTTCGTTTTTGTGGTGCGGGGCATTGGGGTCGTTACAGCACATACGCATGACCTGTCCTGCCTCCTGCCTAACCAAGAGAGGAACAAGGAGGCATCAGCAGATAGACCCGTTCAGGGTTCAGCAGTCACACCCCACAACGGTCTTGTCTTCTTCCACCCCTGCGTCTGAAGCGATATCCATAACTGTTCTGCGGCGTCCTTCCTCAGATACCGACGCTCCTTGAGCAGTGGTGGTCCTTCAGGCATTGATCGCCCTCGGTCGATGAAGACCTTCGGATCCCGAACCCAAGCGGAGTTGTCCCTGTGGAAGCGCCAGACCCAATGGTCGTTGGCGTCGATCAACCAACCCTCTGCCATGAACCCTCCATGAGTAGTACATCCGTTTTAGTCACTACCCAGGGGCTTGCGTCAAGAACGAAAAGAGAAGATTCCAGGAGGTCTGCCGAATCTTTCGCTTTCCGACAGGGCGATCGCCAAACGGTCCCAACTGAATTCTGGATTTGTCGAAATACCCTGCCGAAATACGCTATAGTTTCAGCAGAGATTCGACAGGGCAGTCATGGCGATCTGGGGTTACTGGAGAACCAGCACCGCAGAGCAATACAGCGAACGCCAAGAGCAGTCGCTGAAGGAAGCAGGGTGCGAACGGATCTATGGGGACCAAATCACTGGCACCTCTGCTTATGGAGAGCGACCTGAACTCTCCAAGTGCCTGGATGGACTCCGCGATGGCGACACCTTGGTTATCCATGAACTGGACCGCCTGGGACGCTCAATGGTCGAAATGCTTGTTCAGGTCAATGGTCTGATCGAACAAGGGGTGGCAATCAAAACCCTGGATGGACGACTGGACACTGCCTCGATGCCTGAGGAGTTGGTCAAGTTGGTGGTGGGGGTTATGGGATACGCCGCCGAGATGGAACTGAAGTCGATTAAGAAGCGCACTGCTGAAGGGCGTGAGGTCGCCAAAAGCAGAGGAGTGAAGTTCGGCAGGAAGAGGAACTACACGCCACAACAGGCAGCAGCAGTGATGGAGATGCGCCAGAGAGGTGATGGATACGGAACCATCGCTTCAGCAATGGGGATGACGGCATCAATGGTTCGTCGGATCATTCAGCAACAAGAGGAAGTGCCGTGCTGAAAATCCTTTTAGGAGTCGGTCTGGGGTTCCTTCTCTTCACCAACCAAGAGGCAAGGCAGATCACTGCTGACCTGCTCAGAGCGACTGGTGATGCCATTGCTCCTGCCGATGAGGACAGGACACTGGAAGACCGAATCAACGAAGTATTGGTAGGTGACTGAGTTAATGGCAAGAGATCAGTTCCGAGTGGAAGAACTGAACCCCTTTATGGAATGGCACCTCCACACCACAGCAACGTCTTTGGAGGTCGCCTCTGAAGAGGCAAGGAGAATCGCCAGGATGATTGGACGAAGAACACGAGTCCTAAGCGAAGTCGGAGAAGTCCTCACTGAGGTGGACCCATGAAAATGAAGTACTTGATGAGGGATTAATGAGGGCATTACTCCTTCTGCTTCTGGCAGCAATGCCTGCAAGTGCAGTCCCACTCCCCTTGGTCTGCGAACTCACCAGCGAAGATGTTCCTTCAGTCAAAGTCCTGCTGACTGAAAGAACTGCTGTGTCCCTTAAGGGTGAGTTGCTCCAGGGAAGCAAGACCCTTGGAACCTTCCAGACAGGTAAATCCAACGGATACGGGAGTGTCTGGTGGTCCTTCCATGACCAGCACGACAAAGGTGATGGCACCTCAGTGCTCTTTAAGGACGATCAGCACTGGAACCCTCACCGACGAATTCCCAAACCCTCTGAGACGAACAGGGTTCTGTTCGTGGGGTTTGCTTCTGACCTTTGGTATTGGAAGAACCCCAAAGCACCTGGTGTCTTCAGAGGCAATAGAGACCTACTGAAAGCAGCAGCAGGGTTCTGGACCATCTCTGAGCGTTGTTTAGGGGGTCGGATAGTCCGTGGATAAGACCAGAACCATGAAGCAGTGGATACGGAGAGGGTGGAAGTCGACTTCGCCCTAAACGGGACGCCATGACACAACATGGGAAGGATTTGCCAAATCGTGCCGGAAATACCACAACAAATACCACAACACAGAGAATGTCGTTGATGTGGTCTCGTCCAACCCACGAAGGGAAATGCCCTGGACGATTTCAGATCACGGACGGCTTCAGGCAGGCACAAGGAAAGGAGTAGTCCAACCCGTTCCACTCAACAAATAAAAATACCCACTAAGGAGGGAAGTACGGATGTGCACGACGCACCAGTTACGCCCCTATATATATAAAATCCAATTCTTATAGAGCACACAGTCATTCGCCCAAAGAAGGACGCCCGGAGAACTTATCTGGTGTTCACCTAATCGCCAGTTGGTACTCGGAATCAGTATGTGCTGTTGAAAACCGATTGGGGTATTTCTATCCCAGTGACCTTCCAGTCAGCAAATCCTTCGCGCTTCATAAACAGGGATATAGGTTCGGATATGACGTTTTTGTTGCTCAGTTCGATCTTGAATTCGTTGAGATCTGTGTAATTCATCTTTACACTAAGATCTGGACTTGGCTGGAACTCTTCCGTAGTTGATTGCTTGCTTGACCATGAATTCTTCTCATCAAGAAAATCGCTTGGCTGTACAGACATCTCTCCGCTTGAGAGCAATGCCTGCAGACCAGCTGGAGAAATCACTTGGTCGATCAAGGGATCGATAAGTGCATTTGCCATCATGATGCCAAATGCTGCAAAGGGATTTCCCTCAAGCTCTGTAGCTGCCTTTTTCATGATCGCTGCCTTGGCGACATCTTTAAAGTCTTCTCTAAGTTCAGGAAAGTCGACAATCTTTTCAATCTGTCTTGTGTCTTTCTTTTCAAACGCCTGTTTAAGCTTGTTTACAGTAAGCCAAGGTGATGCTGCGTAATAGGCGCCTACAAGCACTCCAGTTCCAGCCGCTGCTAATCCTAGAACTTGCTTTTTTCTTGGCATTGTTCTTCTACTTATGCAGGGAATATTAGTCGGTTTTTATCGCCTCAGCAGCTGAGCGTGCTCCTCCATATCCCTTTTCTACATCACAGTGGCGTAGGAGGAGTTGTCGAGCGCCAGCGAGTGCCCTGCCTTAGGAGAGTTCTGTTGATATTTAGGTCCCCCCCCACCTGGCGGGGTCATCTGGATGCCATCTGGTCTTCCATCCAGGCAGTGACAGCAGACTCCACCCAGACGACGGTGTTGCCACCCACTGAGATCTGCTTGGGGAAGGTGCCTGCATCCATCCAGCGATAGAGGGTGGAACGGGTCACCCCGACGAGGTTCAAGACCTCTGGGAGGCGTAGGAAGCGGGGTTGAGCTTTATTGCTTGATGGCACGACAGAGAGGAGAACAGAGTCCTGATGACAGATCTTCTCTATCAGGGAAGCTAGGGTTGAGTAGCTTTTCGTAGTCCTGTTCTCGCTTGTGTCAGCAAGGAGGGGACGGTATTGCCGCTCCGGTAGCTCCACATTTGGTTGATGACTGTTGCGGTTGGTCAGCCAACCCAGAGACCTAGCAAAGGGAAATCTGTTTTCCGATGATGTAAGTAGTCACTCCAGAATGAGAAAATCAACATACAAGATTCTTAAGGACAGAATGGCATAAAAAAGCATGAGGTGAATTAGATCTAAAAAACTCATACCAAGAGCCTATACAAGAAAAATGGAGACACAAAGAGATACGCGAAAGTAATAATGAAAAAATAGAAATCTGAACGGTTCCTGTATCTTCTTACTCGGTGGCGGTCGTCAGGTGAAGATGCTCTTAAAAGAAGGTTAGAAGTAAGTACTGACCAAAGAAAGACCAAAGCAGTAACAGATAGGCAAATTGAAAACAAATAATCGGCATATGTTGGATATTCCAAACCAAGAGGAATCATTTTTTTATAGCCATCCTGCAAAAACACTAAAACAAGCAGAACGGATGCTGGAAGAGCAATTTTGGCGTCAACATTATCAATCTCAATCAAGGGCGTTACGACAACGACAATCATAACAATTATAAGGGGTAGGAATATATTCAAGAAAGAGCTAAATAAATTCCTACGGTAAATAGCCATCACACTTAAATTAGAGTACTTAGTAATGTCTGGCGGGAAATGCTCTGCCGCAGCTTTCTGACCCCAATCAGTAGGATAGACATGAGTTCTAGGAACAACAGAACTATCGACAAAATTATATCCATGAAGAGTTCTATTTTGAGCAATGGTGGAGCCGGATTCTCTGTACAGGAAATTTGCTTCTGTTGTCCAAAAATCATTTACTTCAACTTCAACAGGAAGTGAAATAGTTTCAAAGGGAAACTTTTTTAAATACAGGTCGCGCGCAATAAACTTGCCTGAGAAAAATAGCCATTGTATTTTTTTCTCATCTACATCGAACCAAGGAGTGGATGGTTCAACGTGTCTTACAAAATCATATCGCTCAACAGCATTTACAAATCCAATAGTATCCAGGGGACTTTCTGCAATTTCCGAATCCCACTCCGCAAGCCAATCAGGTAATTCGTCCCATTTGAGCCAAAGATATCCTTCAGCATTAAATGTTTTAGATGACAGGTCCAGTCCCCATAAATTTGTTAAATTAATGCCAATATCAATATTTCCATTGCCTTCTGTTAATGCATGATAAGAAGCCGGCTCATAATAATCAGCCGAGGCATTAGGCTCAGAACTGAACTGAGACTCATGTATAAAGATGAAAAACCATATCAATAAATAAACAAAAACGAAAACTAGTCCATATCTTCTATTACTAAATATTTTAAAGGCTTTTCTCACGGCAGAAAAGTAAAATCAGTTCATAAAGCATATTACCAAAAGTGGGATTTCCGAGAGCGACGAACTGAGTGGAGTTCGATCAGGTGTGCGCTTAATACTACTTCTGAACCCCATTTATGAAACTGTAGTACTAGATGTGAGAAGTTCGTTGGTACTGGATGCTGCAAAATCGCCATATTCAACTTAAAACAAAACATAATAACTACTTACTGAGATATAATTATGGAAGAATCGCATTCGCATATCTCAATCACAATTCAGAAACAATAAGATCAAGGAGTCGTGTATTTAATGAGACATCAGACTTGTAGAAAAGATTCTTGGCATATCGCAAAGAGAATTTAGAGAACTTTCGGAAAAGATTTTCGCGCAATTTAATGGATGTGCCTTTGGGATGGAAACGCCACAAAAACGTTGAACGTGCCAAATACTGATTAATCGGGCTAGAAACAAAAACTAATGACTTAAACTTTGAAGAGTCAGAGGAAAGGTTGCCGCTTGAAAAAACAAAAAAAGAAAATTGATTCAAAGCAGTGAGGTCTAATATGACAGCGGAAGCAAACAATGCGACAAAGACAATAATAGCAAAATTTACATTTGCGTAATACAATAAATTTCCCAAGTGGTTAACCATAATCGGCTGGTCAGGAGGACCCAAGCGCGATAAATATGCGGCGTAATTATTCAAACCATGCAAACAAACAGAAACTAATAATGAAAGAATAGATAGGTAAATACGTATAGAGCTCCGATAAAAACTTAATATCCATACCGAAAAGCCACTCCAAACGGAGAAAAGCAAGTGCATGCCCATGGTCCCAATTGTCCTTCCGCCAAACACTGACAACCATGTCATTAATGGAGTAGAATCAGTTAATGCAGAAGCTTGATAATAATAATTCTCAAGAAATTCAAAACCGAGAGCAACAACTGAGCTATAGACCAAAAAGTCGACTAATGAGTCAACCTCTTTTCTGATAAGAAAAAGGAGAACGACTAGAAAGCAAAACTTGGAGAGCTCTTCAAGTAAAGGAGCCTCAATAACTCGATTAAAAAATATCACGTAGTCAGAACTGGAATTAGATGCCATAAACCAAGACAAAATATTCGGAGCATAGATGACAGCGAAAGCACTAATAATTCCAAAGATAAAGGCAAGTAAAATAAACCTAAAAGGTTCTCTTTCAACTGGGTCAAGACATCGAAGACAGTAAAGCAAAATCAAAGAAGGCGCGGCTGCGGCAAGAGAACTCAAAAAAGCAAACATGCAAATGGAACGAATAGAACAATCAATAAAACCATATTAATGTAGTTAGAAAAAATCACAACAACTAAGGAACATGATGCTTGAACAACAAGAATAATTGCAGCGAGATTGAAAAGACATGCAGGGAGACAAAAACTACCTAATAGAAGCACGCACTTACAAGAGGTGATACAATAGACAAAAGGATGCTGAGAATGATTCTTCTACTCTCGACATTAACCTTATTTGCAATTGAACCAGTTGATAAATCTGCCTTAGCGAGAAGAGATTGTACAAATGACTGGCAGGGAATATACAAAATAGTAGATTCCAAGATTAGAGAATCGAATTACTCAATCAAATCGGATATAGATTGCAGAGAGATAAAACAGATAAACAACTACAATCCGGAAAGTGTCATGATTACAACTGGAAGAAGAAATCGTAAATTTGTTATATGCCTGTCTAACGAAAAGAAAATACCATGCAAACACATTATTGGAATCCTTAAAGGCGACAATGATCCTGTCAGATCAATCACAAAAGTATTTGGATTAAAACGACCAAAGCCAAAATATCTAAATGAAACCAATGAACGCTTTTTCTTTAGCCCAAAACTTCTGCATGGACCAAGATAAAGATAGAACAAGGGGAAAAGATGCAATAAAAACTTGGATCAACTATTCTGCTTGAATTAGACACGAAAATTCTATGCATAAAAAAATTTAAAAATGGGTGCTCACTGATTAAACATTGTTGCCAACACAATAATTTTGGCTAAAGTAGAAATGATGAATCATGTGAAGCATGAACAATTCTTCGGACGAACTCATTCATTGGATTGAATCTCAAGATGAGCTTAAGTCTTTAAGAAGACAAGCTGAATCCAGCCTGTGCGAATACAAGCCATATGAAGAGACTTTAGAAGACAAAATCAAGGTCATGCCTCGCAATAGATTGGCGGTAAATCCTAATCCCTTCGGGTCAATATTATCTAATTTTTGGATTCAAGGTAGATCACTTAGAGGTAAATTTTACTCTTCGCCAGAACTAGATTCTTCTCTTTCGTCCACAGCAAAAGTAACAAGCATTTCGACACTATGGGATTTCTTTACGACACTACCAATTCTATACTTCGCATTTACTTTTCTTGGAGGAGCTCTGAGCGTTCCAACAACGTTAGTGATTGGCTACTTAATATTATGGGCTTCCAATTCAAGTGGTGAAAATGCAACGAATGCAAGTAAAGATTCAAAAGGGAGAGCCAGAGCAAGCTTGATCGCTTTTGTGATTCTCTCTTTAGCCAAGACAATTGTTTCAGGGGTAGGCACAGACTTACTTCTCAGCCAAAATACAATAAGTGAAAATTTTGCGGGAAAGTTGGTAAGAGAACAACAGGCTAATAATGATAGGCTTCTGTCTGAAAATTCCAATGAATTGAAACTTCGGAGACAGGAATGTAGTCAGATTATCGAACAACTATCGAGAGTTGATAGAGGATCACAGCCAACAACTTGGAATTCACTTTATGTAAGAGGCAACGGAACATATGCAGATCAAGCGGCTGATAGAGGTTTGACACCACAAGAAATTATTAATAAGTACGGTGCAAATATTCCACCTTGTAAGTATGTAAAAGCAGTAGACTTAATCAATTCCTCTGCTTTTAACGAAAACAAGGCATCTAAGCAGAAATCACTTTCTAATTCGAACATGGCAAATTTAATCTTTAATTATGAACAGATTTATGCGATGTATTTTAGAGGTACACCTGAGAGTTTAGAAGGGGACGTGACGTGGAAACGGGATGGGAAAGTAATCCCAGAACCTGAATATGCTAAGGGTCGATTTAAGTGGGCAGATGGTTCTGTTGCTGTTGAACAAGCTACAACACAATTTTTTGATAAACTCTTTGACGTAAACAAGATTGGCTCTCTTGGCTTTTCACTCTTTACCTTTACTATTTCAGTTGTCTTGAGTTCTACGGCTACAATTTTGCTCTATCAAACATCTAAAGACAAAGGCGTAAAGGCTTCATATTCTCCCCAAGTCGCCAAAAAATCTAATGAACTTCTTTCAAAATTTTAAAATTAATTCACACCATTCAACACACTCAGATCCTCAATTAATTCCATGATTGATTCCGATTCCCGACAAGTAAGATCACTGCACTGGCTGATGTTCAACGGCAAGTCAGATGAAAGAGACTATGCAAAGATGATGTACCGCAAAATCTTGATAGAGCTCTGGAAGCAACATGTATCAAAAACTGGCGATACCTATTATCCGCCTCTGCAGAATGAATTGATTGAAGAATTTGAGCTTAACGAAGACCAACAATTAAATGAGTTAAATTACCAATAATTAACTAAATCTAATCAAACTGCCGCCATAAGAATAATGCGCAAGGGGCTATTTAATCTAAGCGGAAAGCAGCGAAATAGAGCAAATAGAATTGCATTATTATCTTTAATTATAATTTTGACTATCACTTCAGTATTTCTGTTCGGCGCCAATAAAATAGAGTACTCAAGATCACAAATGAATCTTGACCACGTTAAAGAGCAACAAATTATTTCGCCAGATAATTATTATACACAACATCTGATTGACCTAATAAATCGCTTTCGATCTTCACTCAAGGGAGAAGAAGAAAGTGACTGGAAGCCAGCTACTACTTCTGTGATAACTATTTCCATTGAAGGAATAGATAGAATCAACGAAGTTGAAAAGACTGTTCACATACGCGGTTTTGTTAATGCTCTATACGCAAAAACCAGCATCTCTACGCCTTACTTAAGTGAAGGTGATTTAACAAAGAAAGCCAAAGAAGATATTTTGTCTATTGCTGAAATGAAATTTGTGGATGCCGAGCAAAGCAAATGGGAACGAGTATCTATTAACGACTGGGGAAATGATACAACGATGTCACGTTATAGATTTCAAGGTTCCTTTCCATTAGAGAGAGATTTATCTAAATTTCCCTTTGAGCGTGCATCCTGGAAAATCAAAATGTCATTTCCATTGTCAGCTGCTTCAGTTTATTTTGATGTTAGAGATTTAAATATCAATTTTCCTGGCTCAGAAGTCGGCGCTTATATTTTTGATCAAAAAAATTGCTCAAACAACAGTATTGAGTTCATGTGCGTATTTAATAAGGTTGCTAGAGTTCAGCCCTCGAAATTAGAAAAAACCAAAGGTTATGAAAGAATTCGAGAATTCCAACCCTTAATTGGAATGGAAGGTTTCTTAAGAAGATCTCCAGGATCAGGATACTTTAGGCATCTATTTCCTGTATTAACTGTATGCGCTCTCCTTATACTAATTGATCAAATAAGCAATAAGAATCTGATAGACATCAAGATTGGTGCCCCTCCAACGATATTTCTTACTCTCATATTTATGCAATCATCTTATCAGGCTCAAATCACACAGCTTACTTATCTTACCTATTTAGATAAAATTTACATCATGGGCTTTCTTATGTCATTTTTATGCTTATCTAGTGCGATACTCGAATCAAGGACATTTAGCAACAATGTTGAAAGGAGAATACGGTATAAATATATGATAATCAGGCAACGAATAAGGTTCACTACTTACTCATTATTTTTCTTATGCCCTCTAATCGCCTGGTTCGTATGAAATACGAATAAATCTCAAGCAAGAGATGCATTATATTCGCACTTAACCATCAATTTTATACTATGATTATTTTGATTATTCTGAATCATGCCTGAAAAACAAAACATTACCATCATTCAAAGAAACAACAATGGTTGTGGATGTGGGACTCTTATCGGAATAATTCTGGCATTAGGTATTGCAGGTTATTTAATGGAAGAACATGGTCCGATTGTTGGCATGATTCTTGGAGCATGCGTAGGATCCTGGAGCGGCATAAAACTTGGTGGCTCATCATTAGATGAAATAACAGAGATCCCTGAAGATCAAATGTCAGCTCAGCAAAAGCGAGCTATGGCAATGGGGGCAATTGGATTAATTCTTGGCGGGATTGGAGGCTATAGCTTTGGCGCTGAAATGCAAAGAGAAATGCAAGACAATGCCAGAGTGATATTCAACTTATTCAGCAGGAATTCTGCATGATTTCGAAAGATGGGGGATGACTTATTCTATACGACTTGAATTTGTAAATATAACAGCTAAGATAAAGGGTAAGGATTTTGACTCTGATGGAATTTGTTTTAACCTATAATCTTCATCGGTCTACATTTTCTGCCTCTCGGCGTGAGAGAATTGTATCACTGCATGAAAAATGCAAGAACGAGTTAATTAGAGAAGCAAAGGCTATAATTAACCTTGTTCATGGTAAAGATCAATATGTTACGTTGCTTTCAATAAAGAGATACCATCCGCAAACTACAAGGGAACCTCTACTACTTAGCATTGATGGAGTAATTCAAACTAATATGGCATCCTAAAAGTTCGATTCTCATGCTCAATAGTTTTCAAAAAAACAGCTGGTTTTTTACCAGAATAGTAACAAAATATATTTTTAGGCTAACCTTTTATATATCAGCACTTTTTACTTTTCATAGCAGTAGTGAATATGCCTTATCAAATAATCTATCTATTCCCTCAGTAGCCAAAAGAGCAACAGATAGTGTTGTCAAAATTTGGGGACCTGGATCGCAAGGGAGCGGTGTAATGGTTTTAGTACCTGAAAGTGACGGGACCGGTTCAAAAATAATCATCATAACTGCACATCATGTAGTTGATAATCTCGGCAAAAACGAATTAATTGAAGTCCAGATCCCAGGCGGCAAATTCTTAGAGATTGAATCTAGCAATATAAATGTTATTAAAAATCACGATCTAGCAGTTATCTCTTCAATTAAATTTAAGGAAGAGCTTAAAGGGATAAGAGCAGCCAAGATAGGTAATAGCAACTTATTGAAGAGGGGTGACCAAATAGTCGTAGCAGGGTATCCAATAATTAAAGATAGCAATGTGTCAAATGACGTCAGAATTAATAAGGGTATTGTCCAGACATATACATACAGGGATAACAAAAGAAATCTGATTGGTTATAGCGCTAAAACGTTTCCCGGCATGAGCGGTGGTGGAATATTTTCAATGGATGGGAAACTTCTATTTATACATCTAAAAGGTGAACAGGAAATTTGGGATCAGATTGAGGCATCGACTGACAAAATCAGAAAGAGTGGAACTAATTTTGGTATATCCGTCTTGATGGTCTTAGAAGAATTAAATCGTGAAGCTCTAAATAAATATAAAAATAACTCTGCACTAAGTGAGTTCCAGAAAGGATTATTCCTTGTGAGATCAAATAACCCTCGCCAGGCATTCAAGGTTTTTGATAAGCTAAGAAACCAATTTCCAAGTTCTCTGGTTGCTGAGTGGAATGCTGCATGTCTCGAATTAGAAATGAAATTCCCGCAAGGGGCACCGAGTCTGGAAAATGATACTTTTCCATACCATAAATACACTCATTTCACCTTGAAAAGGCAAAAAGAAAGAGAAGTATTCTATTCCAAATACAATAAGAATCCATATTACGGTATTCCCTTTACTTCAGACTCTCACATATGGGATAATCAAGAGCGTTTGGAGATACTTGCAGATGATCCTATTTATAATTTAGCAAAGCAAGTGGACGAGTATAATCTCTCTATTAAAGCGCAAGGCTCATTAATCAGACTTAATCTTAATAAGGACAAGTGCGAAAAAATTGTAGGTCTTAGAAAATATATAGATCGAGACTTAAACGAAATACTTTACTGGGACTCAATACCTAATCCAGGAGCTTACTAGAGGTAAAATTAAATTGGTCACGCAGACGACCTCATTACTTGAAGCAAGAATTGAAATCCTGCTTTCATCGATACAAGAAGGGATATTAACTAATTCCAAAAATCTTGAGTATATTCTCTTTATTCCCTAAAGTATAGGCTGAAGCAACGAATTCTATTCTTATGAGATATGTAAGAATTTCATTTGTTTTTCTCACTCCGTTTCTACATGCTCTTTCGTTCCCCACCTCTTCTATGGCATTGCCGTGTCATATGATAGAGACATATCCAAATGAAAATAAGGGATGCTTTGACGATGTCGACCGTGATGGTCAATTTCAATATGAGCGTGGAGACAGGGCATTTAGTTCGATCTGCGATTGGCGTTTGTATCAGTTAAAAGCTGTTGCTTCACAACTAACTTACTCAATTGATTGCGATTAATCCTCTGTTGACTGAATCAAAGCATAATGGTTGAACTTCATAATAAAACTGCTGAACCTTTTGACGAAATTACTTCTCTACGTGTAGGCAATTCTCAGTGGTCGTCGTCGCAAGCAATTCACCTTGTGGTCAAAGATGGAGCAGTATTGATCCAGATTGATCTGTTGGAAGGCAAATGAAAGCACTACTCCTTTCTCTGCTTCTGCTCCAGCTAGCCGCCATGGCAGCAGATAGATACCGCATACAGGTCAGGAACCAGTTCGGTGGATGGCAGCAGTACCAAACGGTGCACCACCTGCCGACTGCATCCATAAGTGCCCAAAGGAGGGCAGTGCAAACGGGTAAGCAGCACCGAATCATTGATGAAGACGGAAACCTGATGGAGCTCCTGTATCCGTGAGGCTGCTGCTGCTGCTGCTGCTTGCGACCCCTGTAATGGCGGTAGAGCCTGAGGTGGATTGCTCTACGGGCGGCTCTGGTCTGTATGAGCAATCAGTGTGCTGGGACCAAAGACTGGCTGAACTGAGGCAGAAGCTGGAGGAACACCTGTCGCCAACAGAGGTTGGTGACTTTGATATGTCAGCCGTGAGGGTGTGCCAAGGAGCTTGGAAGCCCGCTAGGCAAGTCCTGATTTATCCGCTGATGGTGAGGGGCTGTCTTCAGAACCTGATGGAAGGGTTACTGGAGGAGGTTGAAGGGAGAGAAGCGGTGCTAAGGGACGGGGTGAAGTGAAGCCGCTATCACCCGTGGTTCAGGCTCCGTAGATAGTCCTTGAACAGACCTGGGTGGAGCATTAAGTAGAAGTTGCGGAATGACGTGCCTCAACTACGACATTCAGTGGGAACTTCTAAGACCTCCGAGGAGGTTATGAGAACGGAGAGGGTGGGATTCGAACCCACGAGGGTGTTACCCCTACACGATTTCGAGTCGTGCGCGATCAACCGGACTCTGCCACCTCTCCAAACGCCCTAAGGCGAACATTCAGTTTAAAGGCCGACGAACCGCGCACCCGCTCCATGCGCCAAAAGTCATCGGCGCTGCGGCTTGGAAGACTTGAAGCCCCGACATATTCAGTTGAAAACCTGCTGGGAACCTGATCGCTGCTGATCCTGCAGTGTCCAAAGGGCTTGAGGGCTGGGAAACAGCTGCCAGCGCTGGCGCCCCACGCCCATCACAAGTGCTCCAGATCGCTGCTGCAGGTGTTGCACCGACAAGTCAGTGCTCAGCAGCACCTGCCCGATGGCAATAGGGGGATCGGCCCTGCTGGGGAGCCTCCACGCGGTGAACCAGCGCAGAACGTCTAATGCCACAGGGTCAAGGAGCATCACCCAATCCAGGCAGGCGTTGCCATGGGTACTCACCAGTGCAGCGCGCCGACGATGGCGAGCAGAACGGAGAGGTGAAAACCCGATGCCGCCAGGGCATGGGACAAGCCAGCCATGCAGAACGCCTCTCGGATGTTTTCCAGGAGCTGAACCTGGGTGCTGCCCAGCACGAGAGCGGCCAAAAAGCCAGCCCTCCGCGGCCCCACGGCTTTTTCAGCCGCTGGGCAATATCGCGCCGCAGATCAGCCAACGGCGTCCACGAACGCTGCAGAACCTCGATGCCCTCGACCCGCAGCTGACTCCAACTGCCTTACGGGAAACACATTCTGCCGATCCCGGCAACAGCAGGTGCGCTGCTTGCAGCAGACACCTCAGCACCCCCCACAGCAGGTGCGCTGCTTGCAGCAGACACCTCAGCACCCCCCTTGGCCTCTACACGCCAACCCTGCAGCAGTCATGTAGAGCAGTCAGGCAGCTGCAGCTCAGTTCGCTCCTCGAAACACAAGGAGCGCCTGATAACAGAGGGCAATGGCATCAGCAGAACGACGTCGACGCAGAAACCATCAGGCCGGTGTCTCGAGAGTTCCCCCTTTCAAGAGCGGGAAACCAAGGGCCTCCCGTTCCGCCAGCCAGGCCTCGGCAACCTTGCGGGCCAGGTTTCGGATCCGACCGATGGTGGCGGTGCGCTCCGTCACGGAAATCACGCCACGGGCCTCCAGCAGGTTGAAGGTGTGGCTGCACTTCAGAACGAAATCCAAGGCCGGTGCCGGCAGCTGCTTCTCGATCAGATCTGCCGCTTCCGCTTCATAGATGGCGAACAACTGCTTGAGCCGCTCGGGGTTGGAGGCCTCAAAGTTGAACTGGCACTGCCCCTTTTCAAACGGCAGCCAGATCTCGCCATAACTGCGCTCGCTGTTCCAGCTGAGGTCCCAGATGCTTTCCACGTCTTGGAGATACATCGCCAGCCGCTCAAGCCCGTAGGTGATCTCAATCGAAACGGGCTTGCAATCGATGCCGCCGCATTGCTGGAAATAGGTGAACTGGGTCACCTCCATGCCGTCGAGCCACACTTCCCAGCCCACACCCCAGGCGCCGAGGGTTGGGGACTCCCAGTTGTCTTCGACGAAACGGATGTCGTGGTCAGCGGCCTTAATGCCCAACGCCTCCAATGACGCCAAATAGGTCTCCTGGATACCATCTGGGGATGGCTTGATCAGCACCTGGTACTGGAAATAGTGCTGTGCCCGGTTGGGGTTGTCGCCATAACGGCCATCGGTGGGGCGACGGCAGGGTTCGGGATAGGCCACGGCCCAGGGCTCAGGGCCAATGGCTCGGAGCACCGTGTGGGGGCTCATGGTGCCGGCACCCTTCTCGGTGTCGTAGGGCTGCAGCAACAGACATCCCTGATCTGCCCAGAACCGGTTGAGCGTGCTGATGATGTCTTGGAAATGCACTGGGCCGGGGCGTTCTGGGTTCCGATTCTGCCCAGTGGCCGGTCAGCCCTCCAAAGCCAGGCAACGGTGCAGGTGCGCGATGGCGTGATGGCGATGCGGATTGTTGCCGCTGGGACCAATCATTCCGAGCCAGAAACTGCCATCCCCCTGAAACACCAGGACGGGCTTTGCACCCCCCTTGCCATGGCAATCCAGCAAGGACATGCAGAGCTTTTCAGCCACCTCCGGTCCCTTGGGGCGCTGGCGCAGGCGACGCAACAGTGGATCCACCTGCGAGAAGGAGACGAAACAGGCGCGGTCGGAGTCGGTGATCAGGATCAGGCCATCCAGCCACTGCACTTCCTGAAGCAACTCTTCAATGCGGGGCAGCAGCTTCGGCAGCGGAAACGCCAAACCGGAACCTCCCCTTAACGTTCTCTTCAGTTTTCCTACGTCAGCACCGGGGTGTGTCGCAAGCGACGCAGGTCAAGTTTTATGCCCTAAGGATCAACAGGCCCATCTGTCCTGCCGCGAGCGAGCGGTGGTTCGCTTCGGCAAATCCCGCCTGCCGTGCCAGCCGCTCCTGTTCAGGCCCCGCAGGAAAGCGCTCCAGGCTTTTCTCCAGGTAGGCGTATTCCTCGCGTAAGCCCACAGAGGCTGCGGCGGGCACCACCAGGCGACGCAGATAAAAGCGCTGAAAGGCAGCCGCCGCGCCACTCTGGGGCAGACGGTTGAAATCCAAAACCCCGGCACGCCCGCCGGGCTTCAACAGCCGGCGCAGTTCCTTCAGCCCCTGCAAGGGGTCCGCCAGGTTGCGCAATCCATAGGCCATCACCGCACCATCAGCGCAGGCACTGGGCAGTCCGGTGTCGAGGGCATCCCCTTGCTGGAAGGTCACCGGCAACCAAGGCTGCTGCTGCTGGCGCTGGCGGGCACGCTCAAGCGGAGCAGCGGCGGCATCCAGACCGGTCACCGCACCAGCGGGGCGAACACAGCGCCCCAGCTCTAGGGCCAGATCCCCCGTTCCGCAGCACAGATCCAGCCAATGCTCGCCTACCACCGGCTTCAGGGCGCGTACCAACTGACGTTTCCACTGGCGATGCAACCCGAAACTGAGCAGATCGTTGAGGCGGTCGTAGCGGGGAGCGACAGCATCAAACAGCTGTTCCACCGCCGCGGGATCACCAGGCTTCATGGACGGATCGTCAGGCCACGGGAAAGCAGATCTTGCTTGATCTGTTCCACGGTGAGAACACCGTCGTGCAGCAACGAGGCCAGCAAGGCTGCGGAAGCATGGCCTCCCTCGGGGCCCAAGTCCAACGCCTCAGCGATGTGATCCAGGCAGCCTGCGCCACCGGAGGCGATCACCGGGATGGGGACCGCATCGGCCACGGCCCGGGTCAGGGCGAGGTCGTATCCAGCCTGGGTGCCATCACCATCCATGGAGGTGAGAAGGATCTCTCCAGCCCCAAGACCAGCCACCCGTTGGGCCCACTCCACAACATCGAGGCCCGTGTTCTCGCGGCCTCCTTTCACGTACACATCCCAGCCGCCGGCATCGCGCCGACGGGCGTCAATGGCCACGACGATGCACTGGCAGCCGAACTGATCGGCCCCGTCTCGCACCAGCTCAGGCCGACGCACCGCCGAGGAGTTGAGACTCACCTTGTCGGCACCGGCCCGCAACAACTCGGTGATCCCCTCAACGGTGCTGATGCCTCCGCCCACGGTGAAAGGGATCGTGACCGATTCCGCTGTGCGACGCACCATGTCGATCAGGGTGCCGCGCCCCTCATGGCTGGCTGCGATGTCGAGGAAAACGAGTTCATCCGCCCCTGCACGGCTGTAACGGCAAGCCAGCTCCACTGGATCACCGGCATCGCGCAGGCCAACGAAATTGACACCTTTCACCACCCGTCCGCGGGCGACATCCAGGCAGGGAATCAGACGCAGAGCAACCATCGATTCGGCGCAAAAGCGACTGTTAGTGTTGCGCCACTCTCCAAGCCTCGCAGGCTATGTCCCAGGCTGACGCCATCTCGATCGGTTCCAAGGTTCGCGTGACCCGCGTGCGTGATCGCATTCCCCAGGCCATGGTTGACCTTCTGAAGAAGGACGCCAACGGCACGGTGAAGGATTTCCGCACCGTCGACGGCAAAGGAATCGGTGTGGTTGTTGAGCTCAGCGATGGCTCCACCAGCTGGTTCTTCGAAGACGAAATCGCCGCCGCCTGAGGACTGTCTCTGTGAGCGACGCGCGACAGCTGCTTGGGATGAAAGGTGCCTCGGGCACCAACAACATCTGGAAGCTGCGGCTGCAGCTGATGAAACCGGTCACCTGGATCCCCTTGATCTGGGGTGTTATCTGTGGTGCCGCAGCCAGCGGCAACTACGAATGGCGTGTGGACCACGTGCTCGCCGCCTTCGCTTGCATGTTGATGAGCGGCCCCTTGCTGGCGGGCTTCACCCAGACCATCAACGACTACTACGACCGCGAGATTGACGCGATCAACGAGCCGTATCGGCCGATCCCGTCGGGAGCGATTCCCCTGGGCCAGGTGAAGCTGCAGATCTGGGTGCTTTTGCTCGCTGGTTTGGGCGTGTCCTACGGACTCGACCGCTGGGCCGGCCACACCATGCCAGTGGTGTTTCTGTTGGCGTTGGGTGGCTCGTTTGTGAGCTACATCTATTCAGCACCGCCGCTGAAGCTGAAGCAGAACGGTTGGCTGGGGAACTACGCCCTCGGCGCCAGCTACATCGCCCTGCCCTGGTGGGCCGGCCAGGCCCTGTTTGGGCAGCTGACCTGGGGCACTGCACTGCTCACCTTGGCCTACAGCCTTGCGGGTCTTGGCATCGCTGTCGTCAACGACTTCAAGAGCGTTGAGGGCGACCGCGAACTCGGGCTTCAGTCGTTGCCGGTGGTATTCGGCATCAAACGCGCCAGTTGGATCAGCGCCGCGATGATCGATGTTTTTCAGCTGGCGATGGTTGCCGTCTTGATCGGGATCGGCCAGCATTTCGCAGCTGTTCTGCTGGTTCTCTTGATCGTCCCCCAGATCACCTTCCAAGACTTCTGGCTGCTGAGAGATCCCGTGGCTTTTGACGTCAAATATCAGGCCAGTGCCCAACCCTTTCTTGTGCTCGGCATGTTGGTGACCGCTCTGGCCGTTGGCCACAGCCCCTTGACCCAAGTGATGTGAACCGTTCCCGCCTGCACTGGGCACTGATCGCTGGCACAGCAGCTGCAGTGGGCGTGGGCGCTGCTCTAAGCATGCGCGCCCTGACGGAACTGGTGGATGCCACGCTGCCGGATGCCCGCAGGATTGCCAGTTTCAATCGGCCGGGAACGATCACACTGCTCTCCACCAACGGGAAGGTGATCCAGAAGCTGGGGCCAGCAACGCGGGAGAAGGTCAAGTCCGGTGCGATGCCGCCAACGGTGGCTGAGGCCTTCATCGCCGCCGAAGACCGTCGCTTCTATCAGCACGATGGTGTGGATGGCTGGGGCATCGCCAGGGCCATCGTCACCAATGTCCGCCAAGGCGCCGTTCGAGAAGGGGCAAGCACCATCACCCAGCAACTGGCCCGAACCGTCTTTTTGAGCCAGGACCGCACGATCACCCGCAAACTCAAGGAAGCGGCTTTGGCCATGAAGCTGGAGCGTCAGCTGAGCAAGCAGCAGATCCTCGAGCAGTACCTCAACTACGTCTACCTGGGGTCCGGCGCCTATGGCGTTGCCGATGCGGCCTGGATCTACTTCTCCAAAACCCCGGCGCAGCTCACGGTTCCTGAGGCAGCCATGATCGCTGGGTTGCCGCCAGCTCCATCGATTTATTCACCCCTGGTGAACCCGGATCTGGCCAAGGAGCAGCGCTCGATCGTTCTGGATCGCATGGCCCAGGCCGGATTCATCTCCGCTAGCGAGGCAGAGCGCGGTCGCAACAGCCCCCTCGGACTGAAGCCCGCAACACCGAAGTACTTCAACAGTTCAGCGCCTTACTTCACCACCTGGATAGCCCAGGAGCTGCCCAAATTCTTAACGCCAGAACAACTGGAAGTGGGCGGGGTCAAGGTGCGCACCAGCCTGAATCTCGACTGGCAGAAGAAAGCTCAGCAGGTGATTCGAGCCAATGCCCCCTTCGACACGGAAGGTGCGATGGTTTCGATCGATCCCGGCAACGGACTGGTGCGGGTGATGGTGGGCGGCAAGGATTTCTCCAAGAGCCAGTTCAACCGCACCATCCTGGCGCTGCGCTCTCCGGGCTCAACCTTCAAGCTGTTTCCATACGCCGCAGCCATTGATCGGGGCATGAAGCCCGAAACCAAAGTGTTTGATGCCAAGCGGTGCTGGAACGGCTACTGCCCCAAAAACTTTGGCGACAAGTACTACGGCAACATCTCCCTGGCTGATGCCCTGAAGAACTCACTCAACACGGTGGCGGTTCAACTGCAGGACATCGTTGGATTTGATGCCGTCATTGAGGTTGCCAACAAATTCAACATCGGCACCGAACGACCTCTCGGCAAGTACTACCCCATGGCCATCGGGGCCTACGAGCAAACCATCCTCGACATGACCGCCGCTTATGCCGGCATGGCCAACCGCGGCGCGTTCTTCTCACCCAGCCCCTTTGAGGAAATCCGTGGACCGAAGAATGAACTGCTTTGGAGCCGGCGCCTGAGCGACAACCGAGGCAAGCGGGCGATTGATAGTGATGTGGCGGACACCATGAACTGGATGCTGCAGCGGGTGGTGACCGGCGGCACCGGCATCGCCGCCAAACTCGATGATCGACAGGTGGCGGGCAAAACGGGAACGTCAGAGAACACCCGTGATCTCTGGTTCATCGGCTCGATTCCTCAGCTCACAACAGGCGTCTGGTTCGGATACGACGACGACCGCGCCACAAAGAGCACCAGCGGGGAGGCGGCATGGGCTTGGAAACAGTTCATGCTTCAGATCAAGGACGAGATCCCCGTCCGAAACTTCCCCGACAAACCCAAGCTGAAACGCGAAGTGCGCTTGGCTGTTGACCCGAAAACGATCGCCAAACCACCGAAGACCAAACCAGAGCAGGAGAGGGGGAATGGCAGCGGCGATCCTGATGGAGCTCAACCGACGGAGCTGCCCGCGCTCACGCCTTTGACGCCTCCGCCTCGCCGGACCCCCTATCTCTGGAGAGACAGCTCGCCCGGCAGGAGCGTTGATCGCCAGGGACGTCGCTGGACCCGGGATTGATCCAAGGCCTTAAGCCCGCTTCAGCACAGCCGAATAGAAGCCATCTCCTCCGCTGGCTTGATCCGGCCAGAGCTGGCTCTCCTGCTCCAGGCAGACCGATGGATGTCGCTTCAACAACGCCTGGATCTGTTTCTGATTTTCATCGGGATGAATGGTGCAGGTGGCGTACACCAACACACCTTGGGGAGCCAATAACGGCACAAGCCCGTCCAGGAGAGCTTGTTGTTGGGGCAAAAGACCACGAATGGATTGGGGCGTCACCCGCCAACGGGCATCGGGGTGACGGGCCAGGGTTCCCAGCCCTGAGCAGGGGGCATCGATCAGGATCCGCTGAAAGGATTCACGCCATTGGGGGCGCTGCTCCAAAAGATTGGCAGCATCCGCAGCCAGGGCATTGATGGAGGCGAGGCCAAGCCGGGCGGCATTGGCTGCAACGCGCTTCAGCCGTCCGGCTGAACGGTCCACAGCCCAGATCTCCGCCTGATCTCCCACCAACTCCGCAACATGGGTAGCTTTGCCCCCCGGAGCCGCACAGGCATCCAAGATGCGATCTCCCGGCTGGGGATCGAGCAGAGGTGCAATCGATTGCGCCGAACAATCCTGCACACACCAATGGCCCTCGGCATAACCAGGCCAGTGGCGCAGATCGCCGCTGTGGCCTGAGATGCGCAGGCCGTCGGGACAACCAACGATGGGCTCGCTGTTGATGCCAGCGGCAGCCAGATCCTTCTGCACCTGCGAAGGGCTCGATCGCAACCGGTTCACCCGCAAATCCAGGTCCGGCACACGGTTGCAGGCGCTGGCCACCGCCGCGGCCCCCTCCGCCTCGCGCCATTCGATCAACAACTGGGTGAACCAATCCGGCAGGGAATGGGCCTGGGCGAGCTGAGCCGGCAAATCGTTGGGCAATGGGAGAGTTTCGCCGGCCTCACGCGTCCGCAGCGCCGCCCGAAGAACCCCGTTCACCACAGGGGCCAGCCGGGCCAATCCCTTGCTGGTTTTGGCCAATTCCACAGCGGTGTTCACCGCTGCTGAATCTGGAATCCGCTCCATCAACAGCAGTTGATAGAGCCCCACATGTAACAGCCAGCGCAGCTTGGGCGGTTGCTTCTCGGCCGGCACCTTGCCCAACCGATCCAACCAGGCATCGAGGGTGCGCCGTTGGCGGATCGCGCCATAGGCCAGCTCGGTCACCAATCCCCGATCCGGTGGCTTGAGGTCCCGCTCCCGCAGCACCCGCTCCAGCGCCACATCGGCATAGGCCCCAGCCGCAACCGCCTGCAACACATCCCAGGCGAGACGGCGCGGCAGCATTCCAATCGGAGCCGAATCAGACAAAAGCGACACGCATCAGTCCCCAGCATGGGCGTCCGGGTGCCAGAGGAACTGACGCAGCGGCAAGCGTCCTTCCTCATCCACCGGAATGCCCTCAGCCAGCAGAAGATCCCGCTGGATCCAGTCACTGCCCTCACGGCTGAGGCTCATCGAAATCCGGCCCTGAGCATTCACCACGCGGTGCCAGGGAACGCTGGAGGGGAGCTTGAGCCGCCGCAAGGCCCAACCCACCTGACGCGCACAACCAAAGGCACCGATCAAATCAGCGATCTGGCCGTAGGTCGCCAACCGACCGTAGGAAATACGGGCCACCTGGCTCCAGACACGCTGATCAAACGTGCCGCCGGAGACGTACGGTTCAACGGAGGGATCCTTGGGCGGGATCTGGATGGCCACGGAAGCGATGACTTCTTGATTGTCGTTCCAGACCCCAAAGCATGGAAGGACCCCACCTGTTGCTCTCTCCCGACTGACCGCCCATGCCCCTGCTGCCGCGACGGTTTGAGCGGCTGAAATCCGTGCTCAACCACCGCATGGCGGATCTCACGGTGCTGCTCGAACACGTGGAGAAACCGCACAACCTCTCTGCCATCCTGCGCAGCTGTGATGCCGTTGGCGCGCTGGAGGCCCACGCGGTGAGTTTTGACGGGCGACCACGCACGTTCAACAGCACGGCCCAGGGCAGCCAGAAATGGGTGCCTCTGCACGACCATCCCGACACCGAAACAGCCATCCGCCATCTCAAAGCGAAAGGGTTCCGGCTCTACGGAACCCATCTCGGGGTGGATGCCAAGGACTACCGGGAGTGCGACTTCACCGGCCCCACAGCCTTCGTGCTCGGGGCCGAGAAATGGGGGCTGACCGATCAAGCCCGGGACCTGATGGATGAAGCGCTGTTCATCCCGATGCGCGGCATGGTTCAGTCCCTGAACGTTTCGGTCGCCACTGCAACCCTGCTGTTTGAGGCGCTACGCCAACGCCAGGTGGCCGGACTGGCTCCAACCCAGGGCGAAGGTCTGAAGCCAAAGCAGTACCAGCAGTTGCTGTTTGAGTGGTCCTACCCCGAGGTGGCCCGCTGGTGCCGGGAGCAGGAACGGCCCTACCCCGCCTTGAGTGAGGAGGGAGAGCTGATGGAGGAGTTGCCGCGAACTGTGAAGCTGCGCTGCTGATCCAAGGGAAGACTTGTATCTCAATGAACCCTGGGCCATAACCAAAGCAGCGGATTGTCAGCAATGGACAACAAACAGCTGAACCAGTACGCGGTCACCTACCACTGCGGCAACGAATGGGGCGAAGAAATGCTCCAGTCCGACGATCTCAGCCATGCCGTGGAAGCGGCCCACGCCATCTTCCCCAGCTCCTGCCGGATTTCGATCCGTGAGGTGAAGGCACCGAAACCAGCCTGAGATCACCGCGGTCGCCGCGGCACTCCAGGCAACTGAACCGCGGCGATCAACACCGCCGTTTCCAGCAGCAGATTTCGGCTGACCAGCACCACCACCAACATCAAGGTGGTGGCCAGGATCCGCTCGAGCAAGGCGATCACGTCATCGGTGCTGTCGCAGCTTTTTTTCCAGAGCAGCGCGGCCATACTCAGCAACAGCAAGCTGATCCACCAGGCCATCAAACCCGTACCGATGGGATCAGTCTGACGCGGGTCGGGCTTCTGCGCCGCTCACCCAGGCCTCAATGCCTTCCCCAAGGAAGGACAGCCCCAGCACCAGCACAAACATCGCCAAGCCAGGGAACAGCGCGGTCCACCACACCCCTGTGGGCACTGCGGCAAGAGCCAGGTTGAGATCACCACCCCATTCAGGCACGGTCTCCGGCAGACCCAGGCCAAGAAATCCCAGTCCCCCCAGCACCAGCACCGCATCGGCGGCATTGAGGGTGAGCAGCACCGGCACAGAGGTGATCACGTTGCGGAACAGGTAGCGCCGCAGGATCCAGAGCGGGCCCGCCCCGAGGCTCTGGGCGGCCTCCACAAACAGCTCGCTCTTCACCTGGGCGGTTTGATTGCGCACCACGCGGAAATACTGCGGCACGTACACCACACAAAGGGCAGCGGCGGCATTGGGAATGCCCTTGCCCAGCAGAAAGGCCAACACCACTGAAAGCAACAACACCGGCAGTGTGTAGAGCGTGTCCATCAACAGCACCATCAGGCGATCGACACCACCGCCGAAATAACCACTCACCATGCCCAGAGCCACACCCACCAGCAGAGCCACACCCACCGCCAGCAACACCACCTGAAGCGCCACTCCACTGCCGGCCATGGTGCGCACACACACATCCCGGCCGAGCCGGTCAGTGCCGCACCAATGGGTCCAGCTGGGGGCGGAATAGATCGGGTTCTCCAGGCCGGCATTGGCGTCCGGAAGGATGCCAGCACTCACCAACAAGGGCGTGATCAAGGCCACCAGCAGGTAAATCCCCACAATCACCAGGCCCCAACGGGCCATACGGGTGGAGAGGCTGCGGGTCACGGGCAGGTTGGCCTCAGGCAGATGCATTGTCTCCCGAACCGCGGAAAAATGAAGCCATGGCGTCCCGTTACCGCTGGCGACAACAGCTGCTGGGCAGCCTGCAAGGGCAGCTGCAGCTGGCCACCTATCTGGTGGTCTTCCTCGGCTTCACCGGGGCCTCATCGGTGGGGCTATTGATCGGTCAGCGCAATCTGCTGGCAAACGACCAGCAGTTAGCTCTCCAAAGCATCGCACTCTGCGACAAAGCCATCCGTGGCCTGCAAGACGACCCAGCCCGGCTCGAACAGGAGTTGCTGTTCCACTCCAACGCCAACACCAGCCTCTGAATCGAAGACAACAGCGGAACGCTGCTGCGGCCGCTTCCACCGATCCCTTTCGGACGCCGCCATCCAAACCGCCATGGCCACCAACCCCGGCCGTGAGCCGGGGTTGCAGCGCACGATCGACATCGGCAATGACGGCAGTGATCACCTACGAGGAGGCCCTGGAAAC
Organism: Synechococcus sp. N19; assembly: GCF_900474045.1. NCBI lineage: Bacteria > Bacillati > Cyanobacteriota > Cyanophyceae > Synechococcales > Synechococcaceae > Synechococcus > Synechococcus sp. N19. The sequence goes on from NZ_UCNR01000009.1 coordinate 192,956, forward strand.
GACACCCTCATGGGTGGCAATGGCGATGATGTGTTGATTGGGCAAGAGGTCAACGATTCAATGATGGGAGGCGAAGGCGACAATCAATATTTGCCGGGATCAGGCAACTCAACCATCAAAGGAGGTAACGGAGTTGATGTTATTTACATCAACCAAAACGAAGCAGATATTAGCGGTAAAAACAGTTGCTCTCGTACAGGCTTTTTACTGAAATTCACAGAAAACGTGACAGAAAGCAGCATTAATGCCGAATCAATTGAGGTCTTAATTTTCAAGGATGGTCGTTACGACATCACCAACTGATAAAAATCAGCTCCCCCCACCATCGTTGAGTTTGAGCACAGCCATGAAGGCCTCCTGAGGCACATCCACCTTGCCCATGGCCTTCATTCGTTTCTTGCCCTTGGCCTGCTTCTTCAGCAGTTTCTTCTTCCGTGAAATGTCGCCGCCGTAGCACTTGGCGAGCACATCTTTGCGGATGGCACTGATGCTGGTGGAGGCAATGATCCGGCTGCCGATTGAGGCCTGAATCGGAATCTTGAACTGCTGGCGGGGAATCAGTTCCTTGAGTTTCTCCACCAACGCCTTGCCCACGTTGTAGGCCTTGTCTTGGTGGACGATCGTGGTGAGAGCATCGGCTCGCTCACCGTTGATCAGCACATCGAGACGCACCAACTGGTTCTTGCGGTAGCCGATCAGGCTGTATTCCATGGAGGCATAGCCCTGGGTTCGCGTCTTCATCTGATCGAAGAAGTCGGTCACCACCTCCGCCAGCGGTAATTCGTAGATCAACGTCACCCGGTCGGTGGTGATGTATTTCATGTCGATGTAGTCACCACGCCGTTCCTGGCAGAGGCCCATCAAGGCGCCGTTGTAATCGTTCGGCGCGTAGATCTCCATGCGCACATAGGGCTCTTCAATCGACTCTCGCTTCTGTGGATCCGGAAGCGTGGCGGGGTTGTCCACCATCACCTCGGAGCCATCGATCATGTTCACCTTGTAGATCACCGACGGAGCGGTGACGATCAGATCGAGGTCGTACTCGCGCTCCAGCCGCTCCTGCACGATCTCCATGTGCAGGAGGCCAAGGAAGCCGCAGCGGAAGCCGAAGCCCATGGCGCTGCTGGTTTCCGGCTCGTACTTCAACGCCGCATCCGAAAGCTGCAGCTTGTCGAGGGCATCGCGCAGATCCGGGTACTGATCAGCCTCGGTGGGGAAGAGGCCGCAGAACACCATCGGCTTGGCCTCGGTGTAACCGGGCAAAGGCTCATCGGCCGGTGCGTTCACCAGGGTGATCGTGTCGCCCACACGGGCATCAGCCACGGCCTTGATCGACGCCGCGAGATAACCCACCTCACCGGCGTGGAGCTCATCTACCTTCTTCTGATCCGGCGCCATGATCCCGATCTCATCGAGCTCATAGGTCTTCTTGCTGGCCATCAACAGCACTTTGTCTTTGCAGTTGATCCGGCCACTCATCACCCGGAAGTAGACAATCACGCCCCGGTAGGGGTCGTAATAGGAGTCGAAAATCAGGGCCTTGGTGGGCTCCTCCACCGCATCCTTCGGCGGGGGCACACGGTCCACCACCGCCTGCAGGATCTCGGGCACACCCATGCCCGTCTTGGCTGAGCAGGGGATGGCGTTGCTGCAATCGAGGCCGATGATCGCCTCTACCTCTTCCTTGATCCGATCCGGATCAGCACCGGGAAGATCGATCTTGTTGAGCACTGGAATGATCTCGAGATCGTTGTCCAGCGCCAGATACACATTGGCCAGGGTCTGGGCTTCCACGCCCTGGCTGGCGTCCACCACAAGGAGCGCCCCTTCACAGGCCTGCAGGCTGCGGCTCACCTCGTATGAGAAGTCCACGTGGCCTGGGGTATCGATCAGGTTGAGGACGTACTCCTCCCCATCGGCCGCCGTGTAGTTCATCCGGGCGGCCTGGAGCTTGATCGTGATTCCCCGCTCCCGCTCCAGATCCATGTTGTCCAGGAACTGGTCCTGCATGTCCCGGTTGGCCACGGTGCCCGTGTCCTGCAGCAAGCGGTCGGCCAGGGTCGACTTGCCGTGGTCGATGTGGGCAATGATGCAGAAGTTGCGGATCCGTGAGACGGGGGCGTCGGTCATGCAGCAGCGGAATCCCGTCTCGGGTCCAGTAAGCATCGTTGCCACAATCCTAAGGAGCGGCACCAGTGGTCATGAGCAATCCCTGGACCCTGCTGCTGCTAGCGATCAGTGCTGAGGTGATCGGCACCTCCTGCCTGCGATTGTCGGAGGGCATGACCCGACCGCTGCCCACGCTGCTGGTTTTCAGCGCCTACGCCCTTGCGATGGCCCTGCTCTCCAAGGTGGTGCTGAGCATCCCCCTGGGGATTACGTATGCCATCTGGAGCGGCATCGGCACTGTTGTAATCGTGCTGGTGGGCCGGTTTGCCTATAGCCAGATGCTGCAGCCAGCCCAGTTGATCGGCATCGGCCTGATCACCGCCGGAGTGGTGTTGGTGAACCTGGGAGAATGACGCTCAGGCGGCGAGCCCCAGCAGGGCATCGCTGCGTTCCCGCATCCGGTTCAGCACCTGCGGATCCTGCTGCGGGTCTTCATGGATGCTGGGCAACAGCGCTTGCAGGCGTTGCTGCCAGGAATCGCTGTCGAGCCGTTTCTTGAAACAGCGCTGCAGCACCTCCAACATGATCGTCACCGCTGTGCTCGCTCCCGGAGAGGCCCCCAGCAGCGCCGCCAGGGAGCCATCGCCAGAGGCCACCACCTCGGTTCCCAGCTGCAGCCGTCCGCCCTGCTTGCTGCGTTTGATGATCTGCACCCGCTGGCCCGCCACCGAGAGGGTCCAGTCGTCGGCGCGGGCGGTGGGCATGAACTGCTGCAGCGCCTCATGCCTCTCTGCTGGGCTCTGGCGCAGCTGATTTATCAGGTACTGCACCAATTCGAAATTGGTGGCCCCCACCTGCAGCATCGGCAGCAAATTGGTGGCCCGCACAGAAGCAGGGAGGTCCAACAGTGAACCCTGCTTGAGGAACTTGCTGCTGAAGCCGGCAAAGGGGCCGAACAGCAGAGAGCGTTTGCCATCGATCCAGCGGGTGTCGAGGTGGGGCACCGACATCGGTGGGGCTCCCACAGCCGCCTTGCCGTACACCTTGGCCCGCTGACGATCCGCCAGCTGGGCATCACCGCAGACCAACCAGAGCCCGCTCACCGGGAAGCCCGCAAAATCAGCCGCCTCCGGAATCCCGGAGCGTTGCAGCAGCGGCAGGGCACCACCCCCGGCACCAAGGAAGACAAAGGGTGAACGCACTTCTTTTTTGCCTGAGGGCCCCTTGAGCACCACGCGCCAGTCGGCCTCAGTCATGTCGCTGCGACGCAGGCGTTTGAGGTCTTGAACCTGGGTGCCGTACTCCACGCTGAGCGCTCCGCTCTGCTGCAACGGCATCAGATATGCCCGCGTGAGGGTGCCGAAATCCACATCCGTACCCCGGTCAATCCGGGTGGCCGCCACCGGCTGCTTGAGATCGCGACCTGCCATCACCAGGGGCATCCATTCGGTGAGCTCGCTCTGGTCTTCGCTCCAGCGCATCCGCGCAAAGGCCGGTAGGTCTTTCAGTTGGCTGAAGCGTTGACGCAGAAAGGCAATGTTCTCCGGCGTCCACACTGCGCTGATGTGAGCAGCCTGGTGGAGGAAGCTGCTGGTGTCGAGATCGCCCCGCTCCTGGAGTGAGCTCCAGAACTCTAGGCTGCGTTCAAACGAGGCATTGATCGCCACAGCTTTAGCTGTCTCGACGGTGCCATCCGCCTGCATCGGGGTGTAGTTCAGCTCGCAGTTGGCGGCATGGCCGGTGCCGGCATTGTTCACCGCTGCGCTGCTCTCCAGGGCAGGCGCTTCCAGGCGCTCCACCAGAAGAATCCGCAGCTGGGGGTCGAGTTCATGCAGCAGCGCCGCCAGAGTGGCGCTCATGATTCCGGCGCCCACCAGCACGGCGTCATAACGGGCCTCTGGATTGAACGAACCGTCGTGCTGCACCGGAACTGGAGGGTTAACCGCTCTCGTCACCCTATGGGGCCACTCCGTAACCTTGGGACCTTGATGTCTGGTTCATCCCGATGAGCACTGAAACCATGGCCCTCACGCTTGAGAACGTGGAGAAGGTGCTGGATGAGCTGCGCCCCTTCCTGATGGCTGACGGCGGCAACGTTGAAGTGGTGGAACTGGACGGACCAATCGTGAAGGTGAGACTGCAGGGAGCCTGCGGCAGCTGCCCCAGCAGCACGATGACCTTGAAGATGGGTATCGAACGCAAGATGCGCGAGTCGATCCCCGAAGTGAGTGAAGTGGTGCAAGTGCTCTGAGGCGCCTCTTCGTCTACGGATCACTCAAAAGCAACGGCAGCGCCCATCACTTGCTGAAGGGCGCCAAACGAGACAGCGACGGCATCGTTGACGACTTCATCGAGATCCAGCACCGGGGCTACCCGATGCTGCAGCAAGGAAATGGGGCCATTTCAGGAGAGGTGTACTGGGTGCCCGAGCCTTGCTGGCCCGCCTTGGATGATTGGGAGGAGGTGCCTGAGGTGTATCAATGCAGCAGCGCGACCCTCAGGGATGGCCGCAGCGTATGGCTCTATGAAGCAGCCCCAAATATTAATTAATCGAAGAAAGTAAAATCCACAAACCTAAATTTTTCGCACTGCACATTTACAGAAAATAAAAAAATGATGCCTTAGACCATTGGCATACCAAGTGAGGTGGGCCGATGCAGGCAGCACCCAAACCGATCAACGAAGCAGCCAGGCTGAGATCACTCAGTGAATATCGAATTCTGGGAACGAAGCCTGAACAAGCCTTTGACAACATCACCCGGATGGCCTCAGAGATCTGCCAATCTCCGATTGCCCTGATCTCCTTGGTGGACGAGAAACGTCAGTGGTTCAAATCGAAGGTGGGCCTTGAGGCCAGCGAAACCGAGCGGGATATCTCCTTCTGTGCCCATACGATCCTCGATTCCAAACCTCTGGTGGTGGAGGACGCGCTGTTTGATGAGAAATTCCGCGACAACCCACTCGTTCAGGAAGAACCCCACATCCGGCTTTATGCGGGCTTCCCCCTGAAAACAGACATCAACCACCGCATTGGAACGCTTTGCGTGATTGATCGCATTCCCAAATCACTCACAAATTCGCAATACAAGGTGATGGAAGGCCTGGCGGAACAGGCCACCACACTTTTGGAACTCAGACGCCGATCCCTGGCCCTGATGGATGAGTTCTGTCAGATGCATCACGCCCAAGGCTTAATCACCACCTGCAGCTACTGCAAATCGATCCGCGACAGCGAGGGGTTCTGGCAGCCGATCGAACGATTCCTGATGCAGCACAGCACGCTGAATTTCAGCCATGGCATCTGTCCCGAATGCATGAACGAGCATTTTCCCGACGTGCAAAGCAGTTGAGCGGAGTCGTCGAACAATCAGCGGGGAGGCAATTGGAACCGGGCGCTTGGATCAGCGCCATCACACCCTTGACATCGCCGGAAAATAAGAGGTAGTTCCAGTCATACGTCATGCGTATTGCAGATTTTCTGTATCGCAAGCTCGGACTGAATATCTTCAAGGCAGCACCACACCTGAGGACACAAACACCTGAGGTTCCAGCCCCCGCCGAGGATGAGCCAGAACTTCTGGAGCCACCAACCCCGATCAATACATCAAGCACCGATATGATTCACATCGGGCCACGGGGTGGTCGTTACAAGGTGGATGCCAAAGGCCGCAAGGTCTACCTCAAAGCCAGTTGATGTCGTCCAAACCGACAGATTGGACGACAAGCTGAGTTGAAATACTGATCAATTTGGTTCGGTAGCAAACACAACCACCGTCCATTCAGCCTGCACGACAGAGTTGAATCAGATCGGGAGCTCAAGGTGAACGCTGGTCCTGCTTGCCCCATCCGCTTTGGCACCGGGAACAATCCAAAGGAAGCTCTCGCCGATCAATGCCTGACGGCCGCAGAAATCGAATGGCGACGTTGGTCGGGCTGGCAGATGGAACGAACCGCTGAAAAACAGTTCAGAAAAAGGTGGGTATGAGTCGTTGAGCAAGAAGCGAAGACCCTGAAGAGCGACGACGCCACTGCCAACGTGGCGACACCGATCCTTTGGCTCACGCCATTGCCGTGACCTTGCGTGACCTCTGCCCTGCCCTGCCCTGCAGAACAAGACCTACTTCAACTAGGACGCACTACTCCTTGCACAAGCTCAGATCGCATGCAGCGCAATGGTTCTCAAAGAGGAGACAAGAAAGCTTTAGTCACACCTTTAGTCACGGAATTTGGTCGACACAGTCAGCCGACAACACCCTGAGCCATGACACCCAAAAGTAACAAGCAATACATAATTCGAGAAAGAACGTAACCGCACGAACACGTTCACTGGGTTACAAAGAGGCTGCTATTGGCTCTTCTGTCATGTTCGAAAAGCTTGTTGTCATTCAGCTTGGCGCTCTTCTCTTCGCCAACACTCATGATCACGGCACGGAATGGGTGAAGTGGGGAGGCATCGTGGTTTCTATTGCGACTGTTGTTGTGGGGGTAGCCACTGGAGGCTGATCAACAATTGATCGACCAATCCTGAACAAGCGAGCTAGGCCGTCTCTTCCACCTGGGAGGGGCGGCCCTCCTCTATGGCCCTTGTGCAGCAGGCAGCTGGCAGCTGGCACTGCAATCAAAGCTGGGTTGGCTTGGAGGAATGCTGGTACAGCGATTGAGCCACTACCCAGTCCTGCGAAATTTCAAAAACAGGAGGGGCATGGGGGGCTTTCAGGTCCATGCCAGTACGTAGACGGGCCTCAGAAATTTCTGCTGGAGTTTGGACGGGGTAGCGAGGTCGATTGAAGCGTCGTCAAATGGGTAAACACTGATCTCGTGACTCACATCTGCACGAGGATCTGAACCGCTGGCATCATTTCCAAAACGGTTGCGACCTATGTCCCTCCGGAAGAACTTTGACTCGTTCACACCACAGCAAAAGCTGCGAGATGCAGAGGAGGAGTACGTGCAGGCCGTCTACAGGCTCAGGTCAGCAGAAGAGGCATATGAGCAAATCGTCAGTGACCTGAAGCGGGAGATGGATTTCCTATTCCGCAAGGTTGGGCATTACCGGCACTGCCTCTATGCAGGTAAGCCGTTGGAGGAGTATTTGGAATATTCCGCAGCTTCTGCTGATAGGCGTTGCCCCAAGCCTGCTTGGGTCTGATTTAAACGCTCGCCAGGTATCAAATGACGCAACCCGGGCCTGATAACGCCGTTGGCTTCATCGAAATGAAATCTCCTATCTCCTACATCTTTGGCAGCGTGATCGTCGCGATCATGTTCTTGGCTGTTTTCGTTGGAGGCGCCAACGCTGTTGACTGCACTCGCAGCCAGTCAGCTGAAGCATTCGCTGCAAAGGGCCACCACTGAGCCTGATCCTGCCGAGGGTCTGAATTGCTACCGCTGACATCCTTGACTCCGGCCTTAATAGACCAATGAAAGTGCGACGCTGGATTTCCTCGGCTGTGCTTGTTGTCGCGGTTGGCCTAGGAGCTCGGGCTTACTACAGCCATGCAGACGCGTTCCTCTCAACAAAGTCGGCTAGAGGTGATGCTGCTTCTTCTGCGTTAACCGACAAGCAGGGCAAATCCCACTTTGATTTCAAGAGTGCCGGGATCATCTCTGACTTCAAGAGGTGCGACTGGACTCGTGCCCAACTCAACAAGGCTGAACCGGGGAAAGGAGACAAACATTTCAAATGTGAAGAGCTCAAGGCTTATGTGGAGCCTGCTGAAAGGCTGAAGGCCGCTTCACGTCAGGGCTTGGTTCAAAACTGTGAGCAGGCAATCAAAGCTGCTCTGTGGGATCCAGGGAGCTATGTCTTCGTAGATCACCTGTACGTCGCCAACGAAAGCAACGGTGTCGATGTTCGTGTGACCTACTTGGAAAACGACGGTTATGGCGGTCTTGATCAGTGGCAAACAACCTGCAGCTACCAACTGTGATCCAACGTCGATCAAGTTGGGCATTACGCACTCCAACTGATCTGGCGACCCACTTCCTTTCCCGCTGCGTAGTACAGAAGCACATGGGCTGGGCGCCAGAAGCGAGATCAAGGCACAATCAGAGGTATGAAAAGACTTCCGCTGCTTCTGCCCCTGCTGTTGCTGGCTGCTTGTAAACCGGCGGAACCGACAGCCGCTCAGGTAGCAGAAAAACTTCAAGCGCAGATCAACGAACTTCTCGAAGAGGTGGACGAGAGGCTTGAAGAGGTCGCAGACCTTGACCTCGATGGGCGGTGCGCCAACAGCGGAAGGATCACTGCAGGGATGGACTTGCTTGTTCCTCGATACCGAGCGTTTGCAGTCCTGATGGATGAACTAGGAGATATGGAGCAAGCCTTACTGGCAGGGGGAGCAGCCAATCAATTCGCATTGGATGTCCAAAAAATCAGACGCGACTGCGCCACTCGGGTCACAGCCCCTTCAACTCAACCTGAGTCTTCAGTAAGTCAAGCGCCGGATAAACCGGTTTCAGAGGTTAAGGATATGGCCTCTGAGACAAGTACTGAGGAGAACCCTCCAGAACAGTCTTCAGCTTCTGACCCAACCTCGCGCCGTACATCAGGTCAATCTCAATTTTGACGTCAACCCGCCTCAGGAACGCAGAATTCAAGCTCTCGGAACAATGTGGGTAACGAGTCAGCGTTAACCCAGTTAATGAAGCCTATTTAGCTGGTTTCCCAAGTCACGATGACCGCCATGGCGGCGAAGAAAAGGAACGTCAACCAGTTACCGCCAGCAGCGGTTACAAACATTGCCGCAATGAGCACCGCGCTCATTGCGACCTTCAGGCGGACGTCCATACAAAGCTGATTCCTTATCTCAGTTTCGCGTGTGGCGTTGGGCCAGTAGGCGTTAGAAGGACATACGACGACTTTCTGTAGCCATCTCGACCTGCTTATCTGACCTTCACGGAAGAAATCCTTGATCCCAAAGCTCTCCGAAAAATGGTGTGCAACACCACTGGAGACTCCCTATCAATGGTTCCTGCGACATCTCCTCTTACGGCTGAGTGAGCCATCGCAGCAGCACGGGAGAGCGACCCGTGGCTGGCAGACAATCCAGCCCTCATCCCACGGCAACTGTGGATGGGGCTTGCTTTCTGCGCTTAACCCCGACTTCCAATAACGGGAAAGATTCAGTGCATTGCACTTGATTGCACAACTTCTCGCCAGCGTTAGGGAACGGACCGCATCGCTCGGGGCGAACATCTTTCTCCTCGCGGTTCCGTAGTCCCGCATCTTTAATTCGGCAACGGCTGTTGGAAGTCAGCCCCACCGATAGAGAGGGCTGACATCACGCAATTAATCAGACATCACTAGGGTCTTGCCCCGCAGAGCTGCGGATTCTCTGGACTGCTCATCTGGAGAAAAAGACGGATGAGGCAGGGGGTGAGATCCCTGCCTTTTTATTGCGAGGGCTCATCCCACCTCAGGAACCCAGCCCATCTGCTTTTGCTACGACGGAGCCCAGAGCTTGTACTTCTCCTTCGTGGGCTCGCCTCACGGGCATAGCCCACTACACGAGTGAATTAGTGGTGCCCCTTATGACCAACTTGCTCGTGCTTTTCGCAAACCATCCACATCTCATACACCTGGGAGGGGCGGCCTCCCTCCTTGTCCTCTTTGCTGCGATACAGGACGAAATCGCATAACCGCGACCGGTGCCAGCTCTGGTGCAGATGGTGCCCGGGGGGATGCAGACCCCTCGGGCTTTACCTTCGTGCCCTGAATCGCTACCTTCCGCTGAGACTAGAAAGCCATGTCGTTGCGATGAAAATTTTTCTGACTTTATTTGCCGTATTTGGGATTGCAGCGTTCACACCCACATCAGTCCAATCAGAACAAAAAACAAGTGAAAACGATACTTTCAATTCGTTTTGGTCTGGGGCTTCGCAAGCCAGTGCGGGAGTGATTTGTCACGCATACAAGAAAGGAATGATTGAGGTAGATCAAGCTCTAGATTTGATATTTAATGAATATCTTGTCGCGTACAATATCGAGATGGATTCATGGGATCCAGGAATTGATTGGAAAGGTCAAAGCTTGGGCAGCTCTTTTGTGGCTTCTTTTCGCAAGGAGCTTGCTAGGGCTGGGTGCGAATCTCTGAATGCTCCTAACTATCTTTTTGCTACTGATGGGGACAGCAATGCAGTCACTGAATCTATTCAAAAATCAGTCAAAAGACGTGCTGAAGGCTTCTAAGGGGTCCTTTGCATAGAAATGCCTTCGGGGCATCCGAAGGCGCGTTGCTTGCCTAGGCACAACCGTTTGAAATTTGTTTAGTCGGAATTAGTGGCTTTTACGCGGTGCTACCTCTACCCCATTCATTTAAGCGGTCATTGAGAAGAGCAAAACTCAATTTAAGTAGCAAGTGATACGCAGGGTGCTGGGTCTCCAAAGTTATGACTTCGGTGCTCCAGTTGATTTGCACCTCTGAGAGCGGCGATATCACCTCTGTGTAGGCGGTGGTTTTGCTTGTCAAAAGCTGTGATTCAACATGCAGTGGGTGACGCTGCGGCACGTGATTGAGCTGGCTGAGGACAGCTAACGCCTGCGTCGCGCTTTGGCTTTTAAGGCTCGCTTGTTGCGCCAAACGGCGAGATAACCGCCGAGCCCTAATCCAACCAGCAGGAGAAGAGAACTCATGCGTGTTCAGAGAGCATTAACCACCATCTACCTGACAGCCGACCATTGCTCCTGCTGCAGCTCCAACAGGAACTCCCACCCAACGGCCTTTGTCCCTGGACAGAGCCGCGCCTAATCCTGCTCCAAGCAATCCACCAATCACACTCCCTTGGCTGCAGTCGTTGTTGTCGATATCGACTTCTTGGGATTTCTGCGTAAAGGCCTGAGTCGAGCTGCCAGAGCAGGCAATCTCTACCTTTTCAGTCCAATTCCGTACGTATCCAGGCCTGTCTTTTGTACCAGGTACGTATTCCTCCCTGTACTCGTCCCGAAAACACTTCGTACTACGCGAATAACCAGGTTGGGAAACGGTTTGGGCTTCTGCGCCTACAACGCCAACGAGCGGCGTAGCCGCTGTGCCAATCAGCAGGGACACAAGGAAAGGTTGAAGCGAGGGCATCGTGATTGTTCCTCTATAGAAAAGCTACTCCCATAGAGACGCCAAGCGCAGCTGATTGGAAGACACCGAAATGGGAAGTTATGGCACGCCAATGAGCCAAGTGAAGAAAGCTGCCGAGCGCCTTTCTCATCAACCTTCAGATCTCGACTACTAAACCCAAACAGGATTAAATATTATTTCACCAGATCACTCAAGTGATGTTGCTGGGCTGGCGAACTGCAGCGCTGATGCGCCAAAGACTTGTAGGCGCTCTTCTCAACCCTGCTCAATGATCTCCATCTCCCCTGGTCTAACCATTCTCTTAAAGCCACATCGACGCAGTTTTTATATCCTTCGTCGCTGTCAAACCTCTCCCAAGCAAAAGCTGAGGGAGCCGAAATGAGCAGAACAGAAAGGAGCACCGGCAGTCGCTTCACGTAAAACCCTCGAACCAAAGCTCAATATGGATTGAAATATCCTAGGCCGAAAAAGGATCGCAACTTTCACTAAGCGCCATACAATGCCAAAGGGTGAAGAGCGGCTGGACTCCGAGTATAAGAAAAAGCTATGTCACTTTGTGTCGAACACAGCAACGGTGTACGAGCAATGGATAGACATCAGGGTCTACAGCTTGATTCTGTCCCGCCCAATTCATGTCAAGGTGATCTGCTGCAGCTCATAGAGCAGATCACCTGAGCCAAGACCGCCATTTTCCTGGCCATCTCGTCTCACTTGCATTCATAGCAATGAATCGTGAATCGCGTCTACAACACTGGCCGGAGACGCAGCTCTGCATCCGCAAGCCAGAGAAGATCAATCAATAGATGGAGAAATGGGCGCTACTACAGAACCAATTGATCCTGCTGGCCAAGAGGAGGTCCAGAATGAGTAATGACAAAGTGATCCGAAAACGCCGATGACGAGTAGTAGGGCCAAAAAATGGGACTGGCGAACGAACAGCAAAGAAATGCTGTCCTGGATTGCCGAGGCTGTCGTTGGTAGTTCATCAGCTTGGGATAAAACTGATGACGACGAGATCGACCCCATCGCAGTTATGGGGAGAACGGATACTCGCTCTGACTGGGTTGGTGCAACTACACCAAAAGGAAACCGTGGAACAAGATCGCCCCAGCGGCCCGATCTGGCACGGCGCTACTTCATCAGCCGTGAACAATCACCTGTAGGCAACTTCTTCGAGAAAAAGAAACCAGAGTGGACGCGCGAACAGCAGATTGATGCATACCGCGACTACGTCTGGGATGAGTGGCTCCAGAAAGGGAACATGCCCGACGGGGCTGACCGTTGGTTACGTGCGCGTGCTGCAGAGGTAATTGCAGGCAAAACCATCGACTTGATTTCCGACTCCCGCGAGTTCAGCCGAAAAAATGGAGGGGGCTTCATCGGAGAAGGAGCTCCTTATGACTGCCACGGCCATGTAGTCCGAGCCTTAATCCTGATCAAGGCAGGACGGATCACCAAAGAGGATTACTTCGCTAGCCAGGCTGAATATCTCCTGAAGATGGAAGGCGATCCGATTGGATTGGCCTGGAAGCAGGAGGCCAAGGAAATCATCGCGGCACGTGAGGCGGCCCAAGAGGAATCCAAATCGGACCCATGGTCTGAGTAAAGCTGCTCTCAAATGATCTTTGTCGTGGCTTACTCGATACGGTTGAGCCCGTTAAGCCGTCCAAGGTTTTAAGACGAACCGAACGTTCTGTCTCGATCTACTCATTCAAGACTAATCCTGCTGCCTAGTTATTGGGTCAGCTGGAACCCATGACATGAGAGCAACCAAACTCACCACCGCTCCACAAGGCTTCGAGTACTACAGGGTCTGCGACAAAGAAGGTGTATGCCGCGTAGTCCGTGGGGTGTGGGCAGCCCAGCACCTCATAGAGGACATGCCTTACTTAACCGCCACCAAGACAAAACTCTTTCCAGTGGACTGGAGTTAGCGCTCAAGCAAAGCAACGTGGCATTAGCTAGTGGGTAGAGGCCGTTGCATCCAAAGCCAATTCCCCTTAAAAAGTGATCCACAGCTTCTGAGTCGCAATGGCCCGGGTCAAGTGGGACCAGATGACTGACGAAAGTCAGGCCATGATTAAGAAGGTCGGACTGATCAGCCTTGGTGGAGTCATCCTGTTGGCCTTCAGCAAGATTATTTTTCCCCTAGTCATGCTTGGTGGCGGCAGCTATGTCGCCTGGCGAGCCCTATTCAAGAAGTAGGTCATGGCTGATTCCCTGACCTGCTTGCTGAGGGACTGAGCCAAATCTCTTGCATTATAAAAATAGCAATTACATATTCACTTAGATTCGGTTTGGGAGGTGTTGCCACAGTCTCCGCCTGTAGCACTTACTCCGCAAACACGAATCCAATGAATACCTCAAAGAGGACGATTTCACTTGAGTTCATGGTGGTGCCGCTGTGTTAGGGCGTCACGCTGACGGGAATCAGATAACGGGTACTACTACAAGCTGCCTGAAGGCTTGTTCTCCCTGGCGTCTGATAACGCGGATGACGACTTACTCCCGAAGGTATTCAGAGTCAACCCTTTCTTTTACGTGGCTTCCAAACCACGAGTTTTTTTGATCATCTTTTCTTTGATGATGGTGGAAGCCTTCGGCTTTTCCCTTGTATTAATGTCCTATTGCTCAGAGCAGCCTAGAAGGCCCTACAGCAAGAGATAAGCGCTTTCTGATGGATTGATCATTAACCATAAATAGAGGTCTTAGAGAAGCTTTACAGCGCGTTTCAGCTCACTCCATGGCACAGCGCCATATGACATTGAAATTGAATTGGGTGTATGTCCAAGCAATGCAACAACAACAGCTTCATTCATATTATTAGACCGTAATACCGTTGCAGCACGGTCTCTAAAGCCTTTAGGAGTAAGTCCAAGCATTTTCCTACATGGCTTTGAAAGGTTGACACCCCAACGCTTGCTTGATTCCTGATACTGAGCTGGCCATAAAAGCCCGTTCTTCTTTCGCAAATCGACAATCAAAGTCTTTAGCCGTGGATGAATTGGGATGGATCGCTCAGAGAACGAGGTTTTAAGAGGCCTCAACACGTTTGGGCGAATAAGAATCCGGTCTTCAAGTAAGTCTTCTGCTTGCAAGCCAGCAATCTCGGCAAGACGAGCACCCGTGAAAAACAGGAACTGAAAAATCTCCATCTGATCTCCCGCCCCCTCCCACTGCGATGGATCGGTGATAGTGATGTCAGACTTTCTGGCCTTGACGACCTTGATTCGTTTATTCAGTCCTCGAAAGACATGCGTGGAATCAGGCCGCAACTCACAAAGAACTGACCAAAGACCGCTCAAAAAAGCGAGTTGCGTTTTGACAGTTGAAGGATTGAGGCGTTCCAACAACCAGGATCGATAAGCAATGGCGTGTTGCTTTGTGGCAGCAGTTGGGTGAGTGATCCCCGCATACTCCAAGAACCCATCAAGGGCACTCTTCCAACTCATCTCGGTCCGCGCTGCAGGTGACTTCAACGCTTTGGCTTGCTGGATCAACACTTCCTTCGAGAGGTGTTGTCTAGGCGGCTCCTCCCCCCTCAGCACAGCCCCGTACCTGCTCTCTTGCTGGGGAGTGATCAGACCTTCCTCAACGGCGACACCCGAACCTTCAAGCAACAGATCGACAATTTCAAAATCTTTGAGGTCAAACCGTTGAGGCAGCGAATCAATCAGCTCCTCACCCGTGAGCAGCACCTCATTTCGGGCCTCAGCAATGAGCCGGTCGGTCTTGGCCGCAAAAGCTGGCGAGAGACGCTGGGCGACCCGATAGGTCAACCCCGCAGCTTCAACCCAAATCGTTTTGCCTATGACTGGCTGAACGTCCTTCGGGACGCCACGCTGCAACTGGTACCCATTGCGTGCTTTACGCACATATGTCGGATGCTTCCGAAAGGGCACCTTTAGTCACAGCTTTAGTCACACCCTAGTTAGCCAAAAACCAGATGGGCACAAACGAGTTGCGATCACTGTGTCCTGCCCTGCAGAACAAGACCTACTTCAACTACGGCGGCCAAGGGCCTTTGCCCAATCCTTCCCTAGAGGCGATCACCGCAAGCTGGGCGCGCATTCAGGAGTTGGGGCCGTTCACAGCAGATGTCTGGCCCTACATCGCCAAGGAGGTGAACAGCACCCGCCGCCTTCTGGCCCAGTGCTGCGGTGTTCCGCCCCATCGGCTTGCCCTCACTGAAAACGTCACCAGCGGCTGCGTGCTGCCGCTCTGGGGGTTGCCGTTTACCGAAGGGGACCGGCTGCTGATCGGCGACTGCGAACACCCCGGCGTTGTGAGTGCCTGCGTGGAACTGGCCCGGCGCCAGAACCTCTCCATCGACGTGCTGCCGGTGAAGCACTTCCGGGGTGATCAGACCCAATGCGATGCCGCCGTGGTCGAGGCGATTGACCGAACCCTCACCCCCCGCACCCGTCTGGTGGTGCTGAGCCATTTGCTCTGGAACACCGGCCAGGTGATGCCGATAGCCGCAGTCGCCAAGCAACTCCATCAGCACCCCCAACAACCTTTTCTGTTGGTGGATGCAGCCCAAAGCTTCGGAAAGATCCCCGTCGAAGACGCCGCTGCAGCTGCGGACATCTATGCCTTCACCGGGCACAAGTGGGCCTGTGGACCGGAAGGCCTGGGGGGCGTGGCGCTTTCAGAGCGTGTGGTGGCCGAGGCGTCTCCAACCGTGATCGGATGGCGCAGCCTGCGTGATGAAAGCAAGGTGGATCTGAGCAGCACTGATCGGTTTCATCACGACAGCCGCCGCTTCGAAGTGGCCACCAGCTGCGTTCCCCTGATGGCCGGCCTGCGCTGTTCACTGCAACTGCTGGAGAACGCGGGATCAGCCCAGCAACGCTGGGACCACATCCGAGCCCTCAGCGGCAAGCTCTGGCGGGCACTCCAGGGGCTGGATCACGTCACACCCCTGCTGGAGGTGCCTCCCTCAAGCGGACTGGTGAGCTTTCAGGTCATTGGCGATGTGCCCCCTGCAGAGCATGTGAAGCAACTGGGGGCACAGGGGCTGTGGATTCGCGATCTGGCAGACCCCAGTTGCTTGAGGGCCTGCACCCATATCACCACCACAGACGACGACATCAACGCTTTGGTGGCCGCAATCAGCACCCTTTGATCGGCTCAGATCAACCGCGTCAGAGCCACTTGCTTCAAGACAACCGCAAACGCAGGGCGCGTTCTGCCTCCTCGCGATCGTCGAAGTGCACCTTTTCAATTCCCAGAATCTGGTAGTCCTCGTGCCCCTTACCGGCCACCAACACCAGATCGTTCGGCTCTGCTTCGGCGATGGCTGAGGCAATCGCCTTGGCTCGATCAGCCTCCACAAGCAAATCGCTACCGGCCGGGATCCCCGCCACCACGTCGTCCAGGATCTGCTGAGGATCCTCGGTGCGGGGGTTGTCTGAGGTGACCACCACGCGGTCCGCCAGGCGTGCCGCAATCGCCGCCATCTGCGGACGCTTGCCCCGATCCCGATCACCACCGCAACCGAACAAGCAGATCAGCCGCCCGGTGCAGAAGGGACGCGCTGCCGAAAGCGCGTTGTCCAGGCCATCGGGAGTGTGGGCGTAATCCACCAGCACCGGCGGCAAATTCGCTGCATCCACCCCGTTCAGGATCACCCGCTCCATGCGGCCGGGCACGCCACCGAAACAGCCGATGGCCTCCAGCAGCACCGGCAAAGGCAGCTGCTGCTGAAGCAAAACTCCCACCGCCTGCAGCAGGTTCATCAGGTTGAAGCGACCCAACAAGGGCGAACGGAAACGACCCTCACCTACAGGGCTGATCAAGCGACCCTCCACCCCAGCAGCCGTCATCTGCAGGTCGCTCATGTGCAACTCGGCCAAGGGATCCTCAAGAGAGCTGCGCCAACAGGCGGCCCCAAGCCGTTCGGCCAGGCGCGTCCCCCAGGGGTCATCGCTGTTGACCACCGATCGCACGCCGTCGGCAAGCAACAAAGGATCTGAAAACAGCGACGCCTTGGCCTCGAAGTAGTCCTCCATTGAGGCGTGGTAATCGAGGTGATCCTGGGTGAGGTTGGTGAACACGGCGCCCGCGAAGCGGCAGCCCGCCACCCGCTGCTGCGCCAGGGCGTGGGAACTCACCTCCATCGCCGCTAGGCCGCAACCAGCGGAGGCAGCCTCGGCGAGTTGCCCCTGCAGGCGGTCGGCAAAGGCCGTTGTGTGGGTGGCCGTGATGCTGTGGCCCGGCCAGCGGTTCACCAACGTGCCGAACAAGCCCACCGATTGGCCGGCCGAAGCGGCCAGATGCTCGATCAAATGGGTGGTTGTGGTTTTGCCATTGGTGCCGGTCACACCAATCAGGGCCATGCGCCTGCAGGGGTGATCCCAGTACGCCGCGGCGATCTCACCAATCCGACGCGCCACCGGCTCTTGGATCACCACAACGGGGTCGTCAGCAGCTGGCGGTTGCGCAGCAGCGGCTTCAGCTCCAATCACGGCAGCGGCAGCCCCGGCCTCAAGAGCTTGGGCCCAGAAGCTGCCTCCATCCACCCGTTCGCCTGGGAGACCGAGAAACAAAGTTCCAGGGCCGACGCGACGGGAATCGGTGGTGATTGCCTCCAACCCAGGGTTCACCAGCCCCGGCGGCACTGCGATGCCTGCATCACTCAACAGGGCATGCAACACCTGCGTCATCCCATCTCCCCTGTACTTGGGGGAGTTTTAAGCCGTTCAGAGCGCCGTGGACAGACAGCGTTGCAACCACTTCAACAGTCCCTCACCCGTGAGCCGCGGGGAAACCCGGGGAAGCTCAGACCCATCGAGCGCGAGCACAGGCACCTCAAGGTCGTAGCGGGCCTTCAGCTCCTGGGGGGTGCCGGACGCATCGATATCAATCACCTCCAGCTCGATCGAGAGCCCCAGGAGATCGAGGTCGCGCAAGCGGGATTCCAGGCCTTCGCAGAGGCAGCAACCGATACGGCTGTAGAGGGTGAGCTGCTTCATCAATCGGGCACCGGGTCACAGCCGCAGGGCGTGAAGGGATGACAGCGCAGCAGCCGTTTCACGGTGAGCCAGCCCCCTTTCCACGGTCCATGCTTCTGAATGGCCTCAAGGCCATAGGCGCTGCAGGTGGGCGTGAAGCGGCAGCGAGGCCCGATCATCGGGGAGATGAAACGCCGATAAAACCCAATCCCTGCCAGGAGAACAGCCGCCAGAGCTTGGTTCAACGCCTGTCGCAGCTTGGCCATCGGGCCGCCAGATACAGTGGCAGATTCGTGCATCGCGGCAGATGCCAGGAGCTGTTTCGGTTCCAGCATGGCCAACAACGGCACGAACTCAACACACACCTTCCCACTTATGTCTCGTTACCGCGGCCCTCGCCTGAGGATCACGCGGCGCTTGGGAGACCTCCCCGGTCTCACCCGGAAGGCCGCCAAACGGTCCTATCCCCCCGGTCAGCACGGCCAAGCCCGTCGCAAGCGCTCTGAATACGCGATCCGTCTCGAAGAGAAGCAGAAGCTTCGCTTCAACTACGGCGTCTCCGAGCGTCAGCTCGTGCGCTACGTGAAGAAAGCGCGCGCCCAGGAAGGTTCCACCGGAACCAACCTGCTCAAGCTGCTCGAGAATCGTCTCGACAATGTTTGTTTCCGCCTCGGCTTCGGTCCCACCGTGCCCGGCGCCCGTCAACTGGTGAACCACGGCCACGTGACCGTGAACGGTCGTGTGACCGACATCGCCAGCTACCAGTGCAAGCCCGGCGATGTGATCGCCATCCGCGAGCGCAAGTGCAGCAAGAAGCTGGCTGAAGCCAACCTCGAGTTCCCCGGTCTGGCCAACGTGCCCAGCCACCTCGAGCTGGACAAGTCCAAGCTGAGCGCCAAGGTCACCGCCCGTTGCGAACGCGAGTGGGTTGCCCTGGAAATCAACGAACTGCTGGTGGTGGAGTACTACTCCCGCAAGGTCTGATCCAGATCCGCAGTTCACAACCCCACGATGCGCAACCCTGGGTTCAGGGTTGCGTTTTTTTTGGCTGATCCCCAGGCACTGCAGTCGCTCACCGGCCACGATGGGCTGGGATTGATCCACCCCGTGCTGATGATCCTGTTCGTCTACCCGGTGGTGGGCGCCACGATCCGGCTGGGAATCCTGGCGCGGGAAAAGCGGCTCAAGATCAACCCAATCGCCGACACGGTGCCGGTGGAGCATGCGCAGCATGGGGCATGGGTGACCGGCGGAGTGCTGGTGGCGGTGCTGATCGGCCTAGGCCACAGCCTCTGGAGCAGCCACCCCCTAGGTCTAATCGTCACCGGCAGCGCTGTGCTGTTCAGCTTCGGGCGCCTGCTAACGACCCGGCTGGTCTGGCAGCGCTTTCTCTGGGCTATCGCCAGTGCCTGCGGCCTGCTTCTGCTGGGGCTGCATCCGGCCGTGGAGCGGTTCAGCGATGTTCCCTGGAGCCCCCTGTTCTGGCAGTCCCATTTCTGGATGGGAATGTTGCTCACCGCCCTGTTGCTGAGCTCAACGGCGCTGCAGCCCTTGATTGGTCATTCCGTGCAGGCCAGGCGCATTCACATCAGCAGCAATCTGCTGGTGGCTTTGCTGCTGGCCATGCAAGCGATCTCGGGAACGCGAAATCTGCTGCTGCACTAAGCCAAAGCTGAAAGCTGCTGACGCAACCAGGGAAGGCTCAGGCCGATCACGTTGGAATAACAGCCATCCAAGCCATCGATGCAGAGGCCGCCGCGGCCCTCGAGGGCAAAACCACCAGCGCATTGCAGCGGTTCTCCACTGGCCACATAGGCCTCGATCTCGGCCTGGCTGAGCGCGGCAAAGCGCACCACCGTTTCCACGCAAGCCAACAGCTCAGGTTGTCCGCGACGGATCAGGCAATGGCCCGTCAGCAGAGATCCGCAGTCGCCAGCCATCCGCTGCCAACGCTCGATCGCTTCGCCTGGCCCTGAGGGCTTGCCGAACACCTGCCCTTCAAAACTGAGCACCGAATCACAGCCCAGCACAGCCGTGATCTCGGCATCGCCCACCGGGTCAAGCGTCTGGGCGACAGCTGTGGCCTTGGCCCGAGCCAGCAGTTGCACCAGCTCTGCGGGCTCCGCATGCTGGATCTGGTCTTCATCCACACCGCTGACGCGCACCTGATGCGGGATTCCCGCTTGCTCCAGCAAACGGCGACGCGCCGGCGAGGCGGAAGCAAGCATGAGCACGGGAACACACCGCAGAACAACGCTCCGTAGGCTGCCAGGGACGGAAGGCTTCGCCATCGCTCACCCCACCGACCTGCTGGATCGACGCAGCCGTGACCGGGCCTGCCGGGCCATGGGATGCCTGCCCTTCTCTGAAGCGCTCTATCGGGATCTTCAGCAGCAAGGTCTGGATGCCGGCAACCTCTGGAGCGAACCCAGCCGCTACGGCCGCAAAACACGCTGGTTCCGCAACAGCGAAGCCCTCGAAGACGACCTGCGTTGGCTGATCAGCGTGGGCGTGCTGCGCCGGGAAGTGGATGGGCAAGGGCTGACAAGCCGCTTCAGGCTCACGCCCCTGGGTCGCCAACTCCTCGATGACGACCCTGCACTCCTGCAGCGTTCGGTTCCGGTGTTGGAGCGTCTGCGTCACAGCCTGCGTCGGCACTGGCCGCTGTGACCGGCACCACGCCGCGACCCCTGATGGTGCTGGGCACCTCCAGCGGTGCCGGCAAATCGCTGATGACGGCGGCGCTGTGCCGGGTGCTCCAACGCCGTGGGGAACAGGCGTTGCCTTTCAAGGGCCAGAACATGAGCAACAACGCCTGGGTAGATGCCGATGGCGGGGAGATGGCCTACTCCCAGGCCATGCAGGCCTGGGCGGCGGGCCTTGAGCCCTGCTGCGCCATGAACCCCGTGTTGCTGAAACCCCGGGGAGACAGCACCAGTGAGGTGATCCATGGGGGCCAGAGCGTGGGGATCGCCCGCGCCGAGCACTACTACCGCGACTGGTTCCGCCCCGGTTGGCAGGCGATCCGCAGCGGGCTGATGCAGCTCCAGCAGCAATGGCCCCAAGGCCGGCTGGTGCTGGAGGGGGCGGGAAGCCCGGTGGAAGTGAACCTGCAGCGCCGCGACCTCACCAACCTGCGCCTGGCCCAGTACCTGAGGGCCAACTGCCTGCTGGTGGCCGACATTGAGCGCGGCGGTGTCTTCGCCCAGATCGTTGGGACGCTCGCTTTGCTGCGCCCGGTGGAGCGCCCGCTGATCAAAGGCATCCTGATCAACCGCTTCCGCGGCCGTCGGGAGCTGTTTGATGAGGGTCGCCAATGGCTGGAAGCCAACACCGGGGTACCGGTGCTGGGGGTGATGCCCTGGCTCAACGAGCTGTTTCCACCCGAAGATTCCCTCGATCTGCTGGAACGCAAACCCACCCGCGGGGCCACCGATCTGGAGATCGCTGTGCTGCGGCTGCCCTCCTTGAGCAACTTCTCCGATCTCGATCCGCTCGAAGCTGAAGCCAGCCTGAAGCTTCGCTGGATTCAACCCGGGGAACCCCTGGGTGAGCCGGATGCCGTGATTCTTCCGGGAAGCAAACAGACGCTGCGGGATCTCGAAGCGTTGAACAGCTGTGGACTGGCCGATCAACTCAGGGGCTACGCCCAGGCTGGGGGATCCGTCCTAGGCATCTGCGGCGGCATGCAGATGCTGGGCAAAACGTTGAACGATCCGGAGGGACTGGAGGGCACCGATCAGCGGGGACCCCAGAGCGGCCTGGGCCTCCTGCCCCTGGAAACCACCTTCAGCGGCACGAAACGGCTGAGCCAACGCAGCATCGATGGCCTCTGGCCCATGGAAACACCGCTGAACGGTTTTGAACTGCACTACGGCACCACCACCCCAGATCCCGGTCTTCAGCCCCTGAGCAGCGACCCTGGTTTGGGGTGGTGGGCTCCCGGGCCAAAGGGTTCGAGCGTGGTGGGCACCTACCTGCACGGCTTGCTCGACAACGGCCCCTGGCGACGGGCCTGGCTCAACCGGCTTCGCGAGCAACGGGGATTGCAACCGCTGGCCAACGATCCCAAGAACCACAGCACCCATCGTGATCTGTTGCTCGATCGCCTTGCCGATGCCTTCGAGCAACATGTGAACCTTGCTCCATTGCTCCAGCCATGACGTCGATTCCTGTGCGCTGGCCCGATGGGCGCATCACCCACGAAACCATCGGCCAGGACTGGTTGGTGGCCGCCAGTGGGGCGGGCATCAGCATTCCCACCGGTTGCCTGGGGGGCAGCTGCGGGGCCTGCGAGATCGACGTGAACGGCAAGACGGTGCGCGCCTGCATCAGCACCGTTCCGGCGTCGAAATCAACGCAACTCAGCGTTGAATTCGCCACCGACCCGCACTGGTGACTCGCCTCCGCCTCAGCCTGATGGCCCTGCTCACCGGCGCCCTAAGCGGCGCCGGTGTGGCTCTGGTGATGGGTTGGATCGGCGGCTTAAGCCAGCGGCTCTGGGGAGATCCGGTGCTCGAGGGCTTGGATCGCAGCCTTCCCCTGGGCTGGTCGCTGCTGATCTGCGGCGGCAGCGGCATGATCCTCTCGCTGCTGCATCGTCCCGGCCCCACAACATTGCTACCGGAGCTGCGGGACACCCTGAGTGATCTGCGTGATCCAGACCAGGCGCCAAAACGCGATGAAGCTCGCGGCCTTCTCGGCGCGGCGCTGGCCCAGGTTGGGGGAGGTTGCATCGGGCCTGAGGCCCTGATGAGCCGCATGGCCGCCCTGGTCAGTCAACGGATCTGGCGTGGTCGTGACCAGAAGCTGCAGGAAGCAACAGTGGCAGGCAGCCTCGCCTTTTTCGGAGCTCCACTGCTTGGTGGTGCTGTGGTTGGCGAGGTCACTCACCCAAAAAACCGCAAGCAGGCCTTCCTCGACCACTGGTTGCCCGGCAGCCTCGGCGGTGTTGCCGGGTTTGCTGCCTTCAATGGCATGGGAACCGCCAGTGGTGGATCGCTGCAACGGCTTCCCTACATCTGGCCCAGCAATCTGGGGGAAGATCTCGGCAGCCTCAGCGCAGGCCTGCTGGGGGGACTCATCGGTTGCGGCCTGGGTTTGTTGTTTCTGCAGTGGCGAGGCTGGCTGGACCAGCGCCAACTTCTGGCCCGATGGCCCTGGTGCCCGCTGCTGACCGGCCTGCTGTTGGGGGCCTGCATGCACTGGTTGCCGTTGGTTCCCTTCGCCGGGGAAGAGCAGCTGCGGCCCCTGCTGGAAGGCCAGAACTCAAGTGAGGCCTGGGTTCTGCTCCTCTCGTCGATCGTGAAACTGCTGATGCTCGGCCTTTGCCTGGAAACAGGCTGGCGCGGAGGGGTGTTCTTCCCCTTGTTCCTGGTGGCCTGCGCACTTGGGATGGGACTACACCTGCTGCTACCCGATCTGGGCAGCCTGGGCAGCTGGTGCGGCGCTCTCACAGGTGCGTTGTACCGCTGCGTGCTTCCTGCACCCTTGGCGGTTCTGGTACTCGGAGTTGCCCTCCTACAGGGTCACGGCACAGCCGGCCTGCTGGTGGGCCTCGGCATGGCGCAGCTGATCAGGCGCCGTGCTGAGCGGGGTGGTGGCCCTCCACTTCGCCCTTGAACACACGGCTGGCCCGAATGTCGGCCTCCTCAATCGTGGTGAGATCCTGCTTGGTGAGGGCTTCTCCCATCCGCGAAAACAACCGGTTGGCCTGGCGCAGACGGGCCCGGTCCAAGGCATTGCGAACCGAGCGCGCATTGGCGAAGAAAGGCAGCTGACGCCGGCGCGAGACGTAGTCGGAAAATGCTGTCTCGGCCTCGGCACTGAACTGGTAGTGCTGGGCCTCGAGCAGCAGGCCTGCAATCGCCATCAGCTCGTCGTCGCTGTAGTCGGGGAAATCGAGGTGGTGCGCCACCCTTGAGGAGAGGCCTGGATTGGAGCTGTAGAAGGTCTCCATCCGATCTCTGTAACCCGCAAAGATCACCACAACTTCGCTGCGCCGGCTCTCCATCTCCTGCAGGAGAATCTCAATCGCTTCGGCGCCGTAATCGCGTTCGTTGTCTGGCTTGTAGAGGTAATAGGCCTCATCGATGAACAGCACGCCACCCTGGGCACGCTTGAGCATCTCCTTGGTTTTTGGGGCGGTGTGACCCACGTACTGACCCACGAGATCGTCGCGGGTGGCCGTCACCACGTGGCCTTTGCGCAGGTAACCCAGGCGATGCAGGATTTGCGACATCCGCTGCGCCACGGTGGTCTTGCCTGTTCCGGGATGGCCGGTGAACGACATGTGCAAACTGGGCGCCGTGCTGGGCAGCTCCAGTTGCTGCCGCGCCTGATCAACCAGCAGCAGAGCAGCAATCTCTCGGATCCGCGTCTTCACCGGCGCCAGGCCGATCAGTTCACGGTCCAGTTGGTCCAACACCTCGGCCACACCGGAATCGGCGTAGGCCGAAGCCAGATCAACTGAGGAGGTCATCGATCTCTGCGGCAAAGGCGAGATCGGCGTCGCTCAGCTGGGCCTCAGGGCCGTCATCCTCCGGCCGGATCGTGATGTTCACGTAGGTGCGCCCAAAGCTGATGTCGGGAAAGCGCTGGGTCGCCTCGCTGTGGTCGCCGAGCTTGTCGAGAAAATCCCTGGTGGCGTCGTAGCTCTCAAACTCAAAACGACACTCGAGGCATACGGGTCGTTTCCGCTCCTGCCACTGATTCATCAGAGTCCCCGTTCAGCCTGAACCTGCTGAAAACCTAGAGGAGCGCCACCCGCTGGCAGCCCATCAAGCGCCCTGACCAGGCCTCGGCGTAGGCCTGATTGGCGGCCTGCTGCTCGGGATCCTCGGTGTCCAGCGGATGCGGCATCGTGCCGGCGATGGCGGCATTGGTGACGCAGAACATCGACTTCTGGAAGCTGACGCAGATCTGGACGTGCACGTCCGTTTGGCCACGACCGTTGTCGTCGTACCAGAGGCTCAGTTCCTCGGGCAGGTGGCGATACATATCCTGCATGCAGAGGCTGGGGGGAATGCCCGCACCCATGCTCGGAATCGGATCGGCATAAAGAGCGCCGTACTTGAAGTCACTGATGTCCGGAGAAATCTGACGGGCTTGGGCGTTGTACGACACCGTTCCAAGGAAGGGCATGCCGCGGAAGAAAACAGCCTCCACGTAGGGCACCGCTACATCCACGAGGAACGTGAGACCCGCATCGGGGGGGAGGACCCAGATCTCTTCGCCACCGATCGTCACCTTGTATTCAATCGGGCTTCCCGCCGCCGCCACCAAGCCATCACGGATGTGATGCACCACATCGTTGACGCAGGTGACTTCCTTAATCGCATAGCGGCGGGCCAGGTCGACAAAGATGTCGCTCATCACCCGCCAGAACAGACCGAGGCAGTAGATCGTGGTGAGCGAACGGATGGCCTCGGGGGCGAAATCGGGATAGAGGCGGTTGTTGAGGGCGAGCAGAGGGTCCCGCGCCGACTTGCGCTTGATGATCCGCTGGCAGGCCTCGGCGAATTCGGGCGTGTCGAGGTAGGCATCCAGCCCGCCGGTGCCATGCCAGAACATCGCCTTCTGGCAGTACTCGGCGTACTCGAAGTTGATGCGATCCCCCATCAGATGGGTCCAGAGGCGCTTGAAGTTGAACCCCTCGTGGAAAAAGCGGAACACCGGAAAAGGATTGAGCATCTGCTGCTCGCCCTGATCCACCAGGTTCTTGCTGTATGCATCGAGAACAAGCCCATAGCTCTCGAGCACATTCACCACCTGCAGCAGATGGTCGGGGGTGTCCTTGAGCAGCGGCGTGTTGCTGAGCAAACGACGGATCAACTCCTCCTGATCAGGAAGCACCGGAGGTTGAACGGGGGATGCGGATGTCGGGGTCATGACAGATCTCCAGTGATCAGGCTGAGGCCCGTGGTAGCAGCCTCACTGAGGTTCGACAGCAGCTCCGGAGCAAGGCCAAGCACCAGCACACCGAGGCTGAGGGCAATGGCCGGGGCCTGCTCCCGCAGCGCCACGCGGTTGAGGATACGGGGATTCACCACCTCGCCGGGGGCGATCGCCAGGCGACCGAAGAAGGCGCGGTTCACCAACAGCAGGAAATACACCGCCGTCAGTCCTGATCCCACCATGGAAAGCAGCGTGGCCAGGGGGAAGGGCTGCAGGCTCCCGCGGAAGATCAGGAATTCGGAAATGAAGCCGGCCATGCCGGGGATTCCGGCACTGGCCATCACCCCGATGATCATCAGAGATCCAGTGAGAGGCAGGCCGCGCTGGGGGTTGAGCAGGCCACGCAACACGTTGAGGTCGCGGGTGCCGGTCTGGGCATAAACGACACCCACAACAAGGAACAGCACGCCAGAGATCAGGCCGTGGCTCACCATCTGGAACAGGGCCCCCATCAACCCGAGCGGCGTTGCGGCGGCGGCGGCCAGCAGCACGTAGCCCATGTGGCCCACCGAGCTGTAGGCCACCATGCGCTTCATATCGGTCTGGGCAATCGCCGCAAGGGATCCGTAGAGCACTGAGATCGCAGCCCAGCCGGCCAGCCAGGGAGCAGCCACCTGCCAGGCGTCGGGGAACAAGCCAAGGCAGAAACGCAGCAGGCCATAGGTGCCCAGCTTGAGCAGCACACCTGCCAGAAGAACCGACACCGGTGTGGAGGCCTCGGTGTGGGCATCCGGAAGCCAGGTGTGGAAGGGGAAGAGTGGGATCTTGATGCCGAAGCCGATCAACAGAGCACCCATCAGCAGCAGCTGGGCGGTCATGCCCAGTTCACCGGCAAGGATCGGCCGGAGACTGAAGTCCATGGTTCCGGTGACCAGAGCAATGCCAAGGAAGGCACCCAGGATCAGCACGCCTGAGACGGCGGTGACGATCAGAAACTTCGTGGCGGCGTAGGCCCGGTTGGCACCACCCCATACAGCGATCAGCATCCAGAGGGGTATGAGTTCCAGTTCGTAGAACAGGAAGAAGAGCAGAAGGTTCTGGGCCAGAAAGGCACCATTCACCGCTCCGGAAATCACCAGCAACAGGGCGAAGTAGACCCGGGGGCGGTTTTCGATCGTTCGCGACGCGATGGCCGCCACCAAGCAGAGCACCCCATTCATCAACACCAGCGGCAACGACAGACCGTCCAGCGCCAAGGCGTAATCCAGGCCGATGGCATGCACCCAGCGGGCCTGTTCCACCAACTGCAAACCTGCGTCGGCGGCATCGAAGGGCAGCAGCAGGGCGAAGCTCGCCAGACACTGCACCACCAGCAGCACGATGGATACATCGCGCAGACGTGCACTGGACGGGGATCCCGGCCAGAGGATCAGAGCCAGAGCCCCGAGGAAGGGAATCAGAAGCAGGAGG
The DNA here is from genome assembly GCF_900474045.1 of Synechococcus sp. N19. Lineage (NCBI taxonomy): Bacteria > Bacillati > Cyanobacteriota > Cyanophyceae > Synechococcales > Synechococcaceae > Synechococcus > Synechococcus sp. N19. The sequence continues at coordinate 220,461 of NZ_UCNR01000009.1, forward strand.
GAAAGAAGCATCTCGGGGCGATCAGGTGAGGAACCAGCTCACCGCGGTGAGGAAAAGAACGATGGCCAGGAGCACCGTCAGCACGTACGACTGGCTCTGGCCGCTGACGCTGAGCTTGAGGCTGTCGGCACTGGCCAGGGAGAAGCGAGCCACTCCATTGAGAAGACCATCCACCACATTTCGGTCGAACCAGGAGGCCAGGCGAGAGAAGCCAGCCACCACGTTGACGATGGTGAGGCGATAAAAGCGCTCGGTGTAGAAGTCGTAGGCCAGCAGGTCCTGCCACCAGCGCAGCACAGGATTCAGCGAGCGGGACCAGGCCTTGCTCAGGGGAAGAACGGCACCAGCCAGCAGGCCCAGCAGGCCGCTTCCCACCACCAGAGCTGCTGCCCAGAGGGGAAAGGCCAACAAACCATCAAGGGATTCAAGACGCACCAGCAGCAGCGGGGTGATCAGCACGATCACGGTGAGCGCCACCATCGGGAACGCCATCTGCCAGTTCACCTCGGCAGCCCGGCGGGACTTGATCAGGGAATCTCCCATGAACACATGGCGGAACACCCGCACCAGACCCATGGCGGTGAGTGCGTTGGTGAGAAGAAACACCGCCATGAACGGCACCGAGCGTACGCTCAGCAGCTCAATCGATTGGGCCAGGGCCAGGAAGCCACCCAGGGGCAGGAATCCCACGAGACCAGCACCACCCACCAGAAACGCCGTGGTGGTAGCCGGCATGCGACTGCCCAATCCCCCCAGCTCGGTGATGTCCTGACAGTTGGTGGAGGCAATCACGCCGCCAATGCTCATCGACAGCAGCGCCTTGGACACGGCATGGGTGAACAGCAGCAACAAGGCCAGAACAGGGATCTGCAGCGCAATGGCAATGAAGACAAGACCCATGTGGGCCGTTGTGGAATACGACAGCGTGCGTTTGATGTCCACCTGAGCCAGGGCCACCAAAGAGCCACCGATCGCACTGATGCTGCCGATCACGAGCATTACGCCGATGGCGATGGGAGAGAGCTGAAGGATGGGCATCACCTTCAGCAGCACGATGGCGCCGCAGGTCACCACCACCGAGTTCCGCAGAATCGAAGCAGGGTTCGGACCCTCCATGGCTTCGTCCAGCCAGAGGTGCATGGGGAACTGGGCGCATTTGCCCGTTGGGCCTGCAACCAGGCCCAAACCCAACAGCGTTGCCGCCAAGGGAGAGAGGGTGTCTTGAGCAGCCCAGGCGTAGAGGTCGTTGAACCCCATCACCCCGGAATAGCTGCAGAGCGCCACCACACCCATCAGCAGCAGCACATCACCAACGCGCTTGGTGAGGAAGGCATCCCGGGCTGCTGTGACCACCAGGGGTTGGGCGTACCAGAAACCCACCAATAAATAGGTGGAGAGCGTCAGCATCTCCAGCAGGAAATAGCTCTGGAACAGGGAGTCGCTGAGCACGACACCACTCATCGCACCCTCGAAAAAACCGAGCAGCGCAAAGAAGCGGGCCAACGCCCATTCCTTGTCCATGTAGCCCAGGGAATACACCTGCGACAGCAAGCTGAGGCCCGTGATCAGTTCCAGGGCCACCAGGTTGGTGAGCGACAGGCTGAAGCTGATGTTCAGCTCCAGATCAGCCACGCTGAGCCAGGGGAAGGCCAGATCCACCGGCCCTGATTGGTACACCTCCTGCAGGATCAGGCTTCCGTGGGCGAAGGCCAGCAGGGTGAGAAGAATGTTGAGGTAGGCCGCCGGTCGATGGGCATCTCGGCGGAACCAGCCACAGGCCCAAGGGAGAGAAACCAGCATCCCGATGAACCCATAGAGCGGGATCAACCAGGCGGTCTGGATGGGAAGCGAAAGCTCCGGGGTCAAAACGGCGAGCGGGATGGTGATCGAGCTGGTCGCTGGTTGGCCGGCGAATCTAGGAGCCGGTCAGGAGCAAAAGGGCTCTTTGTGAACGGCTGTGAGGAGGCTTTTATGCAGTCAGCTGCGGCGAGCTGCACCACTGCCGGCCAACACCGGCTCCACCTCTTTATGAGGACGGGCAATGATGTGAGCTGCGACAAGACCGTCGCCCACGCGCTCGCAGGCATCGGCACCGGCACGCACAGCGGCATTCACTGCACCGGTTTCGCCACGCACCATCACCGTGACGTAGCCACCACCCACGTACTCACGGCAGATCAGGCTCACCTCAGCAGCCTTGGTCATCGCATCGGCTGCCTCAATGGCAGGAACCATGCCGCGGGTTTCGATCATGCCCAGTGCCACACCGGGAACGATGGGGGAAGGGGTGGCAGCGGGCTTGGTCACGGCTGAGCCGCCTCCGGATCCGGTGTTGGAAGCGCTGCTGCGACGCGTTGTGGTGGACGCGCGACGGGTGGTTGAAGCAGGAGCTGCCTTGGCGGGAGTCGACGCGGGAGCAGGAGTGCTGGCCACAGGCTTCACGTCCACAGTCTTGTTCGCCGCGGCGGTGCTGCGGGTGGTGCGACGACGGGGGGTGGGGGAAGGAGTGGCCATGGATTGGTAGGTGTGGAAGCGGAACGGAAACGGCGGAGGGCAGTGAAGGATCCCTATCCGTCCGGATTCCAGAAATCGATGATGCCACCGATGGTGAGATCGGTGAGAACGGTGTTGTCAGGGCAGGCATGCCGGGCAGCCGAACCGCTGGCGGTGAACACCCAGTTGCCCTCACGGGCACCCACGGGATCAACAGCCACCAGCTTCTTGCCCTTGTTGTTCTTGAGAATGCGCAGGTGCATGTGATCCAGACCGGCAACCCGGTAGGAGCAGACCAGCGTTCCCATCACCTGCATGATCTCCATCAGCTGGCCTTGCCTCCCGCGGGTTTGCTGGGGCTGGGGGATGGAGAGGGGGCGGAGGTCTTCGGGGGGTCGGGTTCCCAGTGGTCAATGATCCCCACGATCGTGAGGTCACTGGGATACGACTTGCTGCCGGCGGCTTCACGGGCGGCCGAGCTGCTGACGCAGATCACCCAGTCTCCAGGTTTCGCACCCACCGCATCAACGGCCACCTTCTTGGTGCTGCCATCCAGAACCACCTGGAGGTGTTTGTGCTCGAAATCGGGAATCCGGTTGGTGGAAACGAGCGGCTTGACGACCTTGACGATGAGCATGATCAGTGAGCCTCCGGAAGTTGCGGGTCGAGCGTGGAACCGACGACCTCGGCCGGAGCCGTCTGGTTGCGGTCGCGAATGGTGAGACAAGTGTGGAGCAGACCCTCATCAACGAGAGCTGCGTAGCGATCGGCGATGGCCTGGTTCACCCGTTGGCAATCAGCGATGGCCCGTTCCCGAGCACCCGGCACGCGGCCGGAATAGTCGAAACGCACTACAACCGGAATCGGCAGATCCCGGGACACATTCAGACCCTTGAAAATTTTCACGCCCACATCGAGATCAGGGGCACCCTCCTCGACGGTGTCGAGGTGAGCGAAATACGTGAGGTTGCGCAGATGCACCTCTTTGAAACCGATGCCAACGCCAATGAAACGCTCTGCGTGCCCGGCATCCGGGTACGTGCCCCCGTGAAGATCCTGCACGTAGTCGATCTGGGAGAAGTTATTGGCGAGCAAACGGGTCAGGAACGACACCATCCCGGCATCCATGGGGCCAGGAGCAGAGCTCTCAACAGCTTCAGCAATCTGTGCCATTGCTTGATCGGCACTCATCGATGCCGTGGCGGCATGCAGTTCCCTGGCGCAGAGCCAACGGTCGAGCACCATTTCGCTGTCACGGCTTGGGGGATGCACCCGGATCGCATCGGTGTCGGTGTCGAGGCCAATCAGCAGAAGATCAACGGAGGCACCGCAACAGAAGCTGTTTTCCACCGACTCACGGAAATCGAGCAGGCGTTGATGACCGGCCGCTGCCGCCAGTTCGTCATTGCTGCCATGGGCAGCGCAGCCCTGATGGGAGGGATCGAGGGAACTGAAGTGGTAGGTCACCACCTTCAGGTAACGGGTCGGTTCCGTGGAGGGATTGGGTGAACCTTCGCGGTAGCGACGGTGCTCGGTTTTGACCCAGCGGTTCACCGTGTTCTCCACGTCGAACATGGCGCCAGCGTGGGAACGGCGACGCACAGCGCTGAAGGGAATGCGCATGGCATAGGCCACGGTGTGAGCCAACCGACCATCGGCACAGGGCGTCAGGTCGAGCAGATGGATCCCACAGTCGAGCAGGAACTGTTCGAACTCCCGTGAGGCAGCACTGCCCGTACTTGCATCCAGGGGATCGTCCTGGAAGAAGCGGTCACTGAACAGCCGGTGGCTTTCGAAAACACACCATGCGAACAGGGCGCGCATGTCGAGGGGGCGAACCCAGGCCCGCTGCAGGATGTGATCCGGCAGATCAAAGCCGAGTTGGGACCGGCACAACCGCTGGGCCTGGGGAATGAAATCAGTTTCGTGCTGAAGCGCTGAAACCTGCTGAAGCAGGGGAACGATCCGATCAAAGCGGCCCTTGATCTCCTGCTCATAGGCCTGAAGACGGGCATTGGCCGCTGCATCCGTCAACGGATGGCGCCGGTGGGTGATCGGCAGAGAGCTGCGACTCAGATTAATAGGAACCGCCCGGGTGGCAGCCTTCTCACGGCGGACCCAGCCTGGCTGAGCGGGTGCGGGAAGCTGAACGTCCTTGCTGGAACGAATCCGACCACCACTGACTGGAGCGCCGCCTAGTTGAGCGGCCTTGCCCGCGGTGGTGAGGGCACGGCGCCGATCCAGAGCGGCCTTGCGGGTGGAGGACTCCACGTCAGACGAGGTCTGAACGGAATCAGAGGTTGTGGCCAGCTGTTGAAGCTGACGTCGGGTGGGTGCCGAGGGGGCCTGAGGTCGCCCGCCACGGAGAGGCTTGGAGCGAACCATCAATGAATCAGCCCCGTGCGCCGCCGGAGACGGTGATAAGGGAACCCTTCTCGGTGTTGCCACTGGAACCGGTCACGCGGCTCACAGGCCATTCGTTCTCCTCGTTCCGCTTGCGCTCGAAGGGAGACATGGCACTCATCGGGCCAGGACGGCTGGGGTTACGACGGCGGGCCGAAGCACCCTCAGTACCGGTCACATGCTCACCACGATCCCAGTCATCACCAGTGATCTTGGTGGAGGAGCCCTCGCCGGTTACCCGGGATGCAGGCTTCTCAGAAGGCTCGCTGACCACAGCCACGGTGGGCTGGAACTGGCGCTGCTGACGGTTCTGGAACTCGCGGTTGTCGAAGCGGAACTGCTCGGTACCGGTCACCTTGCCGCCAGCCATGTCAAAAGGGCCGGTGATGCGATTTCCCTGCTCATAGGAGGTACCCGTCACACCAGAGGCGGCCTCACGTTGCTGCTGGGCAGCACGGGCGGGAGACACCACGCTGAAGCGGGTCCAGGCAGCACCCTCAGGAGCTTGGCCGTGGGTGTCGGTGCCGGCAGGAGCGTCAGCGCCGCAGGCAGCGGCCAGCTGATCAGCACCAACGTAAGGGGTGCCGGTGACTGCTTCGCATGCACCACGCTTGTCGCCAGTCATCACACCACCCACACCGGGTTGGATGCCGGTCATGGCAGCAGAAGGGGTGCCGACACGCACAGGCGTACGCTCACGGATGGCCTGAACTGCAGGAGTGCCGCAGTGCTGGCCGGCTTGCTCAAGACCTGCATAGGGGGTGCCGGTGACGGCCTGGCAGCTGCCGGGCTCGTCGCCAGTGACGTTCTCCGAACGGCCCGTACGGGTGCCGCTCACCACCTGGTTGCGGTTGGTGATGCTGAAGCCAACCTTGGCGGCCTCGGGCTCGGGCTTGCCGCCACAGAACGCATTCACCTGCTCAGCACTCACGTACTGATCACCCGTCACGCGGTGGCAGGAGCCGAACTCATCGCCGGTCACCTGAGAGGAACGGCCGACCATGGTGCCCGTCACGCCAGTGCCGGAGAGGGTTCCGGAGAGACCCACCTTGGCGGCAGGGCGACCTTCGGGCAGAGGATCTGAACCGAGGTACTGATCGCCGGTGAGGCTGCGGTTGGCACCTGCTTCATCACCGGTAACGCTGGCGGAGCGACCCACCATCACGCCACTCACGGGGCGCCCCTGTTCCGTGAGGCTGTGGCCCACCTTGCGCGGGGAGGTCACGCCACCACCGCAGTAGGCAGCAGACTGATTAGCGGAGATGTACTCGGTGCCGGTCACGCTCTTGCAGGTGCCGGGCTCATCGCCGGTGACCTTTTCGGAACGGCCAACTTCATTGCCGGTGACGCGGTTGCCGTGGCTGGTGGCCGTGATGCGCACCTTGGCCGGGGTGGTGGCAGCGGGAGCGGTCTGACAGAAGGTCTGGAAGACTTCGGCGCCCAGGTACTCGGTACCGGTAATCGAACGGCAGGTGCTGGCCTCGTTACCGGTGGTTTTCACAGAGCGGTTGGCCTGGGTGCCGGTCACGGTCTGGCCACCGGTCGTGGTGCTTTCACCCACCTTCCAGTGGGCATCAGCGGCGGCGGCTTGCTTGGCGCCGTGGCGGTTGGGACCGGTGGGGCGGGTCACACCAGCGCTTTGCTTGTTACGGGCACCGGCCTTGGTGCGCAGCTCACGCACCTGTTGTGCGAGCTCACGGCTGGTGAGGTCAGGGTTGGCCTGACGGGCAACGGCTGCTGCACTGGTGGGTTGCTTGCCAGCGGTTTTGCCGTGCTTCGACATGGCTTCACGACGGGCCAGCACAAGCGCGCGGCTGGGGTTCTCGATGGCACGACGCTTGGGAGTGGCCGAACGGCGCTCTGTGCGGGCAGACAACTTGGGAGCCGGTGCAATTAGAGAAGCCTTTTCAGCGGCACGCTTGCCACCGCAACCACAGCTCATGGTGGTTTCAGCGGGTGCAGCAGCAGGAGCGGCTGCCTTGGTTTGACGGGCAACATCAGCGCGGTTGCGATCGCGGCTGGTGTCGGCGGTCTTACCGCGGCGGGACAGGGCATCACGACGAGCGAGCACCAGCTCGCGGCTGGGATCGCGATGGGGCTTGACCTGGGAGCTGCGGTTTGCGGGAGCAGCTGTGAAGGAGGTGGTCTGCTGCGGAGCTACAGCAGCGGGGGTGGCAGGTGCAGAGGCAGGCTCAGCAGCTGCGGCCGCGTTGGTGCGGGTGGGACGGGCATCAGCAACGGTGCGAACACGGTTGGCGCCATCACCAGCCGCTACCGAGGACTTCTTACCGGAAGTGGTCAGCGCCTTGCGGCGTTCAAGTGCGAGTTCGCGACTGGAGAGTCTTGCCATGTCCGCCCGAGGATGTCGTCGTGATGTGGAAGGGCACTTGCCCCCCCGGAAAAAGCTGGAGCCCTGATCAGGTCAGGGCTCGGAACCAAGGGTTCGAAGGATCAGCGTCCTTCGAAGACCACGAAGCAGGCACCCTGGCTCTGGGTGTAGGCGTCGTAACCGACGATGCGCACGTGGTGGTCGGGGTATGCGCGGTGGCAAGCCTCGAGCTCACTGACAACAACGTTCAGATCCTTCTCACCGAAGAAGGGGAGCTTCCAATACGACCAGTAGGTGGCCATGGAGTTGCTGGGGTGGACGTGCTCGACGAGCGGGCTCCAACCCTGGGCAATGATGTAGGCGATCTGGTCGTAGATCTCGTCCTGGGTCATCGGCGGGAGGAAGCCGAAGGTCTCCAGGGTGGCGACTGTTTGATAGTCACCCACGGTGCTCTGGAAAGGCATGGGGATCCTGGGTGTAAGAAAAAGGGGTGGCCGGTTGCATCAACCGGCCGTTGAGACGATCAGTTCTGGACGTCGAGCTTGTCGACGGTGTCGAACTCGAACTTGATCTCCTTCCAGGTCTCGAGGGCGATGGCCAGCTCAGGGCTGTGCTTCGCGGCTTCCGTGAGGATGTCGCGGCTCTCTTTCTCGAGATGACGGCCGGCATTGCGTGCCTTGACGCAGGCCTCGAGGGCCACACGGTTGGCAGCAGCACCTGCAGCGGAGCCCCAGGGGTGACCGTGGGTACCACCACCGAACTGAAGAACGGAGTCGTCGCCGAAGATGGTGACCAGGGCTGGCATGTGCCACACGTGGATACCGCCGGAAGCAACGGCGAACACGCCAGGCATGGAACCCCAGTCCTGATCGAAGAAGTTGCCGCGGCTGCGGTCTTCGGGCACGAAAGATTCGCGCAGCTGGTCGATGTAGCCGAGGGTGGTCTGACGATCACCTTCCAGCTTGCCGACCACGGTGCCGGTGTGGAGCTGGTCACCACCGGACAGACGCAGACACTTGGCGAGAACGCGGAAGTGGATGCCGTGCTTGGGGTGACGGTCGATCACCGCGTGCATGGCGCGGTGGATGTGCAGCAACATGCCGTTCTTGCGGCACCACTTCGACAGACCGGTGTTGGCCGTGAAGCCACCGGTGATGAAGTCGTGCATGATGATCGGCATGCCGAGTTCCTTGGCGAACTCAGCGCGCTCGTACATCTCCTCGGGAGTGTTGGCGGTCACGTTGAGGTAGTGACCTTTGCGCTCGCCGGTCTCCTGCTCGGACAGCTTGATAGCTTCCGCAACGAATTCGAAGCGGTTCTGCCAACGCTGGAAGGGCTGGGAGTTGATGTTCTCGTCGTCCTTGGTGAAGTCCAGACCGCCACGCAGGCACTCATAGACAACACGGCCGTAGTTCTTACCGCTCAGGCCGAGCTTCGGCTTGATGGTGCAACCCAGCAGAGGACGGCCATACTTGTTCATCCGGTCGCGCTCGACCTGGATGCCGTTCGGCGGGCCGTAGCAGCTCTTGATGAACGCCATCGGGAAGCGGATGTCTTCCAGACGTAGGTGGCGCAGAGCCTTGAAACCAAACACGTTGCCGACCAGGGAGGTCAGAACGTTGGTGATGGAACCCTCTTCGAACAGGTCAAGGGGGTAGGCGATGAAGGCATAGAAAGACTCCTTGTCACCAGGGACGTCTTCGATGCGGTAGCAACGGCCCTTGTAGAAGTCGAGATCGGTGAGGAGCTCGGACCAAACAGTGGACCAGGTGCCGGTGGAGGATTCAGCAGCCACAGCAGCGGCAACTTCTTCCTTGGGCACACCTTCTTGGCCGGTGCACTTGAAGCAGGCCAGCAGGTCGGTGTCGAGGGGGACGTAATCAGGAGTCCAGTAGGTATCCCTGTACTCCTTGACCCCAGCGTCGTACTTCTTGCTCATGGGAAAACTCCGTTAGGTCGGTGAAGAGGTTGAGACGTTCGCGTGCCTCGTTGAGAGGCTCAGCGGAAGATCTCAGTCCTTCTGACCAAGGAAGTTGCCGTTGCCCAGAGCAGGCTCCACTTCGCGGTGGGGGCGGGCAATGATGTGAGCGGCGACCAGGCCGTCACCGACGCGCTCGCAAGCGTCAGCACCAGCGCGCACAGCAGCGTTGACAGCGCCAGTTTCGCCGCGAACCAGAACGGTGACGTAGCCGCCGCCGACGAACTCACGACCGATCAGGCGCACTTCGGCAGCCTTGGTCATGGCATCAGCTGCCTCGATGGCGGGGACCAGACCGCGTGTCTCGATCATGCCGAGGGCGATGCCCATGGTTTCGTTAGCCATTGCCTACCGGGAGAAGGGGTGGAATGTTCGCTGGGGACATTGCTTCGCCAGAACCCTTCCCGTCAAGCGATTTGGACGACTTTCCCGATCACTGTCCATAGTGAACCAAATAAGCCAGGCTTATCACCCTGTGCCTCACTGTTCCGGTCTGCTGTGGTAGTTCATGTGATCACATCCCCACAAGTCGTTGTCGGCAGTGGTGAAGCTCCATAGGTTCACGTTGCGTCACCTTCCCAAAGCCTTGCTGCGGGGTGGAATGTTCAACCCAAATGGGTGTCGCTGGGTCGAATCCAGAGATTGTTAGTCCCTAGCCCCAACCAGCCCGCACAATGGAGGCCCCCTTTGTTGGCCCTCCTTGGAGCTTCAGCTCACCATCGCCACGGGCAACCCGATCAAGGTTGCCGAAATCGAGGCCATGCTGGGACCTCTTCCTCTGGACGTGCAGCGTCAACCTGCCGATCTGGACGTTGAAGAGACGGGGAGCACCTACCGCGAAAACGCTGAGCTGAAAGCCAGCGCTGCCGCCCTTCGCACCGGCTGCTGGGCCCTGGCTGACGATTCAGGGCTTGAGGTGGATGCGCTTCAAGGGGCACCGGGTCTGTATTCCGCCCGCTACGCCGAGGGAAACGACGCCAAGGTGCAGCGAATCCTGGAGGAACTGATGGGATCTCCTTATCGGAGTGCCTGTTTTCGCAGCACGATGGTGTTGTGTGATCCCTCCGGCAACTGTCGTGCCGCGGCGGAGGGAATCTGCTGGGGCGAACTCCTGAGTGCCCCGGCCTACGCCGGCGGCGGATTCGAATCCTTGCTTTGGGTGCGGGAAGCCCGTTGCAGCTACGGCGAACTGAATGCAGCTCAGCTCAGCCGCCTGGGCAGCCGCGGCAAGGCCGCGCGCGCTCTTGCTCCACAGCTGCGTGAGCTGCTGGACCTGAGCTGATCCGAGCTGGCCTGAGCGCTCAGCTCAGCCTTGCGTTGCTGTTGATGTGGTCGATGGCGCGCATCGCCGCCGCGGCCGCTTCCTCCACATCACCTTCCCGTCCCGCCAGGGTGAGACGTCCGAAGGCACCCACCGCTTTCACGTCCACCAAGGTGATGTTGGAGGCTTTTTCCGCTTCGTTGGCAGCGATCAACACGTATCCGGCCGGCTCCGTCTCCAGGATGAACATGCTCATCCCGGCTTCGATCATTGAGCCGCGTCGGTTCTGCCGGTTGATCAGCACGGCATGGTCGGGGGTGATCGCCCGGATCACTTCCGTCCAGCTCACATCGGCTGGAGAACGCTGATCGATGGTGCTCCCGATCGCTTCCAACACCACATCTCCGGAATGGAGCACCGTGCTCTGGTCGCGGTGATAGAGGGCCATCGAGCCGAACGCCCGCTCCACCACCATCTGGCCGAGACGGACGTTGCTTGCCTTCAGGGCGATGTCCGTCACCCGATGCACCGCCATGCCCGGTGACACCTCCATCCAGAGGCAGGCATCTCCAGGGATGGGCAGAAAGCCCTGGCTCACAGAACCCATGTAGGCCGCCAGTTGCGGCTGGAGCGAGTCGATGAAGACGTGGGTGCGCAGTTCGATCGACTGAACATGGCTGTTCTGCCGCAACAGTCGAGGCGACTCCGAATCCGTTGTCACAACACAGCTCGCCCCCCCTTGCTGGGGGGTCACCTCAGTGCCGGTGACGAGAGCACTACCGCCGCGTCGCCGCTCCCGAGCATCGAAGCTGGCAAAACGGGTCATGGCGGGGAGTGTACCGGACGAATTCAGCTGAAACGGGCCAATAAAGAGTTAGAGCCTGCGGTCTTGCGCCTTGAAAAACAGCCGATACCGTCCGGAGAACCCCTCTAGAGATCTTGCAATGACTGAGCAGTCTTCTTTGAAGCCAGTGGATCTCAACGCTGATCAAGCCCTCGGGATGGTGAGCTTCGGCCTGATGCAACGGCTTGCTCAGGACGGCCAGGTGGATCTGCCCTGGCTGGAGGCATCAGGAAACGCAGACAGTGAGCGTCTGCGCCAGCTGCGTCAACGGCTGGAACTGACGTCATTGGCCATCGAAACCGGTGCTCCACTCACCACCGCGGAGGTGAGCATGCTGCTGGGGGCCCGCCCCGGAACGGAACGGGTGGAACGCGGTGGCCTCGTTGCCCGCCGAGTCAGCCGCAACGTCTGGCGCTTGAGCAAAGCAGAGGAGAGCGATCGCTCAGATCGTTACGACGGATTCCGTCGCCGCCTTTGAGCTGCGGCAGGGCCTGCCTGGCTTAGGCGATCCCAAAGAGTTTGAGCGACCTTTCCACTCCTCAGCGGATTTCTTCGCAACTTGGAGAGGTTGATCATCAAGGGAGCGGCCGATGGCCGGGCCAACGCTGCTAAAGGAGTCGGGGCCGCGCGAAGTGTTCTGCGGCCTCACCTCGATTGTGTGGCTGCATCGGCGCATGCCCGATGCCTTTTTTCTTGTGGTGGGATCACGCACCTGCGCCCATCTGATCCAGAGCGCCGCAGGGGTGATGATTTTTGCCGAACCCCGTTTCGGCACAGCCATTCTCAGCGAGCGGGATCTGGCTGGCCTCGCCGATGCCCACGACGAACTCGACCGGGTCTGCAGGGAACTGCTGCAACGCCGCCCCGAAATCCGCACGCTGTTTCTGGTGGGGTCCTGCCCCAGCGAAGTGATCAAGCTGGATTTGGCCCGGGCCGCCGAACGGCTCAACGAAGAACTGACAGGCCGGGTGCGGGTGGTGAACTACTCCGGCAGCGGCATTGAAACCACGTTCACCCAGGGAGAAGACGGGGCACTGGCAGCCCTCGTTCCCCTGCTCCCCGCCAGCGATGAGCGTCAGTTGCTGCTGGTGGGAACCCTCGCTGATGCAGTGGAAGACCGGCAGATGCACCTGTTCCAGCGGATGGGCATCGAGACGATTCGCAGCCTTCCGCCCCGGCAATCGACTGACCTGCCCGCCGTGGGAGCTGGAACCACGGTGCTGCTGACCCAACCCTTTCTCACGGAAACTGCGCGCCTGCTCAGCGACCGCGGCGCCACAGTGCTCACGGCCCCCTTCCCGTTGGGGGCCGAGGGGAGTCGCCGCTGGATGGAGGCTGCTGCTGCTGCCTTTCATCTGCCTGATGAACGGGTTGCTGCTGTGCTCGACCCGTTGATGGAGCGCGCCCAGAGCGCCTTGGCCCGCCATCGCGCCGTGCTGGAGGGCAAGCGGATCTTCCTGCTTCCCGAATCCCAGCTGGAACTGCCCCTGGCCCGGTTTCTGCAACGGGAATGCGGCATGGAACTGGTGGAGGTGGGCACGCCTTATCTGAACCGCGAACAGATGGCTGCCGAGCTGGCCTTGCTCCCCGATGACGTCCCGGTGATGGAGGGGCAACACGTGGAGCAGCAACTGGACCGGGTTCGCGCCAGCCAGCCCGACCTGGTGGTGTGCGGGATGGGCCTGGCCAATCCGCTGGAGGCCGAAGGCATCGCCACCAAATGGTCGATCGAACTGGTGTTCAGCCCGATCCACGGCATCGACCAGGCCGGCGACCTGGCGGAACTGTTTTCGCGGCCGTTGCGTCGCCGGCAACTGATTCGACCTGGCCTCCACCCCAGCAGCCCCGACCCAACCGTGCACGCCTGATCCCATGCAACTCACGCTCTGGACCTACGAAGGGCCACCTCATGTGGGGGCCATGCGCATTGCCGCCTCCATGCGCGGCGTTCATTACGTGCTCCATGCCCCCCAGGGGGACACCTATGCCGATCTGCTGTTCACGATGATTGAGCGGCGCGGACAGCGTCCGCCCGTCACCTACACCACCTTTCAGGCCCGGGATCTCGGCGGGGACACCGCCGAACTGGTGAAACGGCATGTGCGTGAAGCGGTGGATCGCTTCCAACCCGATGCCCTGCTGGTGGGGGAAAGCTGCACCGCGGAGTTGATTCAGGATCAGCCCGGTGCCCTGGCCCAGGGCATGGAGCTCACCATGCCGGTGGTGAGTCTGGAGCTGCCGGCCTACAGCAAAAAAGAGAACTGGGGAGCCGCGGAAACCTTCTACCAACTGGTGCGCAACCTGCTGAAGGAGCAGGCGCCAGCCAACAGCCAGCACGACCCCAGGGCATGGCAACACCAGGGCCGCCGGCCCCGGGTGAACCTGTTGGGTCCATCCCTGCTGGGCTTCCGCTGCCGCGACGACGTACTGGAGGTGCAGAAACTGCTCACCCTGCACGGCATCGATGTAGGTGTGGTGGCGCCCCTCGGGGCAGGCGTGGAGGATCTGCAGCGGATCCCCGATGCCGATCTCAACGTCTGCCTTTATCCAGAGGTGGCGGAATCCAGCTGCAGCTGGCTGGAGCGCAATTTCGGCATGCCCTTCAGCCGAACGGTGCCGATTGGCGTGGGCGCCACCCACGATTTCCTCGTCGAAGTACACGAAATGCTGGGGATGGAGCCCCCCGCCCCCGACGAGGGCTACCGGCGCTCACGCCTGCCCTGGTATTCGGAATCCGTGGACTCCACGTACCTCACAGGCAAGCGGGTGTTCATCTTTGGCGACGGCAGTCACGCCCTCGCCGCAGCCCGGATCTGCAGCGAGGAACTGGGTTTCACGGTGGTGGGGCTGGGCACCTACAGCCGGGAGATGGCCCGGCCCGTGCGGGCCGCCGCCAAAGCCCTGGGCCTGGAGGCCCTGATCAGTGACGACTACCTGGCGGTGGAAGCGGCCATGGCCGAAGCGGCACCGGAACTGGTGCTGGGAACCCAGATGGAGCGCCACAGCGCCAAGCGGCTGGGGATTCCCTGCGCGGTGATCAGCACACCCATGCATGTGCAGGACGTTCCTGCCCGAATGAGCCCCCAGATGGGCTGGGAAGGAGCAAACGTGATCTTCGACGACTGGGTGCACCCGCTGATGATGGGCCTGGAGGAACACCTGATCGGCATGTTCCGCCACGACTTCGAATTCGTGGATGGCCATCAGAGCCACCTGGGCCATGCCGGTGGTGCCGGCGCCGCCGACAGTTCCGGCTTGAGTGACATCCCAGGGGAGGGCGATGGCGCTCTGCAGTGGACGGCCGATGGAGAAGCCGAGCTGAAGAAGATCCCCTTCTTCGTACGGGGAAAGGTGCGACGCAACACGGAGGCTTACGCGCGCGATGTGGGCTGCAGAGAGATCAGCAGCGAAACGCTTTATGACGCAAAAGCCCACTTCAAGGCATGAGCATTTGCACTCATTTTTTTTATTTAATCGAAAGAAATTCTGCTATTGCAACTCAACCAAGAACCAGATCTTTCATTTCTTGGTGAAAACCAACCACTGCACATCTGCTGCTGTTGAATGAAATCGACTTCTCTTGCACAGGTCGCTGCATGACCACAACCCTGACGCGACCGGCAGACGGTGAAGGCAGCGTGCAGGTCCACCAGGACCCGGCACTGAACATCCAGGAAGAAACCCTGGTGATCGCGGTCTATGGCAAAGGCGGGATCGGCAAATCCACCACCTCCTCGAACCTGTCAGCCGCCTTCTCGAAGCTGGGCAAGCGGGTGCTTCAAATCGGCTGCGACCCCAAGCACGACAGCACCTTCACCCTTACCCACAAGATGGTGCCGACGGTGATCGACATCCTTGAAGAGGTGGACTTCCACAGCGAAGAGCTGAGGCCTGAAGATTTCGTCTTCACCGGCTTCAACGGGGTGCAGTGCGTCGAGAGCGGCGGCCCACCGGCGGGCACGGGCTGCGGCGGATACGTGACCGGGCAGACCGTGAAACTGCTCAAGGAGCACCATCTGCTGGAAGACACCGATGTGGTGATCTTCGATGTGCTCGGCGATGTGGTGTGTGGTGGTTTCGCCGCCCCGCTTCAGCACGCCAACTATTGCCTGATTGTGACCGCCAACGATTTCGATTCGATCTTCGCGATGAATCGCATCGTTCAGGCGATTCAAGCAAAAGCCAAGAACTACAAGGTGCGGCTTGGCGGCGTTGTTGCGAACCGCTCGGCAGACACCGATCAGATTGACAAGTTCAACGATCGCACCGGCCTGCGCACCATGGCCCATTTCAGGGATGTGGATGCCATCCGGCGATCCCGACTCAAGAAATGCACCATCTTTGAAATGGATGATGCCGATGAGGCTGTGCAAGCGGTGCAGAACGAATATCTGCGGCTGGCCCAGAACATGCTCGACAAGGTGGAGCCGCTCGAGGCCACATCCCTCAAAGACCGCGAAATCTTCGACCTGCTGGGATTCGATTGATCCTCACTTGATCAACAAAGCCATCAACAAAGCCCTGGCCGCTGCAACCGGGGCCTTGTTGTGATGAGCTCAGCTCAAAGGCCAACGAGTTTCATCGACAGCTCCCACACCCGGCGGGCTGTTTCTGAATCAGTGGCCTTGTCGGAGAGTTCCTGGCTGAACTGCTGTCCATCCTTCTTCTGGCGGTTGCCCCAGCTCCAGTGCACCCCGGATTCGGCGAAGTCGGGATTGGCCACCACATCAGCCACCCGTTCCCCCGCCAGGGCCTGGGAGACGTAGCCGCCGGTGATGTTTTTCTGAAACCAGGGGAAGATCGTCTGGAAGGCCTTGGGGGTGTTGCGGAACAACGGTGTGTCCGCCACACAGCCCGGGTAGAGCGACGTGAAGGTGATCCCCGTGTCCCCGTGCAGACGGCGATGCAGCTCCTGGGTGGTGATCATGTTGCAGAGCTTGCTGTCTTTGTAGGCCTTGCCGGGCTTGAACGGCTTGCCACTAGCCATGGTGACGGGGTCTTTGAACCCGGCTTCAAAACCAGAGAGGTCCCCCAGATCTGCCGGCGCAGGGATCGGAATCTTGCCCCCCAGCTCCTTGGAGTTCGCCGTCACGGTGCCCAGGATCACCACCCGCTTGGAGGGATGAGTGGAGGCCTTCAGCCGACCCAAGAGCAGCTGAACCAGCAGGAAATGGCCGAAATGGTTGGTGGCCATCGAGATTTCGTAGCCCTGGGGCGAACGCTCCGGCTGCTTCAGTTTCGGCTTGTACACGGCTGCATTGCAGACCACAGCATCCAATCGCTCGGGCAAGGCATCCACCGCCCGACGCACACTGTCGAGATCACCCAGATCCATCAGCACGTGCTTGAGCCGGTCTTTCGGGAGATCCAGCTCATCCGCCGCCGCCGCGGCACGCTGCGGGCTGCGGTTCGCCGTGATCACCGTCCAACCCCGCTTCACCAAGGCGCAGGTGGCATTCAGGCCCACACCGGAGGTGGTGCCGGTGATCAGAACGGTGCCGGGCGTGGACATCAAGACAGGGCCAGGAAGGCTGCCAGTCTGCCGGTCAGCACTCAATCCCAACGCCGCTGGTCACGAATCTCAGCGCCAGATCACGCGCAGACGGTTGGGGGCGATCCACTGATCCTGCTCGCTGATCAGACGCTTCTCTCCACCGATGCTGAACAGACGATCAAAACGATGTTGCAGCGTTTCCAATTTCGCCGACTCAATCGACACGACCGCCGCGATTTCACTGTGGCGATCCATGCGTTCTTGATAGGCCACGGACAGACGGATCAAGCTCACAGCGCCCAACAGAACAAGCCCAGCCTTGGCCGCCAAGGCGAGAAGGCTGCACTGCAGTTCCTGTTGGTCGGTCTGCCGCTGAATCGCCGCAGCCATGCTGGCTGCATCCGTGCGGGGAGCTGATCTTTGAACCTGACTGGGGGTCACCGCATCAGCAAGAACATCCGCTTGTAACGCAATCTGTTCTCAGTGCCAAGACCAGCTCTACGCCCGTTGATCTGGGCTGCCTTTGAAATCAGGCCTCGTAAAGGCTGATGGAGAGACGCAGAGCCAGAACAGCGGCATGGGCAGCCACCACGAGGGCAATGAACACCTCAGGTGCAGACAGAACGGTTTCCATGGGAGCCATGCATCAAACGGTCCCATTCTTCTCTGAGGGAAGGGCTGCAGGCCATCATTCGCAAAGGCCTGTCACACCAGCCCATGGATCCGGTTCTGATCGATGCCCCTGCTATCCGCGCCTTGGATCTAGGGCCGCTGGAGATCTGGAGCACTCAGCCGCTGGATGCACTACTGAGCCAGGGGCCAGTGCTCGAGCTTCGTTTCGATTGGCCCCGGGCGCAGGATGACCCACGCGAACTGCCGGAATGCCCCGAGCCTCGGCTCTGGGCCCTGCGGGCCGATGCACGCTACCCCTGGCTGCCGCTCTTGCTTGAACGCGACCAGGGCAGCCTTATTCGCCATGTGGCCCTGGTGGTGCCCCACAGTTTCAGCCGTAGCGAAGGGCTGCGTTTTGACCCGGAAGCCTTGGAACTCTGGGTAACGCATCGATTGATGCTGTTGGACGACCTCTGCCAGCGAGAGCTCGGACGCCCGATGCGGGGCAACCTCTCCCAGATGGCCGCAGCCCTGGGCTACGAGCTGGATGCGGGATTTTGGAACCTGTTGGGCTGACCAGTCAGCTCAGCCAAAGCTGCAGGGCCCGCCTGGAGCTGTCGATCGCCAGGATGATGGCGAGTGCCCGCAGACAGCGCACCAGCAGGGCCGCATCAAACTGATCGAGCCGGCTGGCCGTCCACTGCGCAGCGATCGCCGCCACCGCCCCCAGCAGCAGGCCCATCAGAGGAACGCCGCGTCCTTCATGCAGGAACTGGAGGGATGCTGCGCTGGCCGAGCAGAGCACCGCCACCGTGCTCAGCCGCACGGCCTGATGAATCGGCACAGACATCGGACCGCTCATCAGGGGCACCATCACAAGCCCCCCGCCCAGGCCCAACATCCCAGCGGTCCAGCCGGCGATGCAGCCCACACCCGCCAACTGCGGAGCGCTGCCGTCATCAACGTCATCATTGGCATCCGCCTCGGGCCGTTCGCGAACGCAGAACGCCAGCACGATGTACATCAGCGTCTGCATCGCTAGCAGAATCCAGCCCGCTGCCAAACCGGCCAAACCACCGAACAGCAGTGCCGAGCCAAAGGCCGCCAAGCCGATGGCGAGTCCCGGCCGGGTCGGCAGCCGGCCCTGGCGCAGATGGGTGATGGTGCCCGCCAAAGCCGTGGGCACAATGGCGAAACTGCTGGTGGCCAGGGCCTGATGGGGCGGGAGATCAAGCCAGAGCAGGAGCGGGGCAAAGATCAAGCCACCGCCGATTCCCAACAACCCGGCCAAGCCCCCCGCCAGCAGGCCCAGGGCGATCAGGATCGGCACATCCCACCAAGGCACCATGGCGTGCGATCGATGCTTCCCTCCAGCATGCCCGCAACCGGGCGTTTGCTCCCCACCCAGCAAGCGGATGGACACACCCAGATGGCTTTGGATGCCTGGCTTCTGAAGCGCAGCAACGGTCCGGTTCTGCGTTTTTACCGCTGGGATGGGCCCTGGCTCTCGCTCGGACGCCATCAACGCCACTGGCCTGAACACTGGAATGAGCTGGCCCGCCGCGGCCGCATCAGCCTGGTGCGACGCCCGAGCGGAGGTCGGGCCGTGCTTCATGCCGGCGGTCTCACCTATTCCTTGATCTGGCCGGATGCACCCCGGCGACGCCAGGAGGCTTACCGCCAGGCCTGCCAGTGGTTGATCCATGGCTTCCAGGATCTCGGGCTAGCGCTGCACTTCGGTTCCGATACGGCGGGTGCTGAAGCAAACAACTGTTTCGCCTCGGCAACGGTGGCCGACCTGGTGGATCCGTCCGGCGTCAAACGGATCGGTAGCGCCCAGCGCTGGCAGAACGGTCGCCTGCTTCAACACGGTGAAATCCTGCTGGATCCCCCTGCTGAGCTCTGGGAGGAGGTGTTTGAGGAAGCGGCTCCAGCGGCGGCTCCAGCCCGGATCAACCGGCTGGACCTGGATCAGCGACTGCGCCAGAGCCTGGTTCAATCCTGGAGCCATTGCTCGTGGCAGATGCAGCCTCTGAAGGCTGAGGAAGTTCAGGAGTTCGAGGTTGAGCTGGCGTCCTGCTCTGCGCTCTGAGCCTGCATCGACTGCACCATCTGGGGAAGCATCGCCAAACCCAGGGGGTATCCATTGCGCTTGCGCGCCTCGTCGAGGATCGCGGGGGGCAGGCTCACCCCGAGCCGCTTCAGCACCGCATCGCCCAGATCCATGCGGTCAAGGGTGCCGGAAGGAAGGCCCGCAGCACTCATCACCAACAGGCGTCCCTGGGAGGCCGCCTCCAAGGCCGGCACCGCCTCCACTAGGGGAGCCGAACTGGCGATGGACGGCAGTTCAGTGAGGGGGCGCAGATGATCCTCGAGGCGCTGTTGGTCCCATTGCTGCACCGGCAGCAGTTTCAAGGGTTGATCGTCAATCCAACCCACCCAACGACCGCTCTTGCAGACGAGCACCCAATCGGCAGGTCCCTCCGCCTCGCTGGCGATCAGCCGCAGCTGACTGAGGCGCCGCAAGGTCTGATCCGCCTCCAGCACGCGGAAACGTTTGCCTGCCGCAGCCTCCACCTTCAACTCCCGCAGCACCGTCTGCAACTGCAGCATCTGGGTCTGACTGCGGTTGGCACTCAGGCCGAACCAACCGATCAACATCAGCAGGACGCCGTTGAGCCCCCAGCCCTGCCAGAGCAAAACACCACCCAACAGGATCATCAGCATCGACAAAGCCCGTCCGGACGCCGAGGCCACCTGAACGCCTTTCTGCTGACTACCGCTCAGCTTCCAAACCAAGGCCTTGAGGATCAGCCCGCCATCGAGGGGCAGCCCGGGCAAGAGATTGAACAAGCCGAGCATCAAGTTGAGCAAACCCACCTGGCTCAACAACTGTGTGGCCAAGGGCTGGGTGTCCGACAGCGCTGCAGCCCCCGCCAGCATCCCGAAGGCCAACACCAAACTCACAATCGGGCCAGCAGCCGCAATGCGCAGATTGCCCATGGCGGTGGGGCATTCCTTCTCCACCCGCGCGATGCCGCCCAGATGAAACAGGGTGATGCTCAACACCTTCACCCCTTCCCGCAGGGCCATCAGGGCATGGCCCAATTCATGCAGCAGCACGGAGCTGAACAGCAACAAGGTGGTCAGCAATCCCAGCCCCCAACTCGCCGTTACCGAGGCCGTTGTCGCGTAGCGGGACTGAAACAACGTGGTGAAGATCGCCACGGCAAACAACCAGCTGGGCTGAAGCCGCAGGGGAATTCCGCCAATCTTGAGCACCTGCCAGCCCTCTCCCACCGCCAATCCCGTCGTGTGCCGCTGCTGCGGACTGTCATCCACGATCCTAGGGAGAGCAACCCATGCAGCCCTTGCGTGATCCCCGCCCCACTCCAAACCTCAAGATCTGTGGGATCACCGACCCCGAGCAGGCTCAAGCCATCGCACAGATGGGGGTGCAGGCGATTGGCGTGATCGGCGTTCCCGCCACCCCACGCTTTGTGGAACCAGCCCAGCGCAGGGGCTTGTTCCAGCTGCTGGAACAACAGCACCCCCAGCTGCATCGCGTTTGGGTGGTGGCCGATCCCGACGATGCCGCTCTCGAGGAAGCGCTCAACGGTGCTGGGCAGCCCTCCGTGGTGCAGCTGCACGGCAGAGAGTCAGACCAACGCTGCCAACACCTGAAACAGCGCTACCCCCGGCAGCAGTGGTGGAAAGCGTTGCGGGTGCGTGAACCCAACGATCTCAAGCAGCTCGAGCAGTACGCGCCCCATGTGGATGCTCTGCTGCTCGATGCCTGGAGCGCCGATCAACTGGGCGGCACCGGGCACCGGATCCCCCTTGATTGGCTGGCCGAAACCGAGCTTTCGGTGCCGTGGTGGCTGGCAGGGGGAGTGAGTGCGGAGTGGGTTCCAGAACTGCTCAGCCGAGTCACTCCCCAGGGACTCGATGCCTCAAGTCGGCTTGAGGAACGACCGGGATGGAAAAACCTCGACAAGGTGCAAGCCCTTGTCGAGGCTGTGAGGTCGAGACCGTGAAGTCGAGGAGTTGAAAGAGCGTTGAATCGCGGCTGATCAGGTGCTGAGCAGCGCTTCCTGCTGACGCACCAGCTCAAAGAACTCCTGCTTGAGGCTTGGGTCGTGGCGGAAATCGCCGCGCACAACGGAGTTCACCATGCTGGTTTGGGGCTCTTTCACCCCACGCCACTTCATGCAGTAGTGCTGCGCCTTGATGATGATGCCGAGACCCTGAGGCTCACAGAGCTTCTCGATTTCATCGGCAAGGATCATCACAGCCTCTTCCTGGATGTGAGGGCGGGAGAAGACCCAGTCAGCCACGCGGGTGAATTTGGAGAGACCGATCACCCGGGCACCAGGTTTGATCCCGATCCAGCAGTTGCCCATGATCGGCACCAGGTGGTGTGAACAGGCGGAACGAACCGTGATCGGGCCAACGGTGTAGATCTCATCCAGCTGTTTCACATTGGGGAAGCTGGCCACCTTGGGCTGCTGGTGGTAGCGCCCCTTGAACACCTCCTGGAGGTACATCTTGGCGACGCGCTCCGCCGTCTCATGGGTGTTGTGGTCGTTATCGATATCGATCACCAGGCTGCGCAGCAGGTCGCGAATCTTGTCTGCAACTTCAACCTGAAGCTGATCCAGCTCACCCGGCTGGAGGTGATCAGCGATGTTGTCGTTCGCCAGGAAGGAAGCACCCGCTTCCCTCAGGCGATCACGGATGCGCGCAGAAATCTGGGGATTCAAGCTGCCATTGCCGTTGCCGTTGGCGACGCCGTTGGAAACGAAAGGGACTGTGGAGGTCATGGTGTTCGTTCAGAAGGCGCCGACGGCCGGCATAAGGGTGAGGTCTTCGATCAACTGGTTGCTGGGTTGCAACGCCAGATTCGCCAGTGTTTCTGCCGCCTGATCGACAGAGAGCATGGCACGACGATCGAAATCGCTTTGTACGGTTTCCGCGTCCCACAGTGGTGTGTTCACGGCCCCAAGAGTGAGGGTGCAGGCACGAATGCCATTGCTCCGTTCCTCTTCCGCCAGGCAGCGGGTGAAGCTGGCCAAGGCAGCTTTACTGACGCAATACGCCCCCCATTGAGGAAAGGCATTGCGGGCGGCGTGACTGCTGATGTTGATCACCAGTCCACCGTTCTCACGCATAGCTGGAACAACAGCAGAACAAACCTGCATCACGCTGGTGACATTCAGCTGTAGCAGCCATTGCCAACGCTCGATCGGCATGGCCAATAAATCGCCGGTGTAGGCCGCACCCGCGTTGTTGATCAACACGGAAGGGGTCTCACCCTGCTGCAACAAGCCAGCCATCGCAGCTGCGATGCCATCGGGTTGCGTCAGGTCGATGGCGGCAGAGGCCACAGAAACACCTTTGGTGCTGAGCTGAGCACTCAGCTGCTCCAGTTGATCAGCGCTGCGGGCGGTGAGCAGCAAATCCCATCCTCGATGAGCCAGAAGCTCAGCAGTTCGGCGACCTATGCCTCGGCTCGCACCTGTGATTAGAGCCGTTGGCAAAAACCGTTAGCAAACCGCGACACTTTAAGCGGCTTTGTCGACATCCTGTGACGTTTTTTCGAGAAACCGTCCCATAGCCCTGAATTTGGAGTAACGGGCCTCGCGCAGTTGCTGTTCCGAAAGGCTCAGCAGTTGGTCGAGATGACGCTCGATTGCCGCACGCAGGTTTTCTCCGGCCTCCAATGGTGCCCAGTTGTTGCCGCCGGAGGGCTCCTCAAGCACCTCATCCACCACCCCAAGCTCCAGCAGGTCCCGGCCGGTGATCCTCAAGGCTGCCGCCGCATCAGGCGCTTTAGCCGCATCACGCCAGAGGATGGAGGCGCAGGCCTCAGGGCTGGCCACCGTGTAAACGCTGTGCTCGAACATCAGCAAGCGATCGGCCACCCCGATGCCCAAGGCACCGCCGGATCCGCCTTCACCGATCACGGTGGCGATCACCGGAACGCGCAAGCGGAACATCTCCCGCAGGTTGACGGCGATCGCTTCACCCTGACCCTGCTCTTCGGCCTCAAGGCCGGCATAGGCCCCAGGGGTATCGATGAACGTGAGAATCGGCAGGCGGAAGCGATCGGCATGATCCATCAACCGCATGGCTTTGCGGTATCCACCCGGAGCCGCCATCCCGAAATTGCGGGCGACGTTCTCTTTGGTGTCGCGGCCCTTCTGATGGCCGATCAACATCACGGGGCGATCGCCCACCCGGCCGACACCGCCGATCAAGGCCTGGTCGTCGTTACCGCGACGATCGCCGTGCAGTTCAACCCAGTCGTCGCAGAACATCTGGATGAAATCCAGCGTGCTCGGACGCTGCGGATGACGGGCGACCTGAATTTTCTGAGCGGGAGTCAGCCCCTGAAAGATCTCCTGACGCCGTCGGGCCGCGAGGCTTTCCAGTTGCTGAAGCTGCTGCGAGACGTCGACTTCCGAATCTCTGGCCAGCTGACGGATCTGCTCAATCTGCTGCTCCAGCTCGACGAGCGGTTTTTCGAACTCAAGCAGGGGGCGACGGGGCATGGCTCTGGCTCTTCGAAGGTCAGGCAGCAGTGGCCTGCAGGTTGGGTTGAAGGTTCAAGGTGCTGAACCCATGGCGCACCGATGCCGCGCCGATGAAATCCATCTTCTCCAGGGTGATGTTGTTGCGCCCCCAACTGAAGTTGGTGTGGCAGCGCTCAAACTCGAGCAGCATGGCTTCGGCAAAGCAAGCAAACATCTGGCGCTGCGGCCGCTCCATCTCGGCAATAGCCATCATCGACCAGCCGATGTCGCGGCAGAACTCAACGATTCCACCCTTGAGAACGTGGATGCCACCACCGGCAACCTTCGTATCAAGGTTCTTGGGGTAGCCCCCATCAATCATCAGACAGGGCTTCTTGAGGCTGTCTTGATCGATCTCAAGGGTGCGGGGCATGCTTGCCACCCAGACGACCACGTCGGCCTCAGGCAAGGCCTCATCGAGCGACAGAATCCGGCCTCCGCCCAGTTCCTGCTGAAGATCAAGCAGCGGTTGCTGCTGACGCGCCACCAGCAGGAGCTCACCAACTCCGGTGCGTGCTTGCAGCCAACGGCAGACGGCGGAGCCGATATCACCAGTGGCACCAACGACGGCCACCTTGGCTTTGCGGAGATCGATCCCGAGACTTGGAGCATTGTTCTCCACCTGACGGCAGATCACCCAGGCCGTGTGGGTGTTTCCGGTGGTGAACCGCTGCCAATCCAGGGTGGTGCTCCGCACCGTCTGGTGCTGAAGCAGGTTGAAGTTCTCGAAAATGATCGAGGTGAAGCCACCCAGGGCAGTGATGTTGATGCCCTTCTTCTGGGCGAGTTCCATGGCGTTGAGCACCTTGCGCCGGGCCGTCTTGAAGCGGCTCAGCATCTCGGGCACGAAGCAGGAGTCGATGTAGGCACCCTCAATGGTGGTGCCCACGGGACTCGTGACTTGCACATGCTCAACAAGCTGCGGAGGTGCACTGCACCACACATCCAGATCACCGTCGGCGATGTGATCGAACCCGAGTTCCATCGCCTTGCGGCGAGCAGCCTCAAAACTCGTTGAATGTCCGATCAGACCAAACATGTCTTACCGCTGACGTCTCAAAGAACACCTCGAACAACCATGCTCCCATGGCAACCGGTATCGACGGCAACGTGCCTGTCGATAAACCGGCGTTGGATAAGGCCCTGAAACGGATCAAACAGCAAGCGCTGCTGCGGCCATGCGGGCGATGTCGCGGGAGGTGAAGCCGATTTCACCCAAAGCTTCCTGGTAAGCGATCAGGAAGTCCTCGATCAGGTCTTCCTTCTCCATGTGAAGGACGGCCGCATCAGCAGCCACGTCTTCCAGCATCGAGCGGATGAGAGGCAGGTTGGCTTTGTTGGCCTCGAACAGTTCGTCCTTGCTGGCCTCGAAATTGGCCTTCAGCCATTCCTGGCCGTAGTTGAGGTGGGTGTATTCGTCCTTCACCACACCCTCAGTGATTTTGCGGGCGAAGGGATCGGCCACAGGGATGTAGATGTGATAGGCCGAAATGGCGAATGCTTCGATCAGCAAGGCCTGAATCAGCAGGCAGGTGACCACCTTGCCCTCCTTGAGAGCGGCCTGAAAATTGCCGTGAAGGGGTTCGAAAAACTTCTTGGCGAAGGGAAGATCGGCTTCAACCCCGAGGTTGCGTCCGCAGGAGGTGAAGCCCTTCATGTGCTTCATTTCCATCCGCGCCAGACGCTTGAGTTCTTCGGCCTGTTCGGGGATCAGCGTGCCCAGAGAGATGTAGTTGTCGTGGGCTTCCTGTTCGCCCTCGATCACGATGGCGTTGATCCGGCTGTAGGCGTCTTTGTAGGCCTCGGTTGTGAAATCGGGCAGTGCGTCCTGGCCCTCCAGCACGGGTGCTTCAGGTGCATTGAGGGTCGTCATAGGACGCTGTCCACCACGTTTAGTGGGACTGACAATAACCAGAGCCCCAAGAGTTGGTGACACATGCGTCCAAGGTTCAGGACTTGGGCGTGATGTTGGACGGTTTGGGGAGAAGACTTTGCGAGGGTGGCCAGTCACTGGCCAGAAGGGCTTGAAAACGCTCCTGCCAGTGGTTGATCAAGCGATCTTGCAGGCAACGTCCCAGATCAGCGGAGGCCTGGCGCGCATCACCGATCACTCCCGTCGCACTGAGGTCGTCGGTGAGCCAGGCGCAGGGCGCCGCCCCCTCGAGACTCCAGCCCGCTGGAGGATCCTGCGCGGATCCCGGTGCTGGATGTCCATCCACCGGGCGGGCGGATCCAACCAGCTCTGGGGCCATCTGCAGCATCAAGCTGGTTTCGGCTTGGCCGGCATGAAGTCCATGGGCCAACTCCTGCTCGGGCAACAGATCCGCCAGCCCCTCCACACCATTCCAGAGGAAGCAAGGCAGAACAGCCAACGACGGGCAGCGAGAGCGCAGCTGTCGGGCTGCCACCTGCAGCAAACCGATCTGGCCGCCATGGGCGTTGAACAGAACCAGGCGCTGCACCCCCATCGCCGCCAGCTGCATGCCCACCTGGTCGACCAGATCCAGAAGCAGAGGAGCCGAAAGGCTGAGGGTGCCGGGAAAGTTCTGGTGCTCAGGCGAAAAGCCGATGGCCTGACAGGGCAGTCGCCAAATCGGCAGAGCTGGCTCAAGCTCGCGCAACACTGAATCGAGGATGCCCTCAGCAAAAACAGCGTCCGTCGAAAGCGGCAGTTGGGGGCCGTGTTGCTCACAGGCTCCGAACGGCCAGATCACCGTGGCACCAGGTTGGCTGGCAGCACGGCTGGCCTCGGGCCAGGTCAACTGATCAAATCGCTTGCGGAGCTGGTCCATGGCGTTGCACAGGCACGGGGGTGCTGATCCCGACCCAGCCTGTCAAAATGAGCGATCGACAAGCCCAATGGTCCATGCCCGCAGCCGGCAGTCCGCAGCCCAACCGCCCCAAGGCACCCAAGCCGGCAGCGACGAAACCGCTGCAGGTGATGCAGATCAACCGCCGCGAAGAGCAGGAAAAGCTGGCTCGTGAAGCGGCTGAAGCACGGGCAGCAGCAGAGGCTGCGGCGGAAAAGGCACGCATCCTTGAGGAACGGGCGGGTCTCGCCACCCCGCCGAGACCGGTCCAGCAGGACTCCACCTCGTCTCCAGGCACGGATGACGACGCTCTGTTCGACATGGGCGGCATGGAAGGCATGACCATGGCCGACCTGATGGGCGCGCCGGATCAACAACCCAAGAAGGAGCAGCGCAATCAGCCGCGCAGCGTGGATGACTTCGATTTCGATGAAGAAGCCTTCCTCGCCGCCCTGGACGAGAACGCTCCGGTGGGCACCACCGGTGAGGTGATCAAGGGCACGGTGATCGGCATCGAAAGCGATGGCGTGTACGTGGATATCGGCGGCAAAGCCCCCGGCTACATGCCCAAGAGCGAGGCGGGCCTTGGCGTGGTGACCAACTTCCGGGAGCGCTTTCCCAAGGGACTGGAGGTTGAAGTTCTGGTGACCCGTGAGCAGAACGCTGATGGGATGGTCACGATCAGCTGTCGCGCCCTTGAGCTGCGCAAGAGCTGGGACCGGGTGAAGGAACTGGAGAAGCAGGGAAAAGTGGTTCAAGTCATAGTCAATGGCTTCAACCGCGGCGGTGTCACCTGCGATCTCGAAGGGCTGCGCGGCTTCATTCCCCGCTCTCAACTCCAAAACGGTGAAAACCACCAGGAGCTGGTGGGCAAGACCCTGGGCGTGGCCTTCATCGAGGTGAATTCGGAGACGCGCAAGCTGGTGCTGTCCGAAAAACGAGCCGCCGTCGCTGAACGCTTCCAGGATCTGGAAGTAGGCCAATTGGTGGAAGGGCAGGTTGCTGCGGTGAAGCCCTACGGCCTGTTCATCGACCTTGGTGGCATCAGCGGACTGCTGCACCAATCAGCCATCACCAATGGCAGCCTGCGCTCGATCCGTGAGGTGTTCGACCAGGGCGACCGCGTTTCGGCCCTGATCACGGAACTGGACCCGGGCCGCGGACGGATCGGCCTCAACACAGCCCTGCTGGAGGGGCCTCCTGGAGAGCTGCTGATCGAAAAAGACAAAGTGATGGCTGAGGCCGCCGATCGAGCCAGCCGCGCCCAGAACACCCTGAAACAGCAGGAGCAATCGGCCGGATGAGCACTGCTGCCCTGACAGCCGCCGAAGACTGGGAACTCGACTTCTACTCCCGACCCATCCTTGAGGCCGATGGCCGCAAGCGTTGGGAACTGCTGATCACCTCCACCCCCGCTGCAACTGGGGATGCAGAGCCATTTCGCTTCGCCAAGGTTTGCCCCTCTGGTGAGGTGAACTCGCTTTGGTTGAGCCAAGCCCTAGCTGAAGCCAAACAGGCATCCGCAAGCGGGGGCTGGGGTTCGCCCGTCCGCCTGCGCTGCTGGCGCAGTTCGATGCGCACCATGGTGCAGCGCGCCGCCGCCGAACAAGACCTCGAGGTGATTCCAAGTCGCCGCACCTTCGCCCTGCTCGACTGGCTTCAGCAGCGCGAAAGGGAGGTGTATCCCGAGGAGGAGGGCTTCATGGCCGGCCCACTGGCACCACCGCCGGCGCCTGTTCCCACCCCTCCAGTGCCCCTGCCGGAGGAAGTTCAAGGAGACGCCTGGAGCTGGGCCGCCCTGCCGGCGAGCCTCCTGCTGGAGGCATCGGAATGGCCAATGAGTTTCAGCGGGCTGCTGCCGGTGCCCGATGGCATCGACCCCGAGTCCTCTGTGCCGGGTCTGCGCCTGTTCAGCCAGAGCCGCTCCCTCGCCATGGCGGGCTGGTTGGGGGGTCTGGAACCGGTGCGGATGATCGTTGAAGACCGCCAGCTGGTGCTGGAGGCTGGTCAGGACGACCGCTGGTTGGTGAGCGACCTGGAGCCGGGCATCGCCGCTGAAATCTCCGAGGCCCTGGCCACTTCGCAGCAGCAGGTGCGCGGCCTCCAGTTCATCGCCATCCAGTCCAGCCCCGAAGAACAGACCTTCGGCGGCTTCTGGATGCTGCGGGACATCCCCATGGCCTGATTGCAGGGCAGATGAAAGACGGGCCGTTTGATCGACCAGACAGCCGCTTCAACACGTTGAAGGGCTGGACCTGGATCGGTTGTTACGGGGGCTATTACCTCCAGAGCGATCTGCTGCATGAGCGGGGGTTCGAGCACGGCTTCTTCACCCGGCTCTGGCACGGCCGTGGTCCTGATGAACTGGCGGGGTACGTCAGCGCCGGCATCAGCGTCCACAGGCCCCAGCAGATCCACAGTGGAATCGTTCTGAACGCCAGCGACGCCCCGCAGGATCCCTGGCCTGAGGCCGATGGCCTGGTGAGTGATCGCGGGGGCCAGAGCCTCTGGGTGTGCGGTGCCGACTGCACACCGGTTCTGATCGCGGATCCCGGCACCGGGCATGCCGCGGCCTGTCATGCCGGTTGGCGGGGGGTGGCGGCTGGAATCCTGATCACGGCCCTGGATCGGTTGGTGGAGAGGGGGGCCCGGCGAGAGGATCTGGTGGTTGCCCTGGGCCCGGCCGTCAGCGGCCCCTGCTACCAGGTGGGCGATGAGGTGGTGAAGGCCGTCAGCGCCGCGGTCCCCAACGAGGCTTCCCTGTCCGATGCAGGGGCCCTGCTGCCGGATGAGCAACCGGGGCGGCATCGCCTGGACATTCGAACCGCCGCCAGAGTGCAGCTCCACGGCGCAGGAATCCCCAGCGAACGGATCGCCCACTGCCCGCTGTGCACCGTCAGTGAGCCCGAGCTGTTCCATTCCTGGCGACGGGATCAGGTGAAAGCCGTTCAGTGGAGCGGAATCGTTGCGCAAGCCCACGTCTGCAGCTGAAACTTAAACAGGCTTGCTCCCCAGGATCTGAATGGCCAAGGCTTCAGCAGCTCGAATGCCATCGATTCCGGCCGAGAGGATGCCGCCGGCATAGCCCGCCCCTTCACCCGCGGGCACCAGCCCCTTCACATTGAGCGATTCCAACGCTTCATCCCTGGGGATCCGCACGGGCGATGACGTGCGGGTTTCCACGCCGGTGAGCACCGCATCGGGATGGTCATACCCCTTCAGCTTGCGGGCAAAGGCCGGCAACGCCTCCCGCAAGGCCTCAACGATGGCAGCAGGGAGCAGGTCATCCAGATCGGCGGGATGCACACCCGGCTGATACGACGCGGCGATGCCACCCAGACGGGTGGAGGGACGGGCCGCCAGGAAATCCTCCAACCGCTGCGCCGGTGCGGCGTAACTGCTCCCTCCAAGCCTGAAGGCGCGCTCCTCGAGCTCCCGTTGCAGAGCAATCCCCGCCAGCGGATCCCCGGGGAAGCGTTCAAACGGTGCCAGGTCATCGGCGTCCAGAGCCACAACCAAACCGCTGTTGGCGTTGCGCTCGTTGCGGGAGTGCTGGCTCATGCCATTGGTCACCACCCGGCCTTCCTCCGAGGTGGCACCCACCACAAATCCTCCGGGACACATGCAGAAGCTGTAGACGCAGCGGCCGTTTTCAGCATGGTGAACCAGCTTGTACTCGGCGGCCCCGAGACGCGGATGGCCCGCCGCCTCTCCCCAGCGGGCTGCGTCAATCAGATGCTGCGGATGCTCAATCCTCACGCCCACGGAAAACGGTTTGCGCTGCAGCTGCACACCGATCTGCTCCAGCATTTCGAAGCAGTCGCGCGCGGAATGACCGGGAGCCAGCACCAGATGGCGGCAGGGAATCTCCGTTCCATCGGCCAGCACCAAGCCATCGAGTTGATGGGGCTTGCCAGCGCTGCTGTCGCTGAGCTGAAGGCGTGTGACGCGACTGTTGAAACGCACCTCACCGCCTAGGGCTTCAATCCGTGCCCTCAGGCCACGCACCACGGTGGCGAGTTTGAAGGTGCCGATGTGGGGGCGGTGCAGCGTGAGGATCTCCTCGCTGGCACCGCAGGCCACCAGCTCCTCCAGCACCTTGCGGCCGTAGTGCTCGGGATCGCTCACCTGGCTGTAGAGCTTGCCGTCGGAGAAGGTGCCGGCTCCCCCCTCACCGAATTGGGCATTGGATTCCGGATTGAAGGGGCTGGTGCCCCGCCAGAAGCCAAAGGTGTCAGCGGTGCGTTGCTTCACGGCCTGACCCCGTTCCAGCAACAGCGGTCGGAACCCCATCTGTGCCAACAGCAGAGCAGCGAAATAACCGCAGGGACCTGCCCCCACCACCACAGGCCGATCGGCCGCATCCAAGGGGAAGCCATCGGGGGCATGACCCACAGACCGGTAGCGGGTGTCTGGAGCCAGACGCACCCGGCCTTTGTTGCCGATGCGCCGTAACAGGGCGGCTTCACCCTTCACTTGCACATCCACGCTGTAAATCAGCTGAATCCGGTCGCGACGTCGCGCATCAACACTGCGCTTCACCAGGGTCTGACCCAGAAGACGATCCGGCGGAATCCTCAAACGCTTGAGCACCGCCTCCTGCAGCGCTTCCTCCCCATGGTCGAGGGGCAGCTTCAGTTCACTCAGGCGCAGCATCTCGAGGTCGTGTCCCCAGACCTCATTCGATCAGACCGGCCATGGCCTGGCCCGATGGTGCAAGGCCAGCACGAAAGCGGGAATCACTGGCCACCGCCTTCAGTCGAAGACGCTCCCCGCGGCGACGCTGATCAAAGGCCTGGCAAATCGGAACGACCTCCTTCTGATCAGGGTCCAACCAACCCATCGCATCGATGCCCCCGTCAGCGGACAACGGCAAGGGTGCTGCATCGGCCAAGGCCAACGTCGCCACTCAGGCTTCGACATGGGATCGGAGGGAAGCAACCCGATCCCCGCAATTAGGGAGAGGGGTCGGACTCGTCCGGTTTTGTCACAGAGGATTCAGGCCCACCGTCTGAGCCGCCACCCAACTGGGACAACCAACCTGCCAAAAGCAAGCCAGCACCGATGCCGATGGCCAGGGTGCGGTTTTCAGCTGCGGCGCCCTGCCCCCAGGCCGCTGTGGCCAGAAAGGCACCCCCCAGCAGCAGACAGGGCACCAAGACAATGCCCCGGGCAATGCGGTTATCAGCCATCGACCCCACAGCTGTTGCTGGCCAAACCAGCGGCAATCAAGCCGGTGCTGAGGTCACGCTCAGCACCGAGCGGGGTCACTCTGGCCATCAGCTGCCCCTCGCTGGAGCCGACCGGCCGCAGATTGACCTTGCGACGGCGCGGCAGTTCCTGACGCAACCATGCAGTGGCCTCGGCCTCTTGGCTTGCATCAACGGCGGAACAGGCCAGGGCAACGGTGTAAGTGCGGTTGTGGTCTCCCACCTGCAGCAGGGAACTGCTGCGCACCTGAAGCACCTCTGCAGCCTGTACCGGTACCGCCCAAAGCAGCAGCAGAACGCCGATTAAGACAAGACGAATCAAGAGGTCGGGGCGTTGAGGACCGGCATGGGAGCCGGAAGGCCCACCATTTCAGCATTGCTTTTGCCCGGGGGAACCATCGGATAGCAGTTCTCACCACGACGCACGTGGATGTCGATCAACATCGGGCCGGGGGCCTTGAGCGCCGCCTCGAGATCACGCTTCAACGAGTCCCGCTCGCGGATGTGCACGCCGTCCACACCGAAGGAGCGGGCGAGAGCCACGAAGTCCGGCATGCCATTGAGCATGTCGGAGGCGGAATAACGCTCCTCGTAGAAGCTCTCCTGCCACTGACGCACCATGCCCTGCCAGTGGTTGTTGACGATCACCACCTTCACCGGAAGGCCATAGGCCGCCAGGGTTCCCAACTCCTGGATGTTCATCAGGATGCTGGCGTCACCCGCGATGCACACCACCTGACTATCGGGGCACGCTACCTGGGCGCCCATGGCGGCCGGCATGCCGAAGCCCATGGTTCCAAGACCGGCACTGCTGATCCAGCCCCGGGGCCCATTGCGCAGGTACTGGGCCGCCCACATCTGGTGCTGACCCACGTCCGTGGTGACGATGGCATTCGGTGCCAGCTCGCGAACGGCAAGCAGCACCTCCTGGGGGAAGAGGGGGCCTTCGGTGGGAGGCACGGTGAGGGGATAGGTCTGTTTCCACTCGGCGATGCGCGCCAACCAAGGGGCCGTGCGGGGTTGCACCTGCTGCTGCAGGCTCAGCTCCACCAAGCGCGCCACGCTCAGGCCCAGATCACCGAGCACCGCAACATCGGGGCGGCGGGTCTTGCCGATTTCGGCCGGGTCAATCTCAAAGTGGATCACCCGGGCCCGGGGGGCGAAGGTGTCGAGCTTTCCGGTCACCCGATCGTCAAAACGGGCGCCAACAGCAATCAGCAGATCGCATTCGGTGACGGCGAAGTTGGCATAGGCCGTGCCATGCATGCCGAGCATGCCCACCGAGAGAGGGTCGTTTTCATCGAAGGCACCCTTCCCCATCAAGGTGGTGGTGACAGGGATCTGATGGCGCTCAGCGATCACCCGCAGGCTGTCGTGAGCACCGGCTGAGATCGCACCACCGCCCACATAGAGCAGCGGACGCTCCGCCTCGGCGATCAGCTCAAGCGCCGACAGGATCGGTTCATCCCGGGGGGGCTGAGGCTTGCGGAAGCCTTTGGGAACAATCGATCCGGGCTCAACCGGCATGTAATCGAACATCTCCTGGCCAACATCCTTCGGGATGTCGATCAGCACGGGGCCCGGACGACCACTGGCTGCAATCAGGAAGGCCTGGGCAACGATGGAGGCGAGATCAGCCGGATCGCGCACCACCCAGGAATGTTTCACGATCGGCAGGGTGATGCCGAAGATGTCGGTCTCCTGGAAGGCATCGGTGCCAATCGCCGGACGCGGCACCTGACCGGTGATCACCACCATGGGCACCGAGTCCATCTGGGCGGTGGCGATGCCGGTCACCAGGTTGGTGGCACCCGGCCCCGAGGTGCCGAAGCAAACGCCCACCTTGCCGGTGGCACGCGCATAGGCATCGGCCGCGTGGGTGCCGGCCTGCTCATGCCGCACCAGGATGTGCTTCACCCAACCCTCGCTCTCGGCGATATGGAGTGCGTCGTAGATCGGGAGAATCGCGCCGCCGGGGTAGCCGAAAATCGTGTCGACGCCATGGCGCCGCAACGCATCCATCAGGGCTGTCGCCCCAGACATTCTCTGGCCACCGTGACCGGCCTGCTGCCCAGTGACGGCCGAAGACGCTGAGGTGAGAGTCACAGAGGCGACGGGTCAATGACCCCCAAGGTTAAGGGCCCGCAGCTCCCCTGGCTTGGTCAGAGCAAGCCGAGGGCGTGCAGCGGCCCTTGACCACTGATCAGCTCGAGCAAAAAGGCTGAAAAACCAACCATGGCCAGACGGCCGTTCCAGACCTCGGAACTGTTGTTCCAACCCCATTCCCACTTCTCCTGGGGATAGAGCTTCACCTTGTTGGGCAGCTCCGCCGCCGCATCGAGACTCACCTCAGGGCCCTGCAGGCTGGTGGACACGAGATCCGCCAATCCCTCGATGAAGGGGGCATAGGTGTCGAGAGCACGCACCCGACGGAAATTCACCACACCGGCTTCGGTGGCCAACTCCCGGTATTCGATGTCGATTTCCTCAAGCGTCTCGATGTGTTCGCTGACGAAGCTGATCGGCACCACCACCAGATCGTTGGTCTTGGCTTGCCCCAATTCCTCAAGGGCCTCCTCGGTGTAGGGCTTGAGCCACTCCACCGGACCCACACGGCTTTGGTAGGCCAGGGTGAAGGGGTTCTCGTGGCCCATCTGAACGGCCAACTCCTTCATGATCAAACCGGTGCAGGTTTCGATCTCTTTTTGATAGGGGTCGCCCGCCTCTTCGACGTAGCTCTTCGGCACACCGTGGGCACTAAAGAAGACGTGAGCCTTCGTGGGGTCGTCGCTGTTGCGGACCTCTGTCGCGATCAGCTCGGCCATGGCCTTCACATAGCCCGGGTGGTCAAACCAGCTGCGGATGCAGCGAATCGGCAACTTCTCAAAGGCCGGATCCGCCTGACGCAGGCGCTGCAGCTCACGGAAACTGGATCCACTGGTGCTGATCGAGAAATGGGGGTATAGGGGGAGCACCACCACCTCATCCATGCCATCGGCCTTGATGTCCGCCACAGCGGATTCGGTGAACGGATGCCAATAGCGCATGGCCACATAACTGGTGGCATCGATGCCGCGCTGGCGCAGCAAGCTCTGGAGTTCACGGGCCTGCTGCTCGGTGATGCGCCGCAGCGGTGATCCGCCACCGATGGAGCGATAGGCCTCCTGCGACTTGCCACTGCGCAGGGTGCTGATCAACCAAGCCAGCGGCTTCTGCAGCGCCGGACTCGGAAGCCGAATGATCTCCGGATCGGCGAACAGGTTGTAGAGAAACGGGCCAACGTCCTGGATCCGCTCCGGGCCACCCAGGTTCAGCAGGACGACACCGACGCGAGACATACCGATCAGAACGGTTTTCGGGGGTTGAGCGTAGCCGCCACGGACGCGATCCTTGGTTCCAACGACACATTTATGGAGCTCAAAAGTGCGCTGGAGACCGCCAATGCGCAGCTGGCGGCACAGGGGTCGCGCCTGCGCATCGAACAGCGGGGTCGGCGGCTGAACCTGCGCGGGTCTCTGCCGTTGCGCGGGGATCCGAGCCGCAACGGCCTGCAACGGATCAGCCTGGGGCTGATGGCCGATGCAGCAGGACTGAATCAGGCCCTCAGCACCGCTGCCCTGGTGCAGTTGCAACTGGAGCAGCGCAGTTTTGATTGGACGCTCTGGTCGGCCTCCTCCTCTGCAGCCACGGCCGGAGGGCGTTCGATCGGGATCCAGGCCGCCATCGAGGGCTTCGAAGCAGCTTTTTTTGCCGACCCGCGCCGACGCCGTTCCCCGGCGAGCAGTCGCACCACCTGGACCAGTGCCTATTTGCCCTACCTCCGGCGACTGGCGCGTCAGTGCGGTGATCAGCCGCTGGAGCCAGCGCTGCTGATGCAGACGCTGACCAGTTACGAGGACGGCAGCCGCAGCCGGCAGCAATGCGCCACAGCCCTGGCCGCCCTGGCCCGGCACCTGGAGCTGCCCTTGCCGGCCTCCTGGCGCCAGGAGGCCGGCGGCTATGGCCTGCACCGTGCCCGCTTCCGCCAGCTGCCCACCGATCCGCAGATCCTCGAGGCCGCAGGCCGCATCCCCAATCCACAGTGGCGCCTGGCCTTTGCCCTGATGGCCACCTACGGCCTGCGCAACCACGAGGTGTTCTTCTGCGATTGCTCCTCCCTGGCAGCGGGCGGGGATCAGGTGCTGCGGGTGTTGCCCACCACCAAAACCGGTGAACACCAGAGCTGGCCGTTCCACCCCGACTGGGTCGAGCACTTCGGGTTGCGGGAGCTGGCGGAGAACCCGGCCGCTCTGCCAGCCATCCAGACCGATCTGCGGCGCACCACCCTGCAGCAAGTGGGACGACGGGTGAGTGAGCAGTTCCGCCGCTACGACCTGCCGATCACCC
This sequence comes from Synechococcus sp. N19, assembly GCF_900474045.1. NCBI lineage: Bacteria > Bacillati > Cyanobacteriota > Cyanophyceae > Synechococcales > Synechococcaceae > Synechococcus > Synechococcus sp. N19. Next base: position 256,856 of record NZ_UCNR01000009.1, read on the forward strand.
CCTACGACCTGCGCCACGCCTGGGCGGTGCGCACCATCCATGTCGGCCTGCCGGACACCGTCGCCGCCAGGATGATGGGCCACTCGGTGACGATCCACACCCGCACCTATCACCACTGGATCACCCGGCGTGATCAGCAGCAGGCGGTGGATGCAGCCCTGGCCCGGCAACCGGCCTGACTACACCCTGTCTGCTTGTTTTCACTTCAACGATGAGCTCATTTCTGAGGCCGCTGGCCTACCGCTACCGCTGGATTTACGACACGGTCACGGCGGTGTCGTCGCTGAGTGTTGGCGGGGTGGAGCGCCTGCGGGGCCTCGGGCTCGAGGCGGTGCAGCCCCATCTCAAGCCCGGCGCTTCGGTGCTGGATCTCTGCTGCGGCAGTGGCGAAGCAGCGGCCCCCTGGCTGGCGGCGGGCTACGCCGTGACGGGGCTCGATGTCTCCCCCCGGGCTCTGGATCTCGCCGCCCAACGCCACCCCAACTTGAAGCGGGTGGAAGGGCTGGCCGAAGATCCGCCCCTGGCCGATGCCAGCTTCAGCGCCATCCAGCTGAGCGTGGCCCTGCATGAATTCCCCCGCAGCGATCGGGAACGGGTGCTCCACAGTGCCCTACGGCTGCTGGAACCGGGCGGCTGGTTGGTGCTTGTGGATCTGCATCCGGCCGGCCCTTGGCTGAAGCTTCCCCAGCAACTGTTTTGTGCCCTATTTGAAACCGACACCGCCACCGCCATGCTGGAGGACGACCTCCCCACCGAGCTGGAGCAACTCGGGTTCAGCAGCGTGAGCCAGGAGCTGCTGGCGGGTCGGGCCCTGCAACGCATCACCGCCACTCGGCCTCGATAGAACCAACACCCCTCCAGAACCAACAGCCCCTCTCCCCATGAGCACCTACGACCTCGATCAATCCGCCGCGGAACTGGGCATGGGGGGCAAGCTCGCCCCAGAAACCGACGATGCCGGTTACCGCAAACGGATGGAGCGGCGCCAGCAGGTACAGAAGCAACGGGTGGAGGAACGAAATAAGGAGAAGGGGCTGGTGCTGGTGTTCACCGGCCAGGGCAAGGGAAAAACCACCGCCGGGCTTGGGCTGGTGCTGCGCACCCTTGGCCATGGCGAGCGGGTGGCCATTGTTCAATTCATCAAGGGGGGCTGGGAGCCCGGCGAAGCACGGGCACTGCAGGCCTTCGGTGATCAGGTGAGTTGGCATGCCCTGGGCGAAGGCTTCACCTGGGAAACCCAGAACCGAGAGCGGGATCAGCAACTGGTGGAGGCGGCCTGGCAGACGGCCCTGGGCTATCTCCGCGATGCCAGCGTGAAATTGGTGCTGCTCGACGAACTGAACGTGGCCTTGAAACTGGGCTACATCGAGGCCCATACGGTGATCGCCGGATTGAACGAGCGACCGGAGTTCACCCACGTGGCGGTGACTGGCCGAGGTGCACCAGCCGAGCTTATGGAGCGAGCCGATCTGGTGACAGAAATGACCCTGGTGCACCACCCTTTCCGCGAACAGGGGGTGAAAGCCCAGGCAGGCATCGAGTTTTAAGGGTTGAACCAGCCGGCCTCAGGCCGCTTCAGCCGCCTCGAGATCATCTTGAAGATGACGGGTGGCAGCGGTAAGCACCGAAAGCCCACTCACCAACAGAGCGCGATGCACCACCGGTTCACGCCAGCAGTCGGGATCCTGACTGGCCCGTTCCAGGGCTGAAAGCGTGAGACGGGCCATCACACCGCTTTGGGTGGCATCGGTCTCTGGCATCAAACAGCCGCGGTTTCCCCATCCAAGCGGCGATCAGAGGCTTATGCCAGTGCTTGCTACTGTCGAAAGGATCTGGACCGTAGATGACCTACACACGCGTCCTGCTGAAACTCAGCGGCGAAGCTCTGATGGGATCTCAGGGCTATGGCATCGATCCCGCCATTGTTCAGTCGATTGCTTCCGATGTGGCCAAGGTGGTGGCCAATGGCACCCAGCTGGCGATCGTCGTGGGCGGCGGCAACATCTTCCGCGGGCTGAAGGGGTCTGCAGCGGGCATGGAGAGAGCCACAGCTGACTACGTCGGCATGTTGGCCACGGTGATGAACGCCATCACCCTCCAAGACGGGCTCGAGAGGGCTGGTGTTCCCACCCGTGTGCAGACCGCCATCGCCATGCAGGAAGTGGCGGAGCCGTATATCCGTCGCAAGGCAATTCGGCATCTGGAGAAAAACCGGGTGGTGGTGTTCGGCGCCGGTTGCGGCAACCCGTTTTTCACCACCGACACCACGGCTGCCCTGAGGGCCGCCGAAATCAATGCCGATGTGGTGTTCAAAGCCACCAAGGTGGATGGGGTCTACAACAAAGACCCGGCCAAGCACGCCGACGCGGTGAAGCACGCGCAGCTCAGCTATCAGGATGTGCTCAGCGGAGAGCTGGGCGTGATGGACAGCACCGCCATCGCCCTTTGCAAAGACAACAACATCCCGATTGTTGTCTTCAACCTGTTTGAACCTGGCAACATCGGCAGAGCCGTGGCCGGGGAACCGATCGGGTCCCGCATCGGCGACCCCTCCTAAACAACGCCAACCCAGTTCGCACGCCTCCTCCCTCAGCAACCATGTCGACCCAGGACCTCGAAGCCAGCATGCGCAAGTCGGTGGAGGCCACCCAGCGCAACTTCAACACGATCCGTACCGGCCGGGCCAATTCCTCCCTGCTGGACCGCATCAGCGTTGAGTACTACGGCGCTGACACACCGCTGAAGTCGCTGGCCACCCTGTCGACCCCGGACTCCCAGACCATCCAGATCCAACCGTTCGACATCAGCGCCCTGGCCTCGATCGAGAAGGCGATTGCGATGAGTGAGCTGGGCTTCACCCCCAACAACGACGGCAAGATCATCCGCATCAATGTGCCGCCCCTCACCGAGGAGCGCCGCAAGGAGTTCTGCAAGCTGGCCTCGAAGTACGCCGAAGAAGGCAAGGTGGCCCTGCGCAACCTGCGCCGCGACGCGATCGACAAGATCAAGAAGCAGGAAAAGGAGGGCGAGTTCTCCGAAGACCAGAGCCGCGACGAGCAGGACGGCATTCAGAAAACACTCGACAAATTCATCGCCGAACTGGAACAGCACCTGGCCACCAAGGAGGCCGACATCCTCAAGGTGTGAGCAACGAATCAGATCGGACCCACGACGTCCTGATCGTCGGGTCCGGGGCCGCTGGCGGTGCCGCGGCAGTTCATCTCGCATTAGCAGGCCATGACGTTCTGACGCTGGAGCGCGACGCCGAGCCGCGGATCAAACCCTGTGGAGGAGGCATGGCGGCCTCAGTTCAGCAGTGGTTCCCCTTTTCCTTGGAGCCAGCGGTGGAGCAGGTGATCCGGCAGGTGGATTTCAGTTGGTGCCTGGAGGATCCGGTGGTGGCCGAGTTGCCAGGGGATGCACCGTTCTGGATTGTGCGCCGCGAAACCCTGGATCAACTGCTCTCAGATCAGGCCATTCAGGCTGGGGCAAAACGCCTTTCAGGCGTTGAAGTCAATGACATCCGGCGCCATGAAGACGTCTGGCACGTCACGGCAACCGACGGACGCCATTGGAAGGGGCGGGGCGTGGTGATCGCCGACGGTTCGGGATCCCCTTGGCCCCAACGGCTCGGCCTGGGGGCCAAACAGCCCCAGATGGCCACCACCATGTCGGTGCGGCTCGAGGGTCAAGGCAACCTCAGCAATGGCACCACCCGCTTTGAATTCGGCCTGGTGAAACAGGGCTTCGCCTGGGCCTTTCCACTCGCAGGTGGTGTGAACATCGGTGTGGGCAGTTTCATCGGCAAGCAGGACGCCGACCCGGAGCAGGTGCTGGCTCAGCTGTTGCCGGATCTGGGTTTCGCCGCCGATGCAGGCATCCGTCAGCGCGGCCAACTGCGGGTGTGGAACGGCCATCACCGTCTTGATGGCAACGGCATTGTGGTGGTGGGGGATGCGGCATCGCTTTGCGACCCCTTTTTGGCGGAAGGGCTACGCCCTGCCCTGATGAGTGGCTGCGAAGCGGCCCGACATCTAAGCCCATGGCTCAAGGGCGACAGCAAGGATCTGCGGGGCTACAGCCGCAGCATGCGGGAGCGCTGGGGTGAGTCGATGGCCTGGGGCCGGCGCATTGCCCAGGTGTTTTATCGCTTCCCCGGTGTGGGCTATCAGCTGGGGATCAAGCGGCCCACCGCACCACGGCGCATTGCTCAGATCCTCTCCGGGGAGATGGGCTATGGCGACATCGCCCAACGGGTGATCAAGCGGCTGCTGCTGCAGCGCAACTAAAGACCGAGGCTGAGCTGCTGGCTGCCGTTGTCGGGCTGCTGTGATTTGCGCCTGCGTCGGCGAGCCGTTGTTGGCTTCAACCCCGCCTTACGTGAGCCATGCTTGCGCTGAATCGCATCGGCATGGCGATCAAAACCGGCTGATCGGCGAATCTCCCAGATGCGATCTTTGGCATCCTGCATCGATGCGGTGACATCAACGATCGGTGCTGGCATGCCACCACCCAGCATCCAGGGCTCATGGATGTGAATCGTGGGCACATCCTTGAGTTCAGGGCACCACTGGCGGATGAACAGCCCCTGGGGGTCGTGGTCCATGCCCTGCTTGATCGGGTTGTAGATCCGAATCGTGTTGATCGAGGTGCTGCCCGATTGCATCTGGCACTGGCTCCAGTGAATCCCCGGTTCGTAATCCACAAACTGACGGGCCAGATGCAGGCCACTGTCTCTCCAGGGAAGCCAGAGGTTGTAGCTGGCAAAAGACATCAACATCGCCCGCATGCGGAAGTTGATCCAGCCATGGGCCCGCAAGGCGCGCATGCAGGCATCCACAAAGGGGACGCCAGTGCGACCTTCGCTCCAGGCCCTCAAGCGCTCGGCGTCGGCTGCGCGAATGCCGCGCATGAACGGATGGAAATCCCTGAATTCAATCGCCGGCTGGTCCTCCAGCTTCTGAATGAAATGGCAATGCCAGTGCAGCCGTGATTCAAAGCTGCTGACGCCGCGGCCGCTGTGGGTGCGGCTGGTCTGAAGCACTTCCCGCATCGAGAGACAACCCCAGGTGAGATAAGCCGACAGGCGCGAACAACCGGTGAACGCGGTGTTGGGGCTCGACATCGACCGTTGATAGCGCGGGGCGCGGTGCTGCAAAAAGTCGTTCTGCTCCTCCAGGCCGATCGACCGCCCACCGATCTGACGCTGCGGACATGCATCCGAGAGCAGGTCTGAACAGGGGCGCTCCGGGATCACGCCGGGATCAATACCCTCCAGCGATTGCAACGCGGCCGGCTCGGGTGTGATGGGCTCCGTCATCTGAACCTCCCAGCGTTTGGCCCAGCCATTGCGGCTGCGCATCCGGCGCGTCACCCCGAACTGCGGGATTTCCGTCCAAGCGGTGCCGTACCGACGGGCCCAGGCTCCAACGCGTTTGTCGCGCTGGTACGTCCAGCCATTGCCGGTTTCCTCATGGCTCCACAGCCCATCAATGCCGAACTGACGACGGGCCCGTTCCAGCACCTGCACCACATCCCCAGCGCGCACCACCAAGGGTTGGCCCCGATCCGCTAGGGCCTGGCGCAACTCCAGTAGCGACTCCCGGCAAAACATCCACTGCCGCTCGGAGGCATCGGGCTGCTGCCACAACTCCGGCTCCACCACATACAGCGGCAGCACCAAACCCCGCTCCGCAGCAGCAGCCAGGGGCCGGTGATCAACGATGCGCAGATCACGCTTGAACCAGACGATCTGCAGCGCTGCCATTCACTGCAATGGAGAGGACCCGGTTCTAGTGGATCCGGAGCTCCCGCCAAGCTTCAATCCACTGCCATTTCCATGACATCGGCAAAGCGAGTGTTCACCGTGTTGCGGAAACCCACCACATCCAAACGGCGCGTCATCAACGCGGCAGCGAGGAAACAAACCATCTGCAGGCCGAACACGCCGCCATAGGCAGCAAACAAATCACCTCCGTTCCAGGCTTTGAGCAAGGTGAGCAGCCCGCCTCCACAGATGGTGGCCAGGCCGCAGGAATAGGCATAGCCCGCCCCCCAAACACCAAGCAGCAAGCCGGTGCGGCCGGGCTGCACAAAGCTGAACATCAAGGTGAGGCATGCATTCATGCACACCCCCAGTGACAGGCCAAACAAACCAACAGCAGTCCGCAACAGGGGGATGGACTGCCCAGAGCCGGCCCAAAGCATCACCAGCAAAGCCAAAGCAGCCAGCACCGCACCCACCCGGGCCGTTCTGATGTTGCCCGCACGCTCAATCAAACAAAAGCCACTCAGACCCAGGCCAGCAAAGAAGCCAAGGGCAATCAACACATTCAGCGATGTGGTGGCACAGACACTCATGCCAAAGACGGCCGCGCCGTAGGGCTCAAGCTCCGCATCGTTGAGGAACATGCTGAAGGTGAACAGGCACAGCACCCCGAGGAAGCGGCCAGCCTGGGGGATGGTGCGCAGTTGCAACAACAACTGGGGCAAAGCCAACCGCTGGAGGACATCGGGGGGGACCGGCCCGGCCGGCACCATCAAGCCTGTGGTGCGGCGCTCCACGCCAAAGACCGACACCACCCCGAGCCCCAGCAGCAGCAGCGGCGTCACCAGCGACAGACGCTCCAAACCAGCCAGCACCGCGGTACGGCTGGCATCAGCCGCACAGGCACTGCCGAACACCTGATTCACCAGAACACTTCCCAGCAACACCCCCAGGAGACGCATCCCCCACACCACCGACAGCACCCGCGGCCGTTCGGCTTCCGTGGTGCGATCGGCGATCAAGGCCGAAAAGGCGGTTCCACCAGCAGCAATCGCGGTTCCGATCCCAACGAAAGCCAGGATCAACAGACCCATCAGCAGCACATTCAGCTCACCTCCAGAGGCCTCCATGCTGGTGGCCAAGCGCAGCACCAACTGGCAGGCCGCACCGAACAACAGAGCAATCACCACAGTGCTGCTGACGATGAAAGGCGTGCGCCGCAGCCGGCTGATGGGGATGCGATCGGAACGATGGCCGAACCAGACGAGGGTAAACCCCATCAACTGTTGACCACCCACAGCAACAGCCGCCAGCACCGCCAGGACCTGGATGTCTTGAATCAACAGACGGTTCAGCAGTCCCAGGATCAGGACTCCGAGAATCCCCAGGCTGAGCTGGAACAGCCCCAAACGCAGACCAAGAGTCAGCGTGCCCAAGGCAGAATTTCAAAACCTGAGGCAAGTATCACTGCATATCAAAAAAATCGATCGTGATTTGTTCGCGCAGGTTGCCACTGAGGCCCGGCAGCACCCCCGCCTACGCCTGAACCACAATTTCCACCGGGAACAGGATTCGGTTCAGCGCTTCCTCAACGTGCTGCAGCCCGGCACCTATGTGCGGCCCCACCGCCACCGGCGCAACGGTTCCGGCACAGGCTTCGAATGTTTTCTGGTGCTGCAGGGCGCCATCGGACTGCTGCTGTTCAACAGTGAGGGGGAGATTCAGCAGCAGCTGCATCTGAGCGCCAAGGGGCCTACCCACGGCATCGAGGTTGCAGAAGATCAATTCCACACCCTGGTGGCTCTGGAGGCCGACAGCGTGATTTTCGAGCTGAAGCAGGGGCCTTACCAGCCCACTCAAGACAAAGACTTTCTCAACGGCTTCCCCCAGGAGGGCACAACGGAGGCCGCCAGGCAGGAGTCGCAGTGGCGCGACCTTCTTTCAGGATCAGGCCTGACGTGAGGCTTCACGGGAGCGCTGCTTCTCATCCAGCAGTTCCCCTTCCAGTTGCTCGATCAAACGACTCACCAACGCCTGAAATTCCGGCTGGCAACCACGAAACGCCGCTTTGTGACGGATCGGCTCGTTGCGCATGCGCAGATCCGTGAGCATCAGCTGCAGCGAATCGATCCGGGCGTTGGAAGTCATGAACTGCGTCGGCGTTCCAGAGCGAGGTTATGACGCAGCTGCTTCAAAGCTCCAGCTCCCGCAGCAGACTGTTTTGCATCTCCCGGCCGAGGACGGCATGGGCCGCCATGGCACCACTCGCCGCCACGGGGGGAATGCCGATCCCGGGGAAGGTGCTGGCACCACACAGCCAGAAATTGGCCAGGGGCGTCGTCACGCCCGGAAAGAGGCCTTCAGCTGCTGAAAGGGCAGGGCCATAGCTGCCCTGATGAACATTGAGGAAATGGCTGTGGGTCAGCGGCGTTCCCTCCATGATCAGCTCACAGCGGTCGCGGATGTCGGGAATACGGCGTTCCAGCACCCGCCAGAACACAGCACATCGCTCCTGTTTTCTCTGCTGATACGCCGCACTATCGCGCTCCTGATCAGCCCAGAGCTCCCAGGGTTCGCTGGCCGGTGTGTAGGCATGCAGCACATGGCGACCGGCCGGTGCCATCGAGGAATCCAACACCGACGGAATCGACAACACCACCGCATTGCGCTCGGCGTCGATCCCACGCTCCCAGTCGTCGACCCAGACGGTGTGGATCGGCAGATCCTCCAGCCCCGTGGCATCAAAGCCCAGATGCAGATGCAGGAAGCCGTTGCAAGCCGGCGTAGCCTGACGCTGACGCTGCCACTTCGGCGCCACGGACTCCGGCAACAGAGCAAGGGTGGACCAGATGTCGGCATTGCAGATCACCTGCCGCGCCGCAATCTGCGTTCCATCGGCCAACGTCACCCCCACCACACGATCCCCCTCCACCCGCAGCTGCTGCACCGCCTTGCCGGTGTGCAGGCTGCCGCCATGAGCTTTCAAGCCACGCACCAGGGCCTCAACCACCGCTGCACTGCCGCCAACGGGATAGTCGAGATGGGCATCCGGCTCAAACCACTCGCCGAACAGCGTGGCCATGGCTGCGGCGTTGGTGTCTCCCATCGGCATGCCGCTGATCAGGAAGGAGAGCAGATCCACCCAATGGCGCAGGAAAGGATCGCTGAGGTGACGATCCACCAGAGGCCCAAAGGAACCGGAGAGGTGACGCATCGCCGCAAGGTGCGGCAACAGACGTCCTCCGCGCTTCAGCAGTTGCGCCATGCCATCCACCCCAGGCCGCAGGGCCAGCAAGGGCAAAGCATCGGCAGCGGCGGCAATCGGCTGAAGCGCCTCCACAAAACGCCGCCATTCGGCGGCCACTTCGGGGCCGCGCAGGCTGCGCACCACAGCCTCAAAGTCGTCGTGCCCAACGGCGATGCTCAGATCCCCTTCCGGCAACAGCACATCCCAGCTGCGATAGGGAATCACCTCCACGGTCTGCCCCAGCGCGCGCAACACCTGGGCCAGGGGATTGCTGCTGGGCCAACGCCCCAGGCCACTCCAGAGGGATGGACCGGATTCGAAGTGATACCCCTGGCGTTGAAAGCCATGGGCGGCTCCACCGGGTTGGTGATGGGCTTCCAGCACCAGCACCTCACGGCCGGCACGGGCACACAAACCTGCGGCACAGAGCCCACCGATACCGCTGCCGATCACCAGAACGTCGACGTCGCTTCTGATCATCCGCTCAGCATCCGCGTCATCATTGTGGTCATTGGCGCAAGACGATGCGCACTCGACTGCTGCTCCCCCTGCTGATCCTGGCCTTGGCCTGGGGGCAGGAGCTGATCGACCAACTGCTGTTTGCAGGGCAGTGGAACCTGCTGATGGGGCCGGATCAACCGTGGTGGGGGGTGATCACAGCGCCATTCAGCCATGCCGGCTTCGGGCATCTGATCTCCAACAGCCTGGCGTTTCTGCCCCTGAGCTGGCTGGTGCTCAGCCGAGGGATGCGCGATTACCTGAGCGTCTGGCTGTCGGTGCTGCTGATCAACATTCCGGTGGCCCTGTTCTGGCCCGCCCGCAGCCATGGACTCTCAGGCGTGGTGTACGGACTACTGGGCTATCTGCTGCTGATCGGCTGGCTGGAACGCCGCATCCTCTCCATCGCTCTGGGCCTGGTGGCGTTCTGGCTTTACGGCTCAGCCCTGATCGCCTTAATCCCCGGTGTCTCACCCGCTGACGTCAGCTGGATCGGCCACAGCGCAGGATTCATCGGCGGCCTTGTGGCAGCTCTTGCGGTGTATCGCGAGCCCACCGCCAATTAAGGACACCCGGTTGAAGACACCGGTTGAGCTCAGCCCTCGGCCAGAACCTCATCGAGAAACGCCAAGGGGCGCTCCATGGTGGCGGAGTAGCCGAGCAGGCTTTGATCGCGGTGGCAATAGATCACGCTGTCATCGGAGTCGAGCAACACGGTGGCGCCGCGCTGGGTGATGTAGTCGTCACAGGGCACGTAGGTGCGCCAGTTGCGGAGCACTTCATTCATGTTGCGCAAACGCTTGGTGGCGAGCTCAAACGGTCGCTGGAACCCGGCACCACCGGCCTGGCGGAACAGAGCCCCCCGGAAGCGCGGCAGAGGAAAGGCTTCAACCCACTCTTCATCGTCGAAGATCTGGGCCGCCGAGCGATCTCCGGTGTAACCGCGCAGCACCTCGCGCAGGGTGCCCGGCGAACCCACGCCGGCGCACATCAGCAGAAAACCAGGCCAGGGCCCACCGGGGAGCTTGAGGCCGGCCTCCAACCCCAGGACCTGATGCAACTTGGGTGATGGATCAGCGATCAGCTGCTGCAGGGGAAAGCCGGTGAAGGCCGCGAAGCGTTCGGCACTGGCGGCGTTGCCGATGCCAAAGAGCTGAACCTTGACCCCTGCTGCCGCCAACTGGGGAAGCCTTGGCACCAGCGCCTGGGCGTATTCGATCGAGTCGAAATCCCCCAGCTGGCCCTGCACAACAACAAGGCGCTTGCAGCCGCTTTCCATGCCGGCAACTCCGGCCAGCCGTCGCAGCAGTGGGTCCAGTGGAATCATCCCGACAGGCTGACATTTCGCCTCCGAAAACGTGGATGGCGCTTGCACACCGCCTGAGAGACTCAAATCAAAGGCAAGAAGCAGGTGGGCAAGAAATCTGGCTTCACAAGTGCTGAGATCGAAGAGATCAAGCGTCTGTATCTGCAGGAAGGGCGATCGATCCTGCAGATCCCCAAGATCCTGGGCAAAGGCAGTGAAAACTCCGTGCGCAACGCCCTGCACAAGGCCCGGGTGAAGCATGCACCGGAGGAACGCACCAAGCTGGAGCGGTTCAAGCCCGATCAAGTTTTTGGCAATGTCACCCTTTCACCACGGATCAGAAGCCACACCTATTCACAAGAGATAGATCTAATTAAGAAAACGTGGTAACCGATAAACTCATTCAGTTCAACGAAAGAGTAGTGCCACATTCGCATATTTGATCACTTGAGTCCTCCCTACTTAACTTAATCCATACCCTTTCACGCCTACGGGGCAAGCGGCTAAGCAAGAGGAACACCATTTAGAATAATCACGAAATCTCATGCCTGATAAAAACATGAAGTCGCACTATTGCTCATTAGACTTCCAACTGCAAAATAGACACAACGACATAGCCGCTACTCTAAAAGCTTGAGCAAATGAAAAAATTACTCACCATCTGCCTTACATCCGCTGCCATAAACATGGGAGCAGTTGCAGCAGCATCTGAAGTCGATCCGGCTATTCATAAGCTATGCATAGAGGCAAAAGATTATTTAGGCTGCGTCAAAGCGATGACTGGCAGCAGCACTCCTTCCAACAGACAGAGCGTCGACATAGACATGATTAGAACATCGGGAAACTCCTGTCCATCCACCCATGCATATTCAGGGGCTGGATACTGCGAAAAAGTAATTTGCATCCCTAATTATCGAGGGCATGATTCTCGACTGGGAGGTAAAGGCTGGTCTTGCAGAGGTGGCAATACCTTGCAATTCGCAGGCTCCCCTTTAAGAGCGACTTCAGACGAAAGATGCCCACTTGTAGAACCTGAAGTCGGCAAAAACAACTCTTGCCAAAATGGCTTATCGGAAGACGAAATAAACAAAGGGTTTATAATCACAGAAAGCAAAGCTCAGAGAAAAGTTTCATTCGGCTTTGTACCAAAGCCCTTAAAAGGCGAAAGAGCCTTAGAGATTCTTCGAGTTATTCCTGGATGTGCTTTTGCCAAAGCGGGCTTCTTAAAAGGTGACGAACTTCAATCTTTTGATGGCCAAGGATTTTCAATTGGAGACGACAGATATGATTACGAGCTACTTGGGAATGCAGCAAAGAGCAATAGGCCGGTGCGTATAACTTATACGCGAAACGGAATCTCAGCGAATAAAACTGTATCACCAAGCTTATGCTCTTTTCCCAAGGTAAGATATCGATACAACACAAGAACAGGTGAATCTATTATACTGAACTAACAATCAACACTTCTAGTCTCAAAGTTATATTCGCAGCGAACTTCTTTGCTCCCAGCCATGCTCTTTAAAAATTGGTAAAATTTGTCCGATGAGCGAGAGTTCTGAAAAACAAATTTAGCCATCGCAACACCCTTGTCGTCAGCCAAATATTTAAGTTCATACTCATATAGATGATGAGCGCCAATAAAACCAGAATAATCTCTAAACCGATCAGTTCTTTTCCATGCAACTATTCTCTCTAACTTGACTCCACCGCCTCGATTAACTGAAATAGAACTACCATCTACTTCTACTTGACAATCGGAATATTTACTGACACACCAGGCGCTGAGACTCACTTTCGATGGAGTCACCTCTATTCCAGGCCTGATATCAGCCGGACCCAAATCAGCCAAGGCCGGCGAAGATAGAACTAATAGAGCTAGAAGAAAACGTTTCACGTGGATGACATGACTATCACCAGTGTGATGAAATAATTGACATATGTCAAAGAAGCTCTGTTAAGACAACTTTTCATATCTAGCTCTCGAGCTGAATTAGTAATATTCAAACCAAATGGATAAGCCCTGCTCCGCGCGACACACCCATTGCTCTGATACAGATTGCAAGGCTTCTAGCAATTCCCCCCAAAGCTTCAAGCAACCACTAGTGGGGAGAGTGGAAGACTGAAGAACACCAGCAGTGAGTTGCTGATATGTAGGCGCAACTCCGCTTCTGACCACGAAAAGCAGAGCAGCCATTAACTGGTGCCACTAGTGGCAGTACACCATGCTGGTTGTTAGCCGCCAATAACGTAAGTTAAGAGAGGGTCTCAGTTGTGTGGCTTTCACCTGCACACTTGGCCAGCAAACGAAAGACTCAAATCAAAGGCAGGAAGCAGGTGGGCAAGAAATCTGGCTTCACAGGTGCTGAGATCGAGGAGATCAAGCGTCTGTATCTGCAGGAAGGGCGATCGATCCTGCAGATACCCAAGATCCTGGGCAAAGGCAGTGAAAACTCCGTGCGCAACGCCCTGCACAAGGCCCGGGTCAAGCATGCGCCGGAGGAACGCACCAAGCTGGAGCGGTTCAAGCCCGATCAAGTTTTTGGCAACGTCACCCTTTTAAAGCGACTCAAAAAAGCGAAAAAACTGAAGTTCCATGCCCGCTGCTCCTGTGGCTACGAATTTGACGTGGACCCATTCCGGCTAACGCTGCCGGAACACCACAAAGACAGGATTGCTGCATGCCAACGCTGCAGCAAAGCGCAAACAGAGGAGCGCTCCAAGCCTGAAGCCTGAGAGAATCAATCAAGACAAGTTAAACAGCGCACACAAAACCAATAAATATTTCAACGGCTTCACATCAACAAACACAAAGTCCCACAAGTCGAATCAACCCCTTTCTCCTGTCATTGCAGGGTTAGTAGCAGAACTTGTATCAAGCTGACGCAGCCTTAACAATGACTAAAGAGCAAGATATCAAGCGGAACCTTGCTGCATTCGGGCGAGAACGTAGAACTCAAAAAGTTTTTACTCATCCCTATTCACGCCATGGAACTCACTTTCTTGGGCAACAAATATGCAAAAACAGAAGCAGTGTCGACGCGGCCAACAATCCAACTGAAATACATGGGTAAAAGATATCGGGCTGAGCAGATCAAATCCGTTCGCAATAGCGTTGCTCTCACCTACCGCGGCGTCTCCTACTCCAAAGTCTGAAGAGGCCTTGGGGCAGGGCACTAAGAACGCAGCCGACGTGACGGCATAACGCTGCGGGATCGGCACAATGGCGCGATGAGACTTCTGATCACAGTCCTGATCGCGTCCAGTGCTTTGGCCTGGCCGGCAAAGAGTGCGGAACCGATCCCCCTCGTGGTGGTTCCCTTCGATGCCGCATGGGGGTCGCGACGTCTTCCCGTTCAGCCCGCAGGGTTGTTGCCGCCACCTCCAATCCCTGCACCGAGTCCAGCCAGCGAAGCCAACGCTGAACCAAGGCCGCAACGCCAACGCTGGTGCCGGGGTGGCTGCTAGTGCAGCACGGCTGTCACTTGGAAGCGTTCTGTGCAAACCGAAAGGAGAACCCCCTTCGGGCCCTAACGATGCGAAACGCGGCGCTGTTGATGGCCAGCATCCTTCTGGGATCCATGGCTTTTGCAGGTGGCAAGCGAGCCACAGCCCAAGGGCCGTCCGAGCAGTTCGCCACCGCTGAGGCGATGCGGGTGATCCCGAAAGGGGCAACGATCACCAACACCACTTGCAAGAGCATTGATGTGGGAGCCAGCAGCCGCTATCAGTGCACCATCACCTAGAGCCCCTGAGCTGATCGATGAAAGGCTGGCGTGCTGCGTGGTGGAGCCTGATCCTGCTGGGGATCCCGGCTGCGGGGCGCGCCGAATTTGATCAGTGTCGCTTGATCGATCAGGTGCTGAATCGCCTGGGCAACGCCATGGCCATCAACCGTTTGATCATTGCGGAAGGCAAGGACAGCACGGCTGTCGCTGCGGCGAGTGATGCTCTGGCCGAACAGAACGAGAGCTACCGGCGCACCAAGCGCCAACGCGCCAACGCGCCAAAGCCGGCTGCGATGGCTGGCAACGGGACTGACTGGCTGGCTGTATGACTCACTGGCTCACGCCAGGCAAGCTGGTGAAGCGCTGATCGAGAGACCTTGGCCGTCACCGTCTGCCAGAACTGCGGAAGCCGCCGGTTTCGTGCCGACCGATCCATGGCCGGGCGGCTGGTCTGTCAGAGCTGCGGCCTTGCGGCCGGTAGCCGAGCTGCACGGTCCACACCGCACAGCAGGCGGCGCAGCAACGCAAAACGCTGGCTGGTGATCCTGCTGATCGCGGTGATCGTGCTGGTGGTGGTCACGTCGTGAGCAACTGCACCACCTCAGCGGTGTTCGCCGACAAAGGCTTGGCGGCCAGCTGGTCGATGGCCTGACGCATGACCGTTTGGCGCTCGGGGCCGTAACTACCGCAGCGACTGAACACCTTGGCCATCCGTGATGCGGTGATCGGATTGCGGGAGTCGACCGCTGCGATCTGCTCCGCCATGAACCGGTAACCACTGCCATCGATGGCGTGAAACGCCTGAACATTGGCGGTGAATCCACCGAGAACAGCGCGAAGGGAATTGGGCGCCAGGGGATCGAAGCGCGGGTGCTCCAGCAGCTGTTGAACCCGCTCCAACGCGTTGGACCTGGGGGCTGATGCCTCCATCGCGAACCAGGCATCCAGGATCACGGGCTTGTCTTGCCAACGCTCGTAGAACAGCGCCATCGCCTGCTCACGCTCGGCGCTTTCCTGCGGCAGCAAGGCCCGCAGGGCTCCCCGTGCCAGGGTCATCGAGGGGCCGGAAACAGCAGCCAATGCCTCCGCTTGAACCGTGGCATCACCAGCCGCGGCAAGCCAGCGCCAGGCCAAGGCGGTCAGGGCCCGGCCGCCCTGACCCGCCGGCCAAGCCAGGGTCCAGTCAGCCCGGGCCAGCTCCAGAAGGCGACGCAGGGACGACTGCAATTGAACGCCCATCTCATGGGTCCACGCCCGGAAGGCTTGATCCAGCGCCAGCGGATCCACCGGGGATTGCAACGCCTCCAGTTCCGCCATGCCCGGCAGCGCCAGCAGCGCCGCCAGATCCATGCCATCACCACCGTCGTAGGCACAGATCCGCTGATCAAGGGCCTGAATCAGCGCCGCTTCCACGGCAGGCTTCGGCTCGTTTTCAGCCCGCGCCAACAGCACCTGGCGTGCCAGGCGCTGGGCCGCATCCCAGCGGCAGAACGGGTCATCATCGGAAGCCAACAGCTGCAGGCACTCCTCCAACGGCTGATCGAGACGCACGTGCACCGGCGCCGAGAAGCGGCGGAGCACCGAAAGGGCAGGAGGGGTGTCGCCCGGCTGGCCCTGCAGGGTGATGCTGGCGCGCTCAGCCTCCATCACCAGCAGCTGCTCGTCACCAACACGGCCTTGCTCCCCCACCAAGGCCATGGCAACCGGCAGCACCAGGGGCTGTTTGTCCGCTTGTCCCGGCGTCGGAGGCGTCGCCTGGTGCAAGTCCACCGTGAGCTCACCCGATTCAGGGTTCCACTGCCGATCAATGCTGAGTTCCGGAGTTCCTGCCTGGTGATACCAGCGTTTGAAGCGGTCCAGATCAAAGCCCAGTGGCTCGCCCTGGCTGGTGGCACCATCGGCGATCGCCTGAACGAAGTCTTCCGTCGTGGCGGCTGTGCCATCGAAACGTTTCACGTACACCTCCATTCCCTTCATGAACCGCTCGGGTCCCAGCAGGGTGCGCAGCATGCGGATCAATTCCGCACCTTTTTCGTAGATGGTTGTTGTGTAGAAGTTATCGATCGCCTGGTATTCCGCTGGCTTCACCGGGTGGGCCGTCGGGCCAGCATCCTCACGGAATTGGGTGTTGCGCAACATCGCCACATCCTCAATGCGCTTCACCGCCTCCGAATGCAAATCCGCGGTAAAGCACTGATCACGGAACACCGTCAGGCCTTCTTTGAGCGACAGCTGGAACCAATCCCGGCAGGTGATTCGATTTCCGCTCCAGTTGTGGAAGTATTCATGGGCAATCACACTTTCGATGCGCTCAAGTTCTGCATCGGTGGCCGTTTCCGCATCCGCCAGAACAAGCTTTGAGTTGAAAATATTCAGACTCTTGTTTTCCATCGCGCCCATATTGAAGTGACGGACGGCGACGATGTTGTATTCATCCAGGTCGTATTCAAGGTTGTAAACCAATTCATCCCATTGCATGGATCGTTTCAACGAAGCCATGGCATGGGCCGTGAAGGGTTCATCCCCCTCCTCCACATGCAAACGCAGGGTGACCCGCCGACCCGACGCCGTTGTGTAGTGATCACGAATCTCCCTGAGGTCTCCGGCCACCAGGGCGAACAGATAGGAGGGCTTGGGGAAGGGGTCATCCCACGTGACCGCATGACGATCAGCGCCGACGGATCCCTCCTGAACTGCATTGCCATTGCTCAACAGCACAGGGCAGCTGCTGCGGCTGGCCTCAATCCGCACCTGCCAGCGGCTCAGCACATCCGGACGATCAGGGTGCAGGCTGATGCGCCGGAATCCCTCGGCCTCGCACTGGGTGCTCAGCAGACCACCACTGGCGTACAGGCCTTCGAGCGAACTGTTGGAGTAGGGATCCAGACGGCAACGGGTTTCCAGCACAAACGGCTGGTCCGGCACGTTGGGGATGGTGAGACGTCCGTCGGCAAAGCTGTATTCCTCTGGCGACAACGGCGCCTGGTCGATCACCAGGGATTCGATCGCCAGATCAACGCCGCACAGCACCAAGGGCTCTCCAGGCCGACGCGGTTCAAGGCTGAGCCTGGAGGCAACGGCGACATGGTCGTCCTGGATGTTCACATCCAGGACGATGGAAGGGAGTTCAAAGGCCCACGGCGTGTAGTCCGCCAGACGAATCGAAGCAGCTGCAGTCATGGCCGAACCACGCGAGGACCGAACGATCCTGACGGACGACGCTCAAAACCGGGACGTTTCAGCCAAGCTGCCGACCATCAAGCAAGCAACGGCATCAGAGCAGAGGAACAGACGCAAAAAAACGCCTGAACTCAGAAGGCCAGACGTTTTTGATCTTTAGAGCTCAAGAAGATCTTATTTTTTCGAAGGCTTCAACGAAGCAGCAGCTTTTTCAAATTCTTGCTTTTGCTTTTCCGGGACGCTTTTTGGACAGAAGTTCAAGGCAGCAGCTACAAGAGAAAAGCCAGCACTATTAAAGAACTGCCGCTCAGTAATTTTTTTATCAACACCCACCGCCTTACCACCATGCTTAGTGTAAAAAGCATTGTGCTGTCCAGCAAGGGCAATCGCGACAGATTTGTCGAAATCAATCTCCCTTGCCCTCGCCTCACAAAATGTTACTGCAGACATCATTCGGTAGGTCGCAACATCTGCGTTAGTAGCGGGAATTATTTGATTTTTTTTCTGCTGAGCATCTGCGACTTGAGGGGCAAAAAATGGTGCAAAAAATACCAACGAAGATGCTATTAAAGAGCGAATGAGCACTTTCCTTCGGAAATTGATTAATACATCAAATTTACTGTCAACAGATGCCTCTTGCCGCCTTTAGGCGCGGTTGTTGAACTGGGACATCAGCACAACGGCGCCGTTGAGTCGTCCTCGATCAATCGTCTTCGATCAGTCGTCCTCGATCAGTGGCAGGGGATCTGACATTCGAATCTCATGGTGGTGCTCAACGATCGAGAGATCACCGTTCTCCCAGCTGTAGATGGCGCGGTAGCGGTAGCGGTCCTGATCGACAAGGCGAATGTGCTCAAGGATGTCCCACTGCTGGTAGTGGGATTCGAGGATGGTTTCGTGCTCATCCACCTGACGCAGCCGAGTGCGCACCGGGTCTCCCGTCAAATAACCACGACTTCTCTGGAGTTGATGGCCCCACAACGTGGCTTCCATCACGCCACTGCGTTCAAACCAGGGTTTGCGGGCAAAGAATTCGTCGGAATGCTGGTCCTCCTGGTCAGACCACCAGCTGAAGCGGTAGCGGCTCTCACCCACCTCGGGGTGTGCGAACGCCTCCATTTTCAGGTTCATGTCCAAGTGGAGAACCTGGTCGTCACTGAAGGTGTATTGCCGCCGGGAACGCCACAAGCCCAGATTGCGGCTGAACCAGCGGCGCAGGTTGCTATCCACCTGAATCGAAGGCTGGGCAGCCACTCCGCCGGGAACGGTCAGAGGAACACGGTTTTGCGCAGAAAAAAGCGACATGGACCGCGTCAATGACGCAACGGAGTGTTCCTGTTCGTCTTAGCGCTGCTGGCGGTGCAGTCAAAAACCCATAAGGTGAGCATCGGTTTTGCTGTCTTGCAGTCCGCGTGGTCAAGGACGCTCCCAAGACACGTCAAACCCTGAAGCTGTTGCTGGTGGCTGCTCGACATCACCTGTCGGGTCAGGACCTCCGATCGCTGGTGCAGTTCCTGGAACGGGAGGACCTGGGCTTCGAAGTCACCCTGCAAGTAGCCGATCCCGCCCAGCAACCTGAACTGCTTGAGCTGCATCGCCTCGTGGTGACGCCAGCGCTGATCAAATTGGCGCCCAACCCCAAGCAGGTGTTCGCGGGAAGCAACATTCTTCAGCAACTCAAAGGATGGGTGCCCCGCTGGAAACAGGATGGGGTGGTGAGCGGCCTTGGCCTCAGCCTCAGGCCCACCGAACTCGACGGCAGTCGCACCCAGAAGGAACTCCAACTGGAGGATCAGCTGCTGGTGCTGCGCCAGGAGAACGAAACGCTGATCGATCGCGTTAGTGCCCAGGAACGCCTGTTGCGCATGGTGGCCCATGAACTGCGCACCCCACTCACGGCAGCGGCCTTGGCCCTGCAAAGCCAGAAGCTGGGCCAGATCGACATGGATCGCTTTCAGGATGTGATCACCCGCCGCCTACAGGAGATGGAGGCGCTGTCGAAGGATTTGTTGGAGGTGGGCACCACCCGATGGGAAACCCTGTTCAACCCTCAACGGCTTGACCTTGCCAGCGTTTCAGCCGAAGTGATCCTCGAGCTCGAAAAATTGTGGCTGGGGCGCAACGTCGAAATCAAAACCGACATTCCCGCTGACCTGCCCAAGGTTTTCGCTGATCAGCGCCGCATGCGCCAGGTGCTCCTGAATCTGCTCGAAAACGCCCTGAAATACACCAACGACGGCGGGCACATCTCACTCACGATGCTGCACCGCACCAGCCAGCGGGTGGAGGTGAGCGTTTGTGACAGCGGCCCGGGCATTCCGGAAACGGAACAGCAGCGAATTTTTCTGGATCGGGTGCGGCTGCCGCAAACCTCTGATCAAACCACCGGTTACGGCGTGGGGCTGTCGGTCTGCCGCCGCATCGTTGAAGTGCACGGCGGCAAAATCTGGGTGGTTTCGGACCCTGGCGAAGGCGCCTGCTTCACCTTCACGGTGCCGATCTGGCAAGGACAAGGTGTCGAATGGGGTCAAGCTGTCTTGACGGAGGGTCCGACCAAGCCCTAGTGTTCACAAGTGATCAGGAGCACAGACCGCTCGCTGACTACGGCCTCGCCCCCATCGTCTAGAGGCCTAGGACACCTCCCTTTCACGGAGGCGACAGGGGTTCGAATCCCCTTGGGGGTATGACGTCATCATCAGACCCGTTTTGATGATGAATTGAGTACCAATTCAAGTGTTTTGGCGCTTTTCAAGCTCCAAAACATCCATTCAGTTGGTTTGCATTGAATCCGCTGCGCCCTCGCTGCTTGTTCAGCTGTTTCTGCGGTGGGCTTCCTGCACAACGGCGTTGAGGTTGCTCGAGAGATCGTCCCGCAGCCGCTCCTCGATCAGACCGATCGGCATGCCAAGACAGCCTTGAACCGTCAGCTCATAGAGCAGTGAGCTGCCATCGGGACGCTGGCGGATCTGCCAGGACCCTTCAAAACGTCGAAAATCCCCTTTCACCATGCGGAACTGCAGCAGTCCGTCTTGGCGGTATTCCGTCAGCTCCAGCTGAACCTGGGCCGAGAAGCGAAGACCCAGCAGCTGCTGGCTGCCCACCTGTTGAAGGCGCACCGTCTGACCCTGGCGCTGAATCAGCTCACTGGTGCTGAGGTTGGGAATGAAACGGGACAGATTCTCGTAATCCGTCAGCACGTCCCAGAGAAGCTGAACAGGCAGTGGAGATTTGAGTTCAGCTGCCAGACGCCGCGTCCCTTGGGGCAGCCGCTCCATCGTCTGCTCGATCGCAGTCCCTGAATCTGCGGAGGTTTGAAGCCCTCGTCCAAACATTGTCTGGGGGAAAACCAAAAGAGACGCCGAGATGAGGGGCCGAACCCGAGGATCTTAATGAGGTCGCCTGGATCACATCAGATTCTGTTCCGAACAGCAACCTTTTTGTGTGAAATCAAAGGCCACGCCTATAGTCGCGCCACCAAAGGCAGGTGATTTCTATGCGGGTGTCCAATGCAGCGTCAGAGCACTGCAATGAGGCTCTGTTCACTGTTGTGGCCAGTGGTCCCCAGGTCGGCTCCAACCCGTCCGTCGTGCGGACCTACACCGTTGCGATGAACCAGTTTTCCGCACTTTTCAAACGATTGGGGGCCACTGGCGCCAAGATCGTTTCTGTGAATGGTGCAAGCGAAGAGCGTCCCGCCGCTCCTGTTGCCAGCACCCCGGCACCTGCCAAACAACCCGCCAAAAAACCCGCCAAGAAAGCCGTGACGTCAAGCGCCCCGAAGAAGAAGCCCCACGCCGACGTTCCGGTCAACACCTACAAGCCCAAAACACCGTTCATGGGCACGGTCACGGAGAACTACTCCCTGCTCAAGGACGGTGCGATCGGCCGTGTGCAGCACATCACCTTTGACCTGGCCGGCGGCGACCCGCAGCTGAAGTACATCGAGGGCCAGAGCATCGGCATCATTCCCGAAGGGGAAGACGCCAACGGCAAGCCCCACAAGCTGCGCCTGTACTCCATCGCCAGCACCCGCCACGGCGACAACCTGGAGGGCAACACGGTCTCCCTCTGTGTTCGCCAGCTCGAGTACAAGAACGATGCCGGTGAGCAGATCTATGGCGTCTGCTCCACCTACCTCTGCGACATCGAACCCGGCACCAAGGTGAAGATCACCGGTCCGGTCGGGAAGGAGATGCTTCTCCCTGACGACGAGGACGCCAACATCATCATGCTGGCGACGGGCACCGGCATCGCTCCGATGCGCACCTACCTGCGTCGCATGTTCGAGCCCCGTGAACAGGAAGCCAACGGCTGGAAATTCCGCGGCAAAGCCTGGTTGTTCATGGGCGCACCCAAAACCGCCAACCTGCTCTACGACGAGGACTTCCTCCACTACGAGAAGGAGTATCCCGACAACTTCCGCTACACCAAAGCGATCAGTCGGGAACAGCAGAACGCCAAGGGCGGCCGGATGTACATCCAGGACCGCGTTCTGGAGCACGCTGAAGAGATCTTCGCGATGATCGAAGACCCCAAGACCCATGTGTACATGTGCGGTCTGCGCGGCATGGAGCCGGGCATCGACGAAGCCATGACCGCCGCCGCGGCCGCCAAAGGGCTCGACTGGTCCGAACTGCGCCCTCAGCTCAAGAAGGCTGACCGCTGGCACGTGGAAACCTATTGATCGACCAAGCGCTGATCCATCAGCCAACGATCGTTTCCAGTCCACCCCGAGGGGTGGACTTTTTTTTGGGTTGGCAACAAACGCTGACGCCAACACGGAAACAAAGCGGCGAGTCCATGTCTGTTGCCGGTTCCGTGCCTAAACCAGCTTCAGAAGCCTGGACACTCCATGGTTGCCACGATGACTAATCCCCTCAGGGTTGGACTGCGTCAGGAGCGCGTGATCGCGCCGCAGTGTCTGGTGATCTTCGGCGCCAGCGGTGATCTAACCCACCGCAAACTGGTGCCAGCCCTGTTTGAACTGTTCAAGCAACGGCGTCTGCCCAGTGAGTTCGCCCTGCTTGGCTGTGCGCGACGGCCATGGAGTGACGAGGAGTTCCGCGGAAAGATGGCGGAGGCACTGGCCAGCACGATCGAGGACGATCCCCAGGCCTGGGAGCAGTTCGTGGGCAAGTTGTTCTACGAGCCGGTCGACCTTCAACAACCAGAGGATGTTGTGCGGCTGGGCGGTCGGCTGGAGCAGATCGATCAACAGTGCGCCACCCGCGGCAACCGCACCTTTTATCTCTCCGTCTCCCCCAAGTTCTATGGCAGTGGCTGCCGTTCACTGGCCGACGCTGGCCTGTTGAAGGACCCCAAACGCAGCCGGGTGGTGATCGAGAAACCCTTCGGACGCGACTACGGCAGTGCCCAGGCCCTCAATCGCGTGGTGCAGGCCTGCGGTCAGGAGAACCAGATCTTTCGCATCGACCATTACCTAGGCAAGGAAACCGTCCAGAACATCATGGTTCTGCGGTTTGCCAACACGATCTTCGAGCCGATCTGGAACCGCAATTACATCTCCAGTGTTCAGATCACCGCCGCAGAAACGGTTGGCGTGGAGGAAAGGGCCGGGTACTACGAATCGGCCGGTGCCCTGCGGGACATGGTGCAGAACCACCTGACCCAGATGCTGGCGATCACCGCCATGGAACCACCCGGGCGCTTTGACCCGGAGGCCATCCGCAACGAAAAGGCCAAGGTGCTCCAGGCCGCCCGCCTGGCCGATGAGCTCGAACCCTGGAACTGCTGCATCCGTGGCCAATACGGACCCGGTGGTTCCGCGGAATCACCCCTGGCCGGATACCGCCATGAACCCGGTGTGGATCCCAACAGCACCACCGAGACCTACGTGGCGATGAAGCTGTTCATCGACAACTGGCGCTGGCAGGGAGTTCCTTTCTATGTGCGCACCGGCAAACGGCTGGCCAAGCGCACCAGTGAGGTGGTGCTCACCTTCCGTGAAGCACCGGTGCATCTGTTTGATGCAGCCACCGGAGGCCCCACGGCCAATCAGCTGATCCTGCGCATCCAACCGGATGAGGGGGCCGAATTCCGCTTCGAAGTGAAGTCACCCGGATCTGGCATGCGCAGCCGCCCGATCGACATGGAGTTCTCCTACGACGAATCCTTCGGGGAGCCCTCCGATGAGGGCTATGTGCGGCTCCTGGCTGACGCCATGCTCAGCGACCCCACCCTGTTCACCCGCAGCGATGAGGTGGAAGCGGCATGGCGGCTCTACACCCCGCTGCTGGAACTGATTGAAGACAGTCCCTGGCAGCTGCCGGTTCATCCCTACGAATCCCGCACCTGGGGACCGGCCGCCGCGGATGCCCTGCTGGCGAAGGACGGACTGCTCTGGCGACGCCCCTGACCGCACACGTTCACAGCCCTGTTGTTCAGCTCTCCACGTCTCGTTCATCCGTCACCATGTCCCCTCAGCTCACCCTGCAAACCCCGCTGGAACTGGCACCGGCGGAGGTGCCCCACTACCTCGAACAGCTCTGGTCCCCCGAGCAGCAGGGCAGCACGGGCACCGGGGCCAACACCTTCTGCCTGCTGATCTGGCAACCCGCCTGGGCCGAGCAGCAATTGATCCGCAGTGGTCGTCTGTCGGGCCCCATCACGGGACAGCAGTCCGCCCCCTTGATCGCTGCGGGCCGCCAGGCGGTGCTGGATGCCGACCTCCCGCTGAGCACGCCGCCCCTGGATGGGGCCGTGATGAAGGCGGTGGCTGATTGGGAAGGGCAAGCGAACGCCGAAGACCTGCGTGGGCAGTACATCGACCCAGCCCTGAGTGCACTGATGCCACGGCGCCTGATCACCCTGGCGCCCACCATCGATGTGGCCCAGCCCCTGGAAACACTCGTGGCCGCCTACTGCCCGTTGCCTGAAGAAGGCGGTGGTACCGCCGCCTGCGGCGATGTGGTGGTGCTGCGGGGCGGCCATGGAGCCCTGCATGAGGGCCTTTCGATTCTCGACCCCCTGCTGCCGGAATCTATGCCGGCCTGGGTCTGGTGGAACGGCTGCATCGACGAAGCACCGGAGCTGATGCAACGGCTCACCAGCGCACCACGGCGCCTGATCATCGACACCGCTTTGGGGGATCCGCATCAGTGCCTTGAGCTGCTGCGTCGCCGCGTGGAGAGCGGCCAGGCGGTGAACGATCTCAACTGGCTACGCCTGCGCAGCTGGCGCGAGACCCTGGCCATGGTGTTCGACCCGCCGCAACGGCGGAATGCCCTCAGCCACATCACCCGTCTCGACATCGACGTTGAGGGCCATCACCCTGCCCAGGGGCTGCTGCTGGCCGCCTGGATCGCCGATCGACTGGGCTGGACGCTGCTGTCGACCGCTGCGGTCGAGAACGGCACCACCGCCAAGTTCAAGCGCTCCGATGGCACCGAGGTGAACTTCCAACTGATGGCCGTGCCAACAGCCCAGCCCAACGTGCACGCCGGCCAGATGGTGGGGCTGCGGCTGATCGCTGAACCGGAGAACGGCCAGGGCGTGTGCGTGATCCTCTGCGCTGAATCCGGTGGCTGCATGCGTTTGGAGGGGGGAGGCATGGCCAACCTCGAGCTGAATGAGGAAGTGGTTCCCGTGCAGCACGACACCCCTGAAATGGATGTGGCCCGCCTGCTGGGCGGCGGTCACGACAGCACCAATCCCCTGCTGGCCGCTGCGGCTCCGCTGGCTGCCAGGCTGCTGGGCTGATCCGCATCTGAGCCATGGCCGCTGTCATCGCTGCACCAGCCAGTGGCAGCGGCAAAACCCTGTTGAGCCTGGCGCTGCTGAGCTGGGCCCAGCAGAAAGGACGCCGGATCCAGGCCTTCAAGGTGGGACCGGACTATCTCGATGCCCAGCTGCTCAGCCAGGCCTCGGGTCAGGCCTGTCGCAACCTCGATCTCAATCTCTGCGGAGAAACCTGGGTTCGCCAGGCCTTTCACGGTTACGGCGGTGCCTCTGAGCTGACCCTCGTGGAAGGGGTGATGGGGCTCTTCGATGGCATCGGCAGCAGTACAACCGGAAGCACGGCGGACGTGGCCCGCCTGCTGGACCTGCCAGTGGTGCTGGTGGTGGATGCCGGTGGTCAGGCCGCTTCCCTCGGCGCCATCGTGCGCGGATTCCGCGATCACGATCCCCAGCTGCGCATCGCCGGCGTGGTGCTCAACAAGGTCAGCAGCCCCAGGCACAGGGAGCTGCTGGCCGACGTGCTGGAGCGCATGGAGGTGCCATTGCTGGGCTGCTTGCCGCGCAGCGAAGCCCTGGCCCTGCCGGGCCGGCATCTCGGCTTAGCCCCGGCCCATGAATTGGAGGCCCCCGAGCAGCGACGCCAGGCCTGGGCCGCTCTGGCCAGCCAGCACCTGAACCTGGAACGCCTGGTGCCCCTGCTGCAGGCGCCCCGCCCTGGGCCGCATCCCCTGGCCAGCATCCCCGTGGAGCAGGGCCAGCCCCTGCCGGTGGCTTTGGCCAGTGATGCCGCCTTTCACTTCCGCTACCAGGAAACCAGTGAACTGCTAGGGCACATGGGCATGCCCGTGCTCCGCTGGAGCCCTCTGGCCGATGAGGCCATCCCTGCAGACGCCAAGGGCCTGATCCTGCCGGGCGGTTTCCCCGAACAGCACGCTGCCCAGCTCAGCGGCTGCACGCGAAGCTTGAGCTCCCTGCGGGCGTTCGTACAGCAGCGGCCGCTCTACGCCGAATGCGGCGGGATGCTGGTGCTCGGAGAGCAGCTGACCGATCTCGATGGCACCAGCCACCCCATGGCGGGCCTGCTTCCCTTCACCGCCCAGCGCGGCCCACTGCAGGTGGGCTATCGCCGCCTGCAGGCGCGGCGGGACAGCCCTGCGGTGGAGAGCGGTCAGCAGCTGGTGGGCCATGAATTTCACCGCTGGGAACTGCACACCAACCGGCCGTCCTCCGACAGGTCAGTGCTGTGGGACATTGAGGGATGGAAAGTCCATCGACATTCGGAAGGATGGGTAGATCAGACGGTTCACGCGAGCTGGGTTCACCTGCACTGGGCAAGCTCTACGACGATCTGCTCCCGATGGCGCGCCGCGCTCGAATCCGGGGAGAGAAGATCGCCAAACGCTTCGTCAGCCGCCAGCAGCCCCCGCGGGTCCAACCCTTCTCCGAACGCTGGCGCTGGGTAATCGAAGGTCGCGTTCAGCGGGTGGGGTTCCGCGCCAGCTGCAATCGGCGCGCCCTGGATCTCAGCATCAGCGGCTGGGTGCGCAACTTGAGTGATGGCCGTGTGGAAGTGCAGGCCGAGGGGCCACCGCTGGCCTTGTCTGAACTGCGGGCCTGGTGCGAAGTCGGGCCGCCGGGCGCCCGGGTGGTTCGGGTGACCCCCAGCCAGCTCCCGATCACGGGCGACGACTGGTTCGAAGTGCGCTACTGAGACGATGTGCGCTGAGAAGAAGTGCGCTGACACATAGACGCGAAAACATTGGGAAGGAGGTCTCCACGCTCCGCCCATCTCGCTACGGCTGAAGCAGGACCTTCGCGCCTGCCGCATGCTCCGTTTCGGATTTGTCCTGTTGATCACTGCGCTGCCCCTGCTCGGCATGGAGGCCATGAGCACACGACGGGAAACCACCAAGCAGGTGTTCGATTCCGCAGCAGAAGCCCTCGACGCCTGTCAGAGCTGGCGGCTCAGGGAAGAACAGTTTTCGGCCCTGATTCCCGCCGCTGCACCGGTATCAACGCAGGTGCGGCCTGTGCAGACCGACATCCGCAGCTGCGAGGCCGATCTGGACCATGCGCTGATGCTGGGACGCCGTTACGGCGTGGTGGCCGGCGTGCACTACAACAAAACGCTGCGGTCGCTGCACCGCCCGATCCATCGCACCTTTCCTTACCTGCTGCCAGATGGCACAACTGGCGAATAACGCCCCTGGCATGTCTTGAGCAACTTCCTCGACACCAAAGACAAAGCCTTCTGGAGAGCCCTGCTCGGCGTTTTGAGTTTGGGGGTGAGCATCGGCCTGGCGGCCCTGATCCTGCAACTGTGAGCTGCGAGCTCTGAGCACGGCCCATGGCGGAACCCCGGATCTGGACGGAACTGCTGACCTATGGGCTTGGCGTGGCGCTGTCGCCCATCCACATCGTTCTGCTGCTGTTGCTGCTGCTGGGGGGCTCGCCGCTGCGGCGCGGTGGCTTGTTTGTAGGCGGCTGGCTGCTGACCAGCGCCCTGACGGTGATCTGGCTGCTGACGCTGGGCCATGGGCTGCTGCTGGACATGACCCATGGGTCCGACCACCGCACCGGTCTAGACCTGATCGGCGGCGGAGCCTTGATCGCCCCTGGGCGGACGTGAACTGATCCGAGGGCTGCTAGACGACGGCGCAGCCCCCGCCTGGAGCGGCGCCGTGGATCGTTTCGCCGCGATGCCGCTTCCTCTGCTGTTGCTGATCAGCAGCGTCACTGAAGTGATCAGTCCCGACGACCTGTTGCTGTTCGCCAAAAGCGCCGCCGTGATCCTGGCGGCGCAACTGCCCCTGCAGGAGGAGATTGCCTGCAGCATCGGCTTCAGCACCGCCGCCACTGCCCTGCTGCTGGTTCCGTTCATGGCCGTGTTGATCGGACGCGAGCGGGTTCTTCCGCTGCTGCAACGCGGCAAAACCGCCCTGCTGCGTCGGGGGGAGCTGGTGGTGGGCAGCCTCAGCTTCGGACTGGGCTCCTATCTGGGCTGGCAGGGCATCAGCGGTTTGATGATCAACTGATTCACTCGGAATCCCGCGTGGTGTCGAATTGGCGCTGCCAGGTGGCGCGCAGATCAGGCGACGTCTCGCCGCCGAGCAACCAAACCCCCGTGCGGGCACGGGACACAGCCACGTAACAGAGCTGCTGGCGGATGGCTGGATCGGCCCGGAACACATCCGGCGCCACGAAGACATCCCCGAAACTGCTGCCCTGACTGCGATGAACCGTGAGCACCGCCGCAGGCCCCAGGGAGGCGAAGGCATCGCGAATCAGGAAGTACTGCCGCCAGATCGCGCGACCATTTTTCTTGCCGGCATCACGGGCCTGCTTGCGCAGCCGCTGCATCACCGCATCGAGCTCCTGACGACCTGGGCTGCCAATCGGCGGCTGCAGGCGCAGGGTGAGCTCCAGATCCCCCGCATTCACCGATGCGGAGAGGGTCTCGATCACCGGCACGGGCCCATCGGCTGAGGAGAGGCCGAAATCCGCCAGGTCACAGGCCTCCGGCTTCACGTCCCGCACCGTGACTTCGCGGTTGGAGCCGAGCACCATGTCGGGTTCTTCACCCGCCTCGTCTCCGTCCCTTGAGGCCGGGGCCATCACGGCAGTGCGACTGATCAACACCTCACCGGGCAGCACCGGCATCTGATCGGCCATCTCCCCATGGATGGCCCGGCGCGCATGGGGCACCAGACGATCCAGGGTGCGGTTCGTGTAGCAGAGGATGCGTGCTGCATCGGGGCTGTCTTGCACCGAGGCGTCGCGCAATGCACGCCTGGCCTGATCCAGCCACTCCCGTTGCACCAGGATGCGCACCTGCCCCTGCGGGGAACGAATCGGCGGCAGCAGCGGCGGCATCTGGCAGGGCAGGCGCCCCTCCCGCAGCCCCGCCGCCAACTGCAGCACCGGGCCTTGATGCCGCACCACCTGGGTCAAGCTGGCGGAACAGGACCGTTGCATCGCAAACACGGGGCTTTTCGGCTCACCCACAGGAGGCAACTGGGCGGGGTCGCCGACGAACACCAGACGGGTCTTGAACGGATGGGCGCACTGGAGGGCAATGCCCAACAGAGTGCTGTCCACCATCGAGGCTTCATCAATCAGCACCAGGCCAAGGTTCTCCAGGGCCATGGCCGTCTGCTCGGTGGGTTCACAGAGTTCAGCGTCGGCGGAGCGCTTGAGCTTCAGCCGCAGCAAGCGATGAATGGTGGAGGGGTACCAGGTGGGTTGGAGACCCTCCAACTCCAACGCCTGGCGCAGAACGCCCACCGCTTTATGGGTCGGTGCCACGACGGTCCAGCACAAACCACTGGCCTCCACCTGGCGCAGCAGGCGCATGGAGAGGAAGGTTTTGCCGCTGCCGGCAAAACCGCTGAGCACGAAGGGCGTGCCATCCACGGGCTGCTTGAGCCAGGCCGCAAAGGCGTCCGCCGCTTCCTGCTGATCAGCGGTCAGGTCCGCGGCAGCGGTCACCCCAGCCCAGCTCCAAGACCCGACAGCAGATGCAGCGGTGATCCCACAAATTCCAAACCGGGCAGAGCAACGGCGGGACCCATCAGGCTGCCTACCAGCACCTGCAGCCGGCTGTGGCCCAGGCTTTCCTTGAGGGGTTTTTCCGGAGCGTCCGGCCAGAGCGAATCAGGCAGAGCATTGACCCGTTCCGCCGTCAGCCCGGCGGCGCGACGAATGCCACTGGCGTCGTACATGACGACGAACGCCACCATCGCCGCAAGGGCGAAGAGTGGGTGATCAAAGCCCAGGGTCCAGCCCACACAGGCCGCCGTGCCGGTGACCAGGGCGGAGTGGCTCGACGGCATGCCGCCGGTTTCGATCAGCACCGCCGGACGCCAACGGCGATGCAGAAGCAACTCAAGGAACAATTTCGAGAGCTGGGCGACGCCACAGGCCATCAGGCCCCAGGTGAGCGAACTGTTGTCGAAGAACTCCCGCAGCACCGCATGGGAGGGCGTGGCGTCGATCATCGGTCGCGGCTGGTGATGAAGTCAGCCAATGCCAGCAGGGGAATCGCCTTCTCAGCCCATGGTTGAAGCGCCTCTTTCGCTTCATTGACCAACGCATCGGCCCGACGGCGGGACTCGTCGAGCCCGAGAAGCTTGGGATAGGTGGTCTTGTCGGCGATGAGGTCCTTGCCGGCGGTTTTGCCGAGCACCTCGCTGCTGGCGGTGATATCGAGGATGTCGTCGATGATCTGGAAGGCGAGGCCGATCCCCCTCGCATAGGTGCGCAGGGCCTTGATCAGCGCCTCATCGGCTCCGCCGATCATCGCCCCGGTGATCACACAGGCACTCAACAGGGCTCCGGTTTTGTGGAGGTGGATGTATTCGAGGGTTTCAAGATCCACCTCCTTGCCTTCGCTTTCCAGATCCACCACCTGGCCGCCCACCAGGCCAGGGGCGCCGGCCACCAACGACAGTTCTCCCACCACCTTGAGCAGACGCTCAGCCGGCACATCCGGACTGCGCAGCGCCACCATTTCGAAGGCACGGGTCAGCAGGGCATCACCGGCAAGGATGGCCACGGCTTCGCCGTACACCTTGTGGTTGGTGGGTCGACCACGGCGCAGGTCGTCGTCATCCATGGCCGGCAGGTCATCATGGATCAACGACATGGTGTGGATCATTTCCAGCGCCACCGCAGTGGGCAGGGCCTGCGTCGCTTCCCCGCCCGCCAGCTCGCAGGCGGCCAGGCAGAGAATCGGGCGCAGGCGCTTGCCACCGGCAAGCAGCGAATAGCGCATAGCTTCCCTGAGGGACTCCGGCCGCTCCGGACTGAGCGATCCATCGAGGGCCGCTTCCACCCGCTCTTTGGCCTTGCCGAGATAGGCCTTGAAATCGAACTCGGCGCTCATGGGTGGACCCTGGCTGGCGGGATTCTCTCAGGCCGAGCCCTTAGCTGCCGAGGGGAACCCAATCCATCGGATGGGGTGTTCGCATCTCGCGTCCCTTTCCAGGTGCCGTGGTGATGGCCAGGTCCTAGGACACCGAATAGCGGGGGCTGCTTCCTTCATAGGGGAGCACCCGATGGCGCAGGTCCGAAGGGAACAGCAGAAGGCGGTGGGGTACCGGCGCGAACACCCCACCGGAAACCGACGCATCGCGGTAGGGAATCGCCATCACATGGCTGAAGTAATCGTCGGGCGCCTCAAATTCCAGCTCCCCGCTCTCGTTCGCAGGATCCGTCAACACGTAGAACACCGCGCTCAACTGGGCGTTCCGGTGGCTGTGCAGATCCACCGTTCCGCCATTCCTCGCACACACCACAGGCCAGGCCTTCTGGATGTGGGCCATAAGACCGTGATCCGGGCCCAACAGCGCACGGAGATAGGCCGAAACGTGCTCAGCCAACTGCCCGTTCAGCCACTGGAACGCATCCATGCGATGCAACTGATCCAGGACGGCATGGCCCAGCAGATCTCCGGTGAGGTTGTTGCGATCACTGAACTCAGGGTGCTGATACACCTGGGCATCGAACTGCTCCAGCTGCTACTGCATGGCTGCGGCTGTGACTGCATCCGGCTCAAGGTCCACCTGCAGAACGGGGGTGGGGAACAGCCAGTGCAGCGCCATGGAACCGATCAGGGCACGAGATCGTCCAAATCATGGTCAAGGTTGTGGCGTCTGCACCAAGCCACAACGGTGTTCACCAAAAGCATCGTTACCGTCATCGGTCCCACACCGCCGGGGACGGGCGAGAGCGCAGCAGCGATCGACTCGACTTCAGCCGCACGAACATCCCCGCACAGTCCGCCTTCCGGCTTGCGGTGGATGCCCACATCCACCACCGCTGCCCCCGGCCGCACGTGCTCGGCCCCGATGAACTCAGGACGGCCTGCTGCCACCACGAGGATGTCGGCTTCGCGGGTGTGGGCCGCCAGATCGGCCGTGCGGGAGTGAGCGATGGTGACGGTGGCGTTGGCGGCCTGCAGCATCAAGGCCATCGGCTGCCCCACGAGAATGCTGCGGCCGATCACCACGGCGCGCTTGCCCGCAGGATCGATGCCATTGCTGCGCAGCATCGCCATCACCCCGGCGGGGGTGCAGCTGCGCGGGCCCGGCTCCCCCTTGAGCAGCCGTCCGAGATTGAGGGTGTGCAGACCATCGGCATCCTTTTCAGGATCAATGGCCATCAGCAGCGGCCCCTCATCGAGGCCAGCAGGCAGAGGCAGCTGCAGGAGGATCCCGTCCACTGCAGGGTTGGCATTCAGCCGTTCAATCGTCTGAAGCACCTGCGCTGGAGGTGTGTCGCCGGGGAGATGATCACCAAAGCTGACCACCCCGATCCGAGCACAGGCTTTTTCCTTGTTGGCGACGTAGACGGCGCTGGCGGGATCATCACCAACCCGCAGCACCGCCAAGCCCGGCGGTCGCCCCGCCTCGGCCAGACGCCGTTCGATCAGGGTTTGAAGACGATGCTCCACATCCCTTGCCAGCACCTTGCCGTCCAAACGCAGGGCCATGGCATTCCAGTGCACTCCCTCCAGCATGCCCTCTGAGGAGAGCTAGCGTTAGGCCGCTACAGGGTCCTTTTTGGTTCGTGTTCCACGGCTGAGCAGCCTTTGGCGGAACTGGGTGCGGCTCGAAGGCCCAGGGCGACGCCTGCTGCGCTGGACACGACTGCAGACCTTTGTTGTGCTGCTGCTATGCCTGTCCGTAGCCGCAGCCTCAAGCCTGCCCTGGCTGATCAAGCCAAAACTTCAACCCGGATCGCTGGCCCCGTTTGAAGCCATCGCTCCAAAGGATGCTTTGGTGCAGGACAGCACCGCCCTCGAGCAGCAACGGGCCTCGCTGGTGGCGCGATCGGTGGTGCAGGTGATCGATCAGGAGCAAACCCAAGCACTCAAACAACGGCTCGAGCAGCAACTGCTGCAACTGCAGGAGGTCACCAATACCGGATCTGGAGACCGGATCGGGCCCGTGAACCTGTCTGATCAAGAGAAAAGGTGGCTGGAACGACGCAGCGAATGGGAGCTTCTGGCCTGGGATAAAGCGGTGCGCAGCACCGCTGATCGCATGCTCAGCCAAGGGCTTGTGAGCAACCTGGCCATTGAACAATTGCGCAAGGCCGCCGACCAGCAACTCAAGGCGGTTGCCCTGCAGCCAGAGGCGGCGCGCACCCTGGCCGGCAAGGTTCTCACCAGCGCCATGCGCGGCAGCACCAACCTGCGCACGGACCCGAACCTGAGCAAACAGCTGATCGAGGAACAGCTGACCAAACAGGCCATCCCCACCATCGAGGTGCGCAAGGGGGATCTGATCACCCGCAAGGGCGAGCTGATCAGTCCCCAGGCCTACGACGTGCTGGATTATTTCGGCCGCGTGCGCCGCGAACCCCAACCGTTGATCTGGTTCCAACGGTTTGTTGAAGCCGCTGCAGCCTGCGCCGTGATGCTTCTGGTGATGCGGCGTGAACGGCCTGGCCTGGAGGTGCGCCATGCGCTGCTGGCGGTGGGCCTGCTGCTGCTGGTGCAGGGAGCCAAGCTCTGGTTCAAAAGCTCCGTGAGCCCTCTGGCTGTGCTGGTGGCGCCCACCCTGGTGCTGGCGGAAGGCCTCGGCACCGGCTGCGGCTTGGTCTGGATGGGGGTGGCCGCTCTGCTCTGGCCAGAACCCGTCCAGGGGTTGGGGGACGGTCGCCTAATTGTGGCGGCAACGGTGGCCGCCGCTGGGGCCTTGATCGCAGGTCGTCAGCGCAGCCGCGGCCAGTTACTTCAACTCACGGTGCTGCTGCCGATCGGCGCCTTTGTGGGGCAGTGGCTGCTGCTGCAACTGCAACCGATCACCGGCCTGCGGCTCTGGGGAAATCTGAATCCAAGCCTGGATGAACTGGCCACCGATTCCTTTGTGCTCGGTGTTCTGCTGATGTTCAGCCTGCTGCTGATCCCGATGCTCGAGGGCTCCTTTGGCCTGCTCACCCGGGCGCGTTTGCTGGAACTGGCCGACCAGGAGCGCCCTCTACTGCGCCGCCTCTCCTGCGAAGCCCCGGGAACTTTCGAACACACCCTAATGATCTGCGGCCTGGCGGAGGAGGGGGCGCGGGCGATAGGTGCGGATGTGGATCTGATCCGGACAGGTTCGCTCTACCACGACGTGGGCAAACTGCATGCGCCGGACTGGTTCATCGAGAACCAGAAGGATGGCCCCAATCCCCACGACGCGTTGGATGACCCCCAGGCGAGTGCGGCGGTGCTTCAAGCCCATGTGGATGAGGGGCTGAAGCTGGCGCGGCGCCACCGCCTGCCCCGGCCCATCGCCGATTTCATCCCTGAGCACCAGGGCACCTTGAAAATGGGCTACTTCCTGCACAAGGCCCAGGAGCGCGGCGGAGCCGTTGAGGAGCGCCGCTTCCGTTACCGGGGCCCGGTACCCCGCTCCAAAGAAACGGCGATCCTGATGCTGGCCGACGGCTGTGAAGCAGCGCTTCGATCCCTCCCCCCCGACACCTCCGATGCCCAGGCGGTGGACACGGTGCGGCGGATTGTGGAAGCGCGGCAGCGGGATGGACAACTGCGCAAAAGCAGCCTCAACCGCAGCGAAGTGGAACTGGTGATTCGTGCCTTTGTGCAGGTGTGGCGGCGGATGCGCCACCGCCGCATCCCCTATCCAATCCCCGCCCGACGCTGACCGCAGCGTCCGCGTTCAGCACTCACGAGTTCAGCACTCAGTGGCAAAGGGAACCTCCTGCGCGATCAAACGAACGCGTTGCTGGGTGAAGGGATGGCGAAAGCTCAGGGCCTGGGCATGCAGATGCAAGCGGCAGGACCGGCCGGGATCCCCATAGATGGGATCGCCCACGATGGGGTGACCCCGTTCGGCCAGATGGGCCCGCAGCTGATGGGAGCGCCCCGTGAGCGGACGCAGCCAGAGCCGCGTGCGGTGGGCACCAGCGGTGTGGACCCTCCAGATCGTTAGTGCCAAACGTCCCTCGGGGTGGCTGCCGTAGCGCGGCGGTTGGCGCGACAGGCGCGCCAAAGGGCTGGCGATGCAACCGCGGCCATGGAGTTCCCCCTCCACATCTGCCTGATACAGCTTGTTGATCCGCCGTTCAGCAAACAGGGCACTCAGGCGGCGCAGTGCGTCAGCGCTTCGGGCCAAGAGCAGCACCCCGGAGGTGTCGCGGTCCAGGCGGTGAACCAGGCGCAGGCTTTGGTCCTGCTGCTGCAGGCGGGTGATCACGGAATCGCTTTGCTCGGGCCCCAGGCCCGGTTGACTCAGCAGGCCGGCGGGCTTGTCGACCGCCATCAGCCACGGGTCCCGGATCAGCAGCTTCAAGGGGAAAGCCGCTGGGCGCAGTGTTGTTCAAACAAGGCCACCACCTGCTCCGCGGGCAGGGCCTGAATCAGCCGGGCTTCCGCCTCAACGTGATGCTGGCTGGAGTGATAGAGCTGCAACTCGTGAAAAGGATTGGGCTCCTGCTGGCGGGCCAGCTCCACCTCACGGCTGAGCAAGGCCGCCGGCATCAGGTTGCCGCCATGGCACGACTGCATCACATGGGCTGATTCATGGGCCAGCACCACCCAAACCACGGCGGGATCGTCGGGCAGGTTGTTGCCGCACATCAACAGGGCCTGCTTGCCCTCATGGAAGGCCCCCAGTAAGCCCAAGGGGCAGTCGGGCGCCACCAGGGCCTTCACGCCCGCCCGCTGCAGCAGCCGCAGGTAACTGGCGATGCGATCCCAGGTTGAGGCTTGAACAGCACTACCCGTGAGCTGCAACACCAGCAGAACCAACAGCGCAGCCCTGAAACGGCGACCCATCAAGCCAGGGACCACAGAACAATCTCATTGGTCTCAAGATCGGCTCAAGCCGGCTTGATTCCCACCGAAGTTCTACAGATTTTTATTCGCCAAGAAGCTGTTGCACGGACGTGACCTTCTCCGCAAACGACTGCTGCCGATCGGTGCGGGTGTTGAGCTTGAGCGTTGTGTAAAGACGCGGGGCTCCCATGCCATGCAACTCGGCATGACACGCCCGCACACAGTCCATCACCTCGTCCCACGGGCCTTCGATCGCCGTGCCATTGGGGCCCAGCTGATGGTTCAGGCCCGTGGCGGCGATCACCCGCTCACAGGTGGCGATGTAGGGCGAAAGGCTGACGCCCACACCGATCGGCACCACGCAGAGATCAACACTGACCCACATCAGCCCGCCATCGAACTGGATCGGCTCAAGCAACTGACGGGGTAGTCGATGGTGCGCCAACTGCCGCTGTTGGTTCGCACTTCAACCGCAATGCCCTGCTGACCCATGGAACAGCGGGACCCTTGTCCCGTGCACCAATCACTGGCATCAGCGAGTGCAAGTTCTAACGAGTCGTAGGGGGCGTCGAGCACCGGATGCGGCTGACCGTCGAGGCCAACCAACCGGTAGCGGGAGCGATGCTTGGCCATCGCAGTCCAATCCCGGAAGTGTCATCATCTTCCCATGGTCCTGACCCGACGGCATTCCCACACTGGAGCCAGCAACGGTACGCAAAGGGCATGAGTGATCAGCTGCAGCAGGCCTACAACGCCTTGATGGTGAAGGCTCCGGGGGCAGCGTTTCAAAAAGCACGGGCCCTGTATCTCAACAAATATCCACTTCCCCAGGCCGATGGCAGTGCTCCGCTGCGGCTCTACGTCTGCAACGAGCAGCTGAAGGAATCGATTCAGCCCGCCAACGATGGCGATCCGAATCACCGTCTGGCGATTCTCCACTCACGGCCGGGGCAGTTGGCCGTGGTGCACTGGCAACAACCCCATCCGCCCGAGCCGGAGGAGCTGCGCCGCTACCTGCAGTACACCTGGTCGCTCAACCCGGACGAGCTTCAGATCGAGACCCTCAGCACCCCCTGGTTCCGGGAGGGCGGGCATCAAATCCGCTTTGCCGCACCCATGGGTTTGGGCTGGCAACAACAAACCCTCTTAACCCTCAAGGAAGAGAAGTAGAAGCAATTCCGCAGAACGACGAAAGCCGCGCAACCGCATCCCTAGCGAGAAGAGATAGCCCGCTCAGCCGATGTTCACCAAACATGCCGAACGCTATGTGCTGCGGTCCTGCTCGGAGGGCGGCTACCTCGGCGTCAATGCCCTGGACCAACGCATCGAGAGCCAAGCCTCCCTCGACAGGGCATGGATTTTTCACAGCCACGATGGCGCTGTGAAACACGCCCTTTGGATCCGCGAGGTGTTCGGAGAAGCAACGGACGTGGTGAAGCTGGATCAGTGACTGGATCTTTGAACGGAACTGTGAACTAAACGTGGTGGTGATCAGCCGTGGATGAAATTGCGCAGGCGTCGTGATTCGGCGGCTTGATCCTGTTGCAGCTCAGCTGCCGTTCGCGCCTGGTGTTCGCGCTGCTGGGCCGCGAAGACATCCGCCTCACTCAGGGCAAAGCCGCGCTCGGCAGCAAGCCCGAGAAACCGCTCGAGATCCTCGAGAGACATCCCTACACCACTTGTTGCGTGCTCCCATTCAAGTCAGCATCGGCCCAAGTGGGGAGGTTGCATGCTCTTGAAACTGATCAGCTGCGGCAGCCTGGCCCTGGTGAGTGTTCTGGTGGTGACCCTGCTGCAGGGTTTGCGGCAGCACAACCAACGCCTCCATGCGCTGCAGGAGCGGATCGATCAACTGGAGGAGCGCACACCGAACGGCGCCCACAGTGAGCTGCTCAGCCAACAGATGGGTGTGATGCAGGAACGCATGGATGCCTTCTCGGCCATGCGCACCTCGGCCGCTTCATCCCTTCACCGCATCCCCGCTGGCATTGGGCAAGATGAAGCGTTGCAACAGCACGAACAAGAACAACACCGGCAGGATTGACACCACCGAGCCGGCGGCAACGATCCGCCAATCGAGCGAGAAGCTGCTGGAAAGCTGCTGCAGGCCCAGAGGCAAAGTGTAGAGGGACGGGTCGTCGAGGATCACCAGCGGCCAGAGGAAATCACTCCAGGTGCCGATGAACACCAACATCGCCAGGGTGATGAGATCGGCTTTGGCGGCGGGGATCATCACGTTCCACCATTCCTCCAGACGGCTGCAGCCATCGATGCGTGCCGCCTCCTCCAGCTCCTTGGGAACACCCAGGAAGCTCTGGCGCAGCAGATAAAGGCCGAAGGCGGTAGCCGCCTGGGGAATCACCAGGGCCAGCAGGGTGTTGCGCAGCCCCAGCTGCACCATCAGCAGATACAGCGGAATCATCACCACCTGAAACGGGATCAGGATCGTGGCCACCACCAGCCCCAGCACCAGGCCCCGGCCGGCGAAGCGCAGACGGGCCAGGGGGTAGGCGGCCAGGGAGCAGAACAACAGGTTGGCCAGCACCGCCAGGCCACTCACCACGGTGCTGTTGAACAGATAGATGCTGAGGGGATTGTCCTGAAACAGC
Organism: Synechococcus sp. N19; assembly: GCF_900474045.1. Taxonomy (NCBI): domain Bacteria; kingdom Bacillati; phylum Cyanobacteriota; class Cyanophyceae; order Synechococcales; family Synechococcaceae; genus Synechococcus; species Synechococcus sp. N19. Next base: position 295,672 of record NZ_UCNR01000009.1, read on the forward strand.
CGCACGTAGGCATCGAGGCTCGGCTGGGCGGGCAGCAACGCCGGTGGACTGCTGAAGATGTCCTCAGCCGGGCCCTTGAGCGAGGTGCTCACCAACCAGAGCAACGGAGTGAGCACCAGCAGCGCAAGAAGAATCAGCAGCACCAGCTGAACGGCCCGGGCGGTGGAGGTGCGCATGGCGTCGGCTCTAGAGCGTCGGTCGGGTCTCCAGAACAACAGGATCCTTCTGCGGATGCAATGACTGGCGCTCCTCTCCAGCCACCAGGCGATTGAGGGCGTTCACGAAGGCCATGGCCGCCGCCACCACCACATCGGTGTCGGCAGCGTGACCGGAATAGAGCGCACCGTTGCGGCGCAAGCGAATGGTCACATCGCCCATGGCATCGATGCCCTCGGTGACCGACTTCACCGAAAACTCGATCAATTCATTCGGCACACCCGACAGATCATTCAAGGCACGGCAGACGGCATCCACCGGACCGGTGCCCACCGCCGAGCCTGTGGTTTCACTGCCCTCCTCATCCGAAAGGGTGACGGTGGCGGTGGGGCGCAGGCTGCTGCCGCAGCTGACCTGCACTAGCTTGAGCTGGAAACGAGCATCCGGCTGCTGCACCTGTTCGCCGACGATCGCCTCCAGATCACGGTCGGTGATCTCGCGCTTGCGATCAGCGAGTTCCTTGAAGCGGGCAAAGGCCTCATCGAGGTCCTCACGGGTGAGGTCGTAGCCCAGTTCCTCCAGACGGGCGCGAACGGCACTGCGGCCGCTCAGCTTGCCGAGGGAGATGCGGTTGTCGGACAAGCCCACGGTCTGGGCGTCGATGATTTCGTAGGTGAGCCGGTTCTTGAGAACGCCGTCCTGGTGGATGCCGGATTCATGGGCGAAGGCATTGGCACCAACGATGGCCTTGTTGGGCTGCACCACCATGCCGGTAAGGTTCGACACCAGCCGTGAGGTCTTGGTTATCTCTTCGGTGCGCACGGCCGTGAGCGGCGTGGGGCTGTCCTCCTCCCGGCCAAAGAAGGGGTTGTAGTAACGACGCCGCACATGCAGCGCCATCACCAACTCCTCGAGGGAGGCATTGCCGGCCCGTTCGCCGATGCCGTTGATCGTGCATTCGAGCTGACGGGCGCCGTTCTTCACCGCCTCAAGAAAGTTCGCCACGGCCAGGCCGAGATCGTTGTGGCCGTGCACCGAGATCACGGCATCGCTGATGTTGGGCACGTGCTGATTGATGCCCGCAATCAGTGCACCGAACTCCGAGGGGGTGGTGTAGCCGACGGTGTCGGGAATGTTGATCGTTGTGGCGCCAGCGGCAATCGCCGCCTCAATCACCTCGTAGAGGAACTCCGGATCGCTGCGGCCGGCGTCTTCACAGGAGAACTCCACATCCTCCACAAGAGAGCGGGCGTAGCTCACCATCTCGGGAACGATGCCGAGCACATCGGCACGGCTCTTGCGCAGCTTGTGCTCGAGGTGAATGTCGCTGGTGGCGATGAAGGTGTGAATGCGGCGACGCGGGGCTGGCGCCACGGCATCGGCGCAGGCCTTGATGTCGGCCCGTGAGGCACGGGCCAGGCCACAGATGATCGGGCCGTTGTCGCCACCCACCTGCTGGGCGATCCGCTGCACAGCGGCGAAATCACCGGGACTGGCAAAGGGGAACCCCGCCTCGATCACATCCACACCGAGCCGCGCCAGCTGCTGGGCAATGGCCAGCTTTTCCTCCAGGTTGAGGCTCGCCCCGGGCGACTGCTCACCATCCCGCAAGGTGGTGTCAAAAATCAGGACGCGACCGGGGTCCTTGGCCATGGAAGGGGCTCCAGCGGAGGTCTTAGTCGGAATGACTATGAGTTAACCCATCCTAGTTCAGTCCCCGAGGGGGAATCGGATTAAATTCAGCCTACGTTTGGGCTTATTCGTGACCAAAGGCGCTGTCGCCCTGGTGTTGCATGCCCATCTGCCCTACGTGCGGTCGGCACAACCTGGCTCCCTGGAGGAGGACTGGTTTTTCCAGGCCCTGATCGAGTGTTATCTGCCGCTGCTGGAAACGCTGGAGCGGGCCAGCGCCGACCCCCACCAGCAGCCCAAGCTCACCATCGGCTTGTCGCCGACGCTGCTGTCGCTGCTGAGCGATCAAGACCTCAAGCAGCGCTTCCCCGACTGGCTGAACGAACGGCTGGATCTCCTCCCGAAGGCTGACCCATCCCTGCGCGCAGGCGCCGAGCACCTGGCGGCCACGATCGAGCGGCATCGGCGGGCCTGGCAGAGCTGCGACGGCGATCTGATCCAGCGCTTCGCGGCCCTGCAGCGCCAGGGGGTGGTAGACCTGCTCACCTGCGGCGCCACCCACGGCTACCTGCCCCTGCTGCGCCATCACCCGGAAGCGGTGCGCGGGCAACTGCGCACGGCGGTGCGGGAGCACCAACGCCTCGTGGGCGAACGCCCCTTGGGGATCTGGTTGCCGGAATGCGCCTATTACGAGGACCTGGATCGCTGGATGCGCGATGCGGGGCTGCGCTACGCCGTGCTGGATGGGCATGGGTTGCTGCACGGCCGGCCCAGGCCCCGCTATGGGGTGTACGCCCCGATCTGCAGCCGCAATGGGGTGGCCTTCTTCGGACGCGACAGTGACGCCACGCTGCCGGTGTGGTCGGCCAAGGACGGTTACCCCGGCGATCCCCACTACCGGGAGTTCCACCGCGATCTGGGCTGGGACCTGCCGATCGAGGAGCTCAAACCGCTGAGACTTGACCAACCGCGACCGCTCGGCCTGAAGCTGCATCGGGTCACTGACCACAGCGCGCCGTTGGACCGCAAACGCCCCTACGAACCGGGGGTGGCGGCGGAACGGGTGAAAGAGCATGCCGCCGATTACCTGCAGGGACGCCGGCGGCAACTGGATCAGCTCAGCGCTGCCATGGACGTGTCCCCCCTGCTGGTGGCGCCCTTCGATGCCGAACTCTTCGGCCACTGGTGGTTTGAAGGGCCAGCCTTTCTCAACCAGCTGTTTCAGCAGGCACCTCAGCAGGGGGTGGCCTTCACCCGGCTGCGCGATGTGCTGAACAACGTTGGCCAGCTGCAGCTCTGCGATCCCTGCCCCTCCAGCTGGGGGCAAGGGGGCTATCACGACTATTGGCTGAACGACAGCAACGCCTGGATCATTCCTGAGTGGGACAAGGCCAGTGCAGCGATGGTGCAGCGCTGCAGCTGCGGCGTGGGCAGCGAGCAGGCGATGCAGTGGCTGCAGCAGGCTGCTCGGGAGCTGTTGCTGGCGCAGTCGTCCGATTGGAGCTTCATCCTCCGTGCCGGAACCACCACCGAACTGGCCAAGGAACGGGTCCAGCGCCACCTGGGCCGCTTCTGGCAGTTGATGCAGGCGATCGACGGCACCAGCGAACTACCGGAGGGCTGGCTCGAGGAGGTGCAGACGGACGACCGCCTGTTCCCGCTTATTCAGCCGTTGGACTGGGCTCCGTTGCAGTCCGCGGCACAGCCCTCTGCACCCAACGCATAAAAATTCCTCCCTCAGATGGGGGGGGCGTGGCTGTTCAGCGCTCCCTCAACTGAGGGATCGGGTCTGTCCTGAAACGATCTCAAAACCGCGGAGCTTGATCCTTCGCCGCCCCCAACACCAACCCACGCCGCAACTCCCATGGGGAGAGGGCAAACAAGCGCAGCATCACCCCCATCAAGCGCGGCAACGGCAGTGTGTTGGTGAGGAAGCCAAACCACTCCTCCCTCGGCAAGGAGAAGAAAGTGGCGAAGTGGATGCGCAACAACGCTTCGTTGAATCCCATCAACCGCCCCAAACCGAATTGATAGAGCTGATGGCGCAGCACCAAATCGATCGGCCAGAGCGCTTGCCAACCCCGTTGCGCCAAAGCCGCTGAAACAAGGCTTGGATTGACGAGGGCTTCGGATATGGCCTGGGCCAGATCAGGCCCCCGCCGCAGCAGCGATCCCACCATGTAACCCGAGGCGGGATGAACCATGCTCGCCGCGCCTCCAAAGGCCAGCACCGGCTGGTTGCGATCCGGCAGCGGCAGGTTCATCGGGAAGAGGCAGAACTCCTCATGGATCACCTCAGTGATGTCCACGCCGCGCCGATCGAGGCGCTGCTGCAGCCGTTGTTTGAGCACGTCGTAGGGAACACCCGGCGCCAAGGCGAGTGAGGTTTCCTCCACGAAGAACACCCCATCGCCCAGATCCATCGCATACAAAAACGTGGGCGGTTCGCTGCGCTGCTCCTCGCTGAGGTGATCACAGCGGTAGTCCATCAACACAAACCGGCCCGGCTCAATTGGCGGTTTGGAGAAACGCCCCACCACGCCGTAGGCCGCCTGGCCCGCCACCGGCCCCTGATCGGGGCGGCGAATGTGGGGCGTGCGCGAACCGGAGGCATCAATCACCAAGCGCGCCTGCAGGGTGGTTCCCGATGCGCAGAACACGTTGGTGGTTGCACCGTTCAGCTCCACCCGCTCGGCCGTGTCTTGATGCCAGACCACGCCGTCGGCGCGCTCCAGCCAATGGCGCTGCAGAGCCGCCCGATCGAACAGGCCGTAGTCGATCCCGTGGGCATGGCTCTGATCCTGAGCCGTTGAGCCACCTTCGCCGAAATAACTGACGGTGTCGCTCCAGCGGTGCTCCAGCAGCTGCTCAAGCCCCACCGCTTTGAGCTCTTCGGCCCAGATTCCGTAGGTGTTCGGCCAGGGATCTTCGACCGGATCCGGGGCGATGCCCGCAACAGCCACACCCCGTTGGTTCAGTTCCGACGCGATGCAGAGGGCAGCAGGACCGCCCCCCAGCACCAGCACATCCACCGGCTCAGCCAAGGTCAGCTGTCCTGAGCGTTGTTGTCGGTGTTAGACGCTTCGGTATCACTCGAATCGCTGTCGTTCGAGGTGTCGTCAGCGGAGTCGTCCTCCGCTTCAGGCGGCACCAACACCACCTTCAGCAGCCGGTCGCCCTTGTCGAGCTTTTGCAGACGCACTCCCGTGGCAGCACGGGATTGCTGAGGGATGGCATCGGCGCTGGTGCGCACGATCACCCCCTTCTCGCTCACCAGCAGCAGCTCTTCGCCGGCACCGAGCACACTCAGCCCCACCAGCTGATCGGAGTCGATGCGGAACTTAATCGCCCGCAGGCCCATGCCAGCCCGCTTCTGCAGGCGGAATTGCGTCACCGGAACCCGTTTGCCCAGACCCGAAGCCGAGGCCACGAGCACCCAGGGACCCTCGCTGGCGGCATCCTCTTCATCGTCTGCGCTGGCAGCCACCTGATCGGCGAGTTCCACCGGCAGCACATCCATGCTCACCAGGGCATCGCCCTCGCGCAGGTTCATCGACCGCACGCCGCGGGCCGTGCGCCCCAGGGGGCGCAACTCCTCATCGCTGAGCCGGAAGTGGATGGTCATCCCGGCTTTGGAGCCGATCAAGACGCTGTCGCCCGGCACGGCCAGGCGCACCCAGGTGAGGGCATCGCCTTCCTCCAGGTTGATGGCGATCAGGCCGTTGGAGCGGATGTTGCTGAAGGCCGAAAGGCGGGTGCGCTTGATGAAGCCACCTCGGGTGAGCATCACCAGGTCGGTGTCGTCGCTGAACTCCGACACCGGAATCAACGTGGTGATCGCTTCTTCCCGGGGGATCGGCAACAGCTGCACCACCGGTGTTCCCTTGGCCGCACGGCTGCACTGGGGCACGCGGTAGGCGGGCAAGGCGTACGACACACCACGGTCGCTGAACAGCACCAAGGTGTCGTGGTCGTTGCAGCTGATGAACAGCTTCACCGCATCTTCACCCTGGCTACGGGTGCCGGCCTTGCCGCGGGTGCCGCGGCTGGTGGCCTCGAATTCGCTCACCGGCATCCGCTTGAGGTAGCCGGTCTCGGTGAGCAGCACCACAGACCGCTCGTTGGCGATCAGGTCGATGTCAGACAAGCCACCGCCGAGGTCGAGGATTTCGGTGCGGCGCGGGGTCGGGTAGCGCTCCCGCAGCTGGCCGAGCTCGTCCTGGATGATCCCGAACACCCGCTCACGCCGGCCAAGGATGTCCTTGTAGTCGGCGATCTTGGTGACGAGGTCCTCGTGCTCGAGCCGGATCTTGTCGGCCTCAAGGGCGGTGAGACGACGCAGCTGCATCTGCAGGATGGCGTCGGCCTGGATGTCGGACAAGCCATGACGATCCTGCAGCTGTTGCCGTGCCGTGGCCGTGTCGGGTGCAGCCCGGATCAAGGCAATGATCGGATCGAGCTGATCAAGGGCTAGCAGCAGGCCCAGCAGGATGTGGTCGCGCTCTTCGGCCTTGCGCAGCAGGTAGCGGGTGCGACGCTCGATCGTCTCGACCCGGAAGTCAAGGAACACCTCGAGCATCTTGCGCAGGGTGAGCAGGATCGGCTCACCGTTCACCAGCGCCAGCATGTAGGCACTGAAGTTGCTCTGCAGCGGGGTGAGTTTGAACAGGTTGTTCAGCACCACCTGCGGGTAGGCGTCGCGGCGCAGCTCCACCACGATCCGCATGCCGTCGCGGTCGCTCTCGTCGCGGATGTCAGATATGCCCTCGAGCTTCTTGTCGTTGACCAGCTCCGCGATGCGCTCGATCAGCGCAGCTTTGTTGGTCTGATACGGCAGCTCGGTGATGATCACCGCATCGCGATCGGGCCGCCCGGGAGCCTCAATCGTTTCGATGTTGGCCACGCCGCGCATGGTCACCGAGCCGCGGCCACCCAGGTAGGTCTCGCGGATGCCTTCACGACCCAGGATCTGACCGCCGGTGGGGAAGTCCGGGCCGGGGATCAGCTGGATCAACTCCTGATCGGTGATCTCCGGGTTCGCGATCAACGCGAGCAAGCCATCAATCAGTTCATTGAGGTTGTGGGGCGGGATGTTGGTCGCCATCCCCACGGCTATGCCCGCCGAACCATTCAGCAGCAGCTGCGGGATCCGCGCCGGCAGGACCGTGGGCTCCTGCTGGGAGCCATCGAAGTTGTCTGCGAAATCAACCGTCTCAGCCTCGATGTCCTCCAGGAGGCTGTCGGTGGTGAGCGCCTGCAACCGCGATTCGGTGTATCGCATGGCCGCCGGTGGGTCGTTGTCCACCGAGCCGAAGTTGCCGTGCCCATCGATCAGGGGCATCGACATCGAGAAGTCCTGGGCCATGCGCACCAGGGCGTCGTACACGGCGGTGTCGCCGTGGGGGTGATATTTGCCGAGCACTTCGCCCACCACACGGGCGCACTTGCGGTAAGGCCTGTCGTTGGTGAGGCCCAGCTCGTACATCGCGTACAGGATCCGGCGATGCACCGGCTTGAGGCCATCGCGGGCATCGGGCAGGGCCCGACCCACGATCACGCTCATCGCGTACTCCAAGTAGGAGCGCGACATCTCGTTGCGCAGGTCCGTCTGAATGATCCGATCGTCGGAATCGCCGGGACCGCCGCCGCTAGGCCCCACAGAATCCGTCATACGTGCATCAGACGTCCTTTGTCAGTCTATCTCGGACAGTGGAAGCAACAGAAAAATCCGGATAAACTGCCGAACGCTTTCCACTGATGTGATGGGTCCTGTCGACGAGCCGCGCCCTGAAGCCGAAACCCCAGGCAGCGACCCCACCCCCACATCGGAGCCCACGCCCGCCGCAACGCCGGAACCTGAGCCGACTCCGGCACCAACACCGGCGCCCACGCCAGCACCAACCCCCGCTCCAACACCAGACCCGGTGATCGCTTCCACCGTGTCGATCTCTGCTCAGGAGAGCGCCGATGAAGACGGCGGCGAATGGGAGCTGCTGTTGGGCAAGGTGAAGGACTGGCTCGAGCAGAACGATCTGGCGGAGCTCTGGACCAAAGCCCAGCTGCCACTGCGGGTGTTGGGCGGCCTGATCGTGTTCAGCCTGGTGGCGACGGTTTACTCCGGTGTGCTCAGCACCATCAACAGCATCCCTCTGGTGCCAGGCCTGCTGGAGCTGGCCGGCGTGGTCTGGCTGGTGAACTTCGCCCTGCGCAACCTGATCCGCAACAGCGATCGGGACAACTTCATCAAGGGCGCCCGCTCCACCTGGACCCGCGTGACGGGCCGATCGAGCTGACCCGATCAAGCTGAGCTGATCATCCCGATTGGTAGCTTGATCTGACTTTATTGAAGTCGCGCGGTGGACATTCAGCTCGGACGCTCCAAGACCGTTCGCCGGGCCTACGGAATTGATGAAATTGCCCTGGTGCCTGGGGGTCGCACGGTGGACCCCGAGGTCACCGATACCCGTTGGACCCTGGGTGGCATCGAGCGCGAGATCCCGATCATCGCCAGCGCCATGGACGGCGTGGTGGACGTGGGCATGGCCGTTCGCCTGTCCCAACTGGGCGCCCTTGGCGTGTTGAACCTTGAGGGTGTTCAGACCCGCTACGACGACCCCAACCAGGTGCTGGATCGCATCGCCGCCGTTGGCAAGGACGAATTCGTCCCGCTGATGCAGGAGATCTACAGCCAGCCGGTTCAGGAGGCGCTGATCCGCAAACGCATCCAGGACATCAAGGCCCAGGGCGGCATTGCAGCCGTTAGCGGCACTCCGGTGGCAGCCATGCGTTTCGGCAAGGCCATCGCCGAAGCCGGAGCCGACCTGTTCTTCGTGCAGGCCACCGTGGTCTCGACGGATCACACCGGTCCTGCAGGCCAGGAGACCCTGGATCTGGAAGCCCTGTGCCGCGACATGGGCGTTCCCGTGGTGATCGGCAACTGCGTCACCTACGACGTGGCCCTGCAGCTGATGAGGGCTGGTGCCGCCGGCGTGATGGTGGGCATCGGCCCCGGTGCAGCCTGCACCTCCCGTGGCGTTCTCGGCGTGGGCATTCCCCAGGCCACCGCAGTGGCCGACTGTGCTGCCGCCCGGGCCGACTACGAAAAGGAAAGCGGTCGCTACGTGCCGATCGTTGCCGACGGTGGCATCGTCACCGGCGGTGACATCTGCAAGTGCATCGCCTGTGGCGCCGACGCCGTGATGATCGGTTCTCCCATCGCCCGTGCTGAGGAAGCTCCCGGCCGTGGCTTCCACTGGGGCATGGCCACCCCAAGCCCTGTACTGCCCCGCGGCACCCGCATCAATGTGGGCAACACCGGCAGCATCGAGCGCATCCTGCGTGGCCCGGCCAAGTTGGACGACGGCACCCACAACCTGCTGGGCTGCCTGAAGACATCGATGGGCACCCTGGGCGCCCAAACCATTAAAGAGATGCAGCAGGTGGAGGTGGTCGTGGCACCCTCCCTGCTGACGGAAGGCAAGGTCTACCAAAAGGCCCAGCACCTCGGAATGGGCAAGTAATGCAGGGCTAAATTGGAGCTGTGCGGGCCTCGGCCCCACACTCCTCACACCCCCCGGCCCGACGCGATCGGGCTTTCACTCTTTGTGGAGAGCGACTGTCACAGTTCCCTTCTCAGCAGGGAAGAGCTGTGTTTTCGCTCGAAACCGTTGCTAAATTCTCCCTAAATTCTCCTGCTCATATGTCCAGCGCTGCTGCTGTCACCGATGCATCCTTCGAGCAGGACGTGCTCCAGAGCGACGTACCGGTTCTCGTGGACTTCTGGGCACCCTGGTGCGGACCCTGCCGCATGGTGGCTCCGATCGTGGAAGAGATCGCCAAGGAATTTGACGGCCAGATCAAGGTGTTCAAGCTCAACACCGACGAGAACCCCAACGTGGCCAGCCAGTACGGCATCCGCAGCATCCCGACGCTGATGGTTTTCAAGGGCGGCCAGAAAGTTGACACCGTCGTGGGCGCTGTTCCCAAGGCAACCCTGTCAGGCACCATTTCCAAGTACCTCTGAATCCGTATCCAGAACGGATCGACCGGTTGAGTCTGAACCTCGGGTTAATCGATTACGGCATGGGCAATCTCCACTCGGTGGAGAGATGCCTCGAGCGGCTCGATCAGTGCTGCTCATTGATCCATAACGCCGAAGATCTGGAGGGCGTCGATGCGCTGATCCTGCCCGGGGTCGGCGCTTTTGATCCGGCCATGGCAAACCTCAGGGCCACCGGACTGGTGCCCCACCTGTTGCGCTGGGGTCAGGAGGATCGCCCCTTGCTCGGCATCTGCCTCGGCCTGCAACTGCTGTTCGAGCAGAGCGATGAAGGCAGCGATCCAGGCCTCGGGCTCTTGGGCGGACGGGTGAGCCGCCTGCCCAGCAACAGCGGCGAACGCATCCCCCACATGGGCTGGGCTCCGTTGAAGCATCACGGCAGCTGCCCGCTGCTCAGCAGCGATGCCCCATCAGAGTGGGTGTATTTCGTGCACAGCTACGCCGCTGTTCCCAGCGATCGAAATGACCTCAAGGCCTCGGCCCCCTTCGGCGATCAGGAGGTGACCGCTGTGGTCTGGCGGGGCCGCGTCGGCGCTTGCCAGTTCCATCCGGAGAAGTCGTCCGATGCTGGAGAACAGATGCTCAAGCGTTGGTTGACCTGGCTGTGTAACGGGGCTGAACCCTGCCCATGAGCGGTGGCGGGCAACTGCGCCTCAGCGGGGGGCGACGGCTGCTGAGCCCCGGGGGTCGCACGGCTCGGCCCACCACCTCCAGGGTGCGCGAAGCCGTGATGAACATCCTTGCCCCGCATCTGCAGGACTGCCGCTGGCTCGACCTCTGCAGCGGCAGCGGCGTGATGGGCTGTGAGGCCCTGCAGCGGGGGGCTCGCTGTGTGGTGGCCGTTGATCAAGACCCGCAATGCATCCGCGTCAGCCGCAGCAACCTCAGTGCAGTGGCGGCGAGCCGTTCACAGGCTCCGGAAATCCGCACAGAACGGAGGGAGCTGATCGCATGGCTGCTCAAGGGCTGGAACCAGGAGCCCTTCGACATCGTCTATTTCGACCCCCCTTACGACCAGGGCCTCTACGAACCCTGCTTTATCGCCCTCGCCGAGGGGAATTGGCTTCACCAGGACTCCCTGGTGGTGTGTGAACATCGCTCAAACCTGAACCCAGAACCGGGCTCAGATTGGACGGTTGTGGATCAACGCCGCTACGGCATCAGCAGCGTGATGCTTCTCAGCCCCCCAGAGCGCTGCCACCGCGGCGGTACTGGTTCCATGCCGCCACGAACAGACCCATCAGCGTGACGGGGATCAGACCCAAAACGATGCCGCAGAGCAGAGGTTCGATCATCGCGTCGCGTCAGCAATCAGAATTAGGGAGAATTCTCTCATTGGAACTCCGGGTCTGTGGTCCAGCCGTCACGAATTGCGGCCGAATCGGCATCAGCTGATGCAAATGATTCGAGCGATCGGGGGCGCGGCCTGATCGCCGCGCTCGTGGTGTCAGCTGCCACGGCCTGCGTGGTGCTGGTGCTCTGGGTTCTGGGCAGCGCCCAGCAGGACCCCTACATCAAGGCCAGCCTTGAGCTGCAGGGGGCCGTTGACCACGGCGGCCAGCTGTTCCGGATCAATTGCGCCGGCTGCCACGGCCTTGCCGGCCAGGGGTTGGTGGGCCCTCAACTTCAGGGCGTCAGCAACCAGCTCAAAGACCCCGTTCTGGTGCACCAGATCATCAGCGGCGAGACTCCTCCCATGCCGAGCTTTGAGATGGAACCGCAATCGATGGCCGACCTGCTGGCCTATCTGCACACCCTCAGCTGAGCCGCTGCCTTGAATGCCGTTGTCGTGCTGGTGGAGCCGGCCGGCCCCCTAAACATCGGAAGCGTGGCCAGGCTCTGCGCCAATTTCGGGGTAGGCGAACTGCGGCTGGTGGCCCCCCGCTGTGACCACCTCAGCGAGGAGGCGATGCTGATGGCCGTGCACGGCCAGGCGCTGCTTCAGGCCGCCATGGTGGTTCCCGACCTGCTGACGGCCATCCATGACTGCCGCCGCACCGTGGGCAGTTGCGGACGCCTGGACCATGGAGAGATCCCCCTGCAAACACCCGAGCAGGCCCTGGGTTGGTTGCTGGCCAGGGATGGCAGCAGCTCCAGCTCAGACGCCCCCGTGGCCTTGGTGTTTGGACGGGAAGACCGCGGCCTCAGCAACAGTGAGCTGCGGCTCTGCCAGAGGGTTCTCTGCCTGCAGAGCGGGGAGGCCTATCCCTCGCTGAATCTCTCCCACGCCGTGGCGGTGGTGCTGCATGAGTTGGCCCGCCTCAACAGCGGGAGTACTGAAACCCACTGCATCGAGCCGCCATCGCCGGACCCGGCAGCCGCCAAGGCGCTTTCAGCCTTTCTTGACGACGCCACTGACCTGCTGCTGGAGGCCGGTTTCCTGCTGGAGCACACCGCCTCCGCCCGCATGGCCAAGGTGCGGGATCTGCTGCAACGCGCCACGGTGCGCGCTGAGGAGGTGGCTCTGCTGCGGGGAATGGTGCGCCAACTGCGCTGGGCCATCCGCGCCAAGCGCCCCTAATCTCTGCCGAACAGTCACGGCTGAAAGGTTGAGCAGCAGTCGTTCGTCACGTCGCTCCGCCGGCTGGAAAGGTCCGGCCCCGCTCATCCTGCGGCTGGTGTTGATGGGGGTGGGTCTGGGACTGCTCACCGGCAGCGGCCTGCGGCTGCTAGCGCCCCGCGTTCAGCAACAGGAGATCGCCCTGCCCAGCTGGCTGGCCGATCAAGCGCTGATCACCACGCTGCTCGGTGACGCCATGGAGCCGCCCAGCACTGAAAACGCCGCAGGGAAGAAACCTGCTTCTGTCGTGGCGAAGGGTCTGAAGCAGGCACGCTTCGCCCCCAGGCAGGAAATCAGGGCGCTGAGTGAGCGCTGGCTGGAGCTGGCCGCACAACAGAGGGATCTGCAGGCCAGCGCCTACATGCTGATCCTCGACGACGGGCGCTTTGCGGCCATGCAGGCCGAACGGCCGATGGCTGCCGCCAGCTCCATCAAGACGCCGATCCTGCTCGCAGTGCTGGAACTGCTGGATCAGGGAACACTGCAGTGGAACGAACCGCTCACGCTTACCGAGGAGCTGGTGGGAGGCGGCGCCGGTTGGATGGCCTCCTGGCCCCTGGGCAGTCGCTTCCCCACCCATGAGGTGGCCACGGAAATGATCCGAGTGAGTGACAACTCCGCCACCAACCTGATGATTGCCCGGGCGGGGGGAATGGATGCGATCAACGCCCGCTTTCAGGAGCTGGACCTGCCCTCCACCGTGGTGAACAACTGGCTGCCGGATCTCGACGGAACCAACACCACCAGTGCCAGAGATCTCAGCCGGGCAATCGCCTTGGTGGACAGCGGCGAGCTGCTGGCCCCCCGCAGCCGGGATCTTTTTCGCGAGGTGATGGGCACGTCGATCACCAACACGCTGCTGCCCAGGGGCTTGATGCGCGGCCTCGGTGGCGCCCAGGGCGAACCGGACGCAAGCCTGGCCCGGAAGGGGTACCGCGTCTACAACAAAACAGGCGACATCGGCATCGCCTACGCCGATGCCGGGCTGATCGAACTCCCCGACGGACGACGCGCTGTGGCGGGATTTCTGGTGGAGGGCCCCTTCAACGACCCCCGATCCACCGAACTGATCCGTCAGCTCGTCGCTGCGATGGCACCGCACCTCAAACCCATCCCTGTTCCGCCCAAGCCATGAAGCTCGCTCCGCTGTTGTCTGCTGCCTGGCTGGCTGTTGCAGCCATGCCCGGCGCTGCGGAGGTGATTGAGCGTCAGCAGAGCGTTCGCCCCCTGCCGGGAGGCCTCGACAGCGTGTTGATGGTGAACGACAACAACCCCGAACTGATCGAAGACGACGGCATCCTGATCTCAACCTTCCCCGATGGGAAGGCGGCGTCGGTTCCAGTGGTGCTGAACGGTCGGTTCGACCTGTTCAGCCACCACGTGTATGCCGGTGATGCGGCGGGCAGCCCCAGCTCAACCCTGTGGCTGGCGGTGCTGGCAGCTCCGCTGGGGAACGCTCCTGTGACCCTGCAGCTGCTCTCAGGCAGCACCTCGCTTTCGCAGGCCACAGGGCCCGGCCAGACCCAGGCCCCCTTCCTGCCCTTGCCGAGCCTGATGCCGGAAACCACCGACGTGGTGGCGTCTGGCCCCGGCAGCCGTGTGGCTGGCGATCTGTTGGCCGGCCGCCGCGCAGTGGAACTGACCAACCGCCGCTGGAGCCTGGCTCCCGGTGCACCCACGCAGCTGTTGCTGTTACCGATTCCCGTTGCCGGTCTCGATCCCCTGCTCAACGGCCGCAACCTGCAACTGCGCTTCCATAGTTCCGGGCCGGTGGCGCTGGCCACCCTGGCCGCCCACGGTGAAAACGGAAAGGCTCCAAGCGAGCAGCACTGGCTGCAACTGCTCAAGGACCAGCGCATGAGCGGCAAGGAGCACCAACCCACCCCACGGGGCAGCAAGGGCAAGATCATTTATTCCCGGGTGAGCGGTGTTCAGATCGGCAGCAGCTGGCGGGCGCGCATCACCGACCCGGGCAGCCCGGTGCTGGCCGCACCCAAGGCCCCCATCTCCTGGCCGATCAGCAGCCTGGAGCGCGGCACCCTCGCCACCAACCAGGTGCAAACCGCGGAACTCAAACGCTTTTACCCTGGCACCGCCTGGGCGGCCCATGGCAACTACGGGGTGGAGTACGACCTCACCCTGCCGCTGAAAAACACCGGTTCAGCCGCGGTCACGCTGCAACTGTCGCTGGATTCGCCCCTCAAAGGCAACAGCACCACCTCTCTGCTGCGCTTCCGCGATGACCTCAACGGTCCGGTGATGTTCCGCGGGCCTGTGCAGACCACGGGTCTGGAGGATTCAGAGGGTGTTGCCAAGGGGCGCCAGACCCAGCACCTGGTGCTGCGCCAGGGGCAGCAGGGGCCGTTCTTGGGACAGCTGATGCTCAAGCCAGGGGAGGACAAAGAGGTACGCGTTCGCCTGGTCTATCCCGCTGATGCCACGCCACCGCAAGTCATCACCGTGCAGCCTGTGAAACAATCCTGAGCACGCCTAGAGAATTGCTCGTGACTGCACCCCGGAAGCGCAGGGTCTTCCCCTTCACTGCGGTGATCGGTCAGGAGGAGATGAAGCTGGCCCTGCTTCTCAACGTGATCGATCCGCGCATTGGCGGCGTGATGATCATGGGAGACCGTGGCACCGGCAAATCCACCACGATCCGTGCCCTGGCTGATCTGCTGCCGGACATCGACGTTGTCGCCGGCGATCCATACAACAGCTCGGCCAGCGATCCCGACCTGCAGAGCAGTGAGGTGCGCGAGCGGATGCAGCAGGGGGAAACCCTAAGCACCGAACCGCGGCAGGTGCCGATGGTGGACCTTCCCCTCGGTGCAACGGAAGACCGCCTCTGCGGCACCATCGATATCGAGAAAGCCCTGAGCGAAGGCGTGCGCGCCTTTGAGCCCGGCCTGCTGGCCAAG
Source organism: Synechococcus sp. N19 (assembly GCF_900474045.1). Lineage (NCBI taxonomy): Bacteria > Bacillati > Cyanobacteriota > Cyanophyceae > Synechococcales > Synechococcaceae > Synechococcus > Synechococcus sp. N19. The sequence goes on from NZ_UCNR01000009.1 coordinate 310,997, forward strand.
GCCAACCGCGGCCTGCTCTACGTGGATGAGGTGAACCTGCTCGACGACCACCTCGTCGACGTTCTGCTCGACTCCGCCGCCTCCGGCTGGAACACCGTGGAACGGGAAGGCGTCTCCGTGCGTCACCCCGCGCGTTTCGTGTTGATCGGCTCCGGCAACCCCGAGGAAGGCGAACTCCGCCCCCAGCTGCTCGACCGTTTTGGCATGAGCGTGGAAGTGCGCACCGTGCGTGATCCGGAACTGCGGGTGCAGGTGGTGGACCAGCGCACCGCTTTCGACAGCGATCCCGATGGCTTCAGCACCGCCGTGGAGGGCAACCAAAACGCCCTGCAACAGCGTGTGGTGGAGGCTCAGCAACGCCTCGGTCAGGTGACCATCGATGAGGATCTGCGCCTGCGCATCTCCGCGGTCTGCGGCGAGCTGGATGTGGATGGTCTGCGGGGTGACATCGTCACCAACCGTGCCGCCCGGGCCCTGGCCGCCTTCGAAGGACGCACGGAAGTGAGCGAGGAAGACGTGGCGCGCGTGGCCTCCTGCTGCCTGCGCCACCGGCTGCGCAAGGACCCCCTGGAGCAGGTGGATTCCGGCGACCGCGTGGTGAAGGTGTTCTGCAAGGTGTTTGAGCGCAGCGAGAGCAGCGACCGCGCTGATTTCGAACTGGCCCTCGCCGCCTGATCCCCCCACAATCAGCCCATGCGGATCCTCGGCATCGACCCGGGCCTCGCCCGGGTGGGCTACGGGGTGATCGACATTCAGGACGGATGCCAGCGCATGCTCGATTGCGGCATCATCCAGACCGATTCCGGTCGCTCTGACGGTGATCGCATGGTGGAGATCGCTGGCGACCTGCGCCAGCTGATCCGGATCTGGCGCCCGGAACTGGCGGCCGTGGAGAAGTTTTTCTTCTACCGATCCAGCAACACCATCAACGTGGTACAGGCACGGGGCGTGGTGGTGATGACCCTGGCCCGCTTCAAGATCCCGATAGTGGAGTTCCCACCCATGCAGATCAAACTCGCCGTGGCGGGGTTCGGCCATGCCGAAAAGGATGAGGTGCTGGAGGCGGTGATGCGGGAGTTGAACCTGGAGGAACCGCCCCGCCCGGACGATGCGGCCGATGCCCTTGCGGTGGCGCTGACGGCCTGGTTGCAGCGATGAGCAGCAAGCCAACCCTGCGCCGTCACTTCAAAGCCCAGCGTCATCTGGAGGTAGCCGCCACGCGATCCATCCAGAACGCCGTGGCGGCGTTGATCGACCAGTCCAACTGCGGCAACCGCCATGTGGGCATCTACTGGCCCCTCCCGGGGGAAGTTGATGTACGGCCGATGCGGGATGGTCCCCATCCGCCCTTGGCCTTGCCGGTGGCCGATGGCAACGGCAAGCTCATCTACCGAAGCTGGTGTGAGGAATCGCTTCAGCCCGATGGCTGCGGCATTCCCGCTCCTGCCACAGGAGATGCTCTGAAACCCGATCAAGTGGCGCTGCTGCTAGTGCCGGCGCTTGCGGTGGACGGCGCGGGAATCCGCCTGGGCTACGGCGGTGGGTATTACGACCGGCTCAGGGCTGATCCCGCCTGGGCTGCCGTGCCGGCCTGGGTGGTGCTGCCCTCAACCTGCCTTGCGGCCGAGGCGTTGCCTCGGGAGTCCTGGGATGTTCCGTTCACCGGCTGGATCACGGAACAGGGTGCTGGTCGGCCCGCCTGAGAGGCCGCATCATGGGCAGCATTGATCGCCCTTCCATGCTGCGTCTGCTGGCTCCACTGTTTCTGCTCGGCTCAGTGCTACATGGCGCGCTGCTGGCCCCTGCCAAAGCCCATCAGATCGAAAGTGCTCTGCAGTATCTCGATGGCGATCTGCAATTGAGCAGCAGCTTTTCCAACGGTGAGCCCACCCAGGGGGCCGTTGTTCGCCTGCTCAATGCCGATGGCACGCCAGGGCAGGAACTGGGCCGCACCGATGCCGAGGGACGCCTGAGCCTCGATCTCAGCAGCGTGGGCAACGGCACCGTTGATCTCCAGGTGGACGGTGGTCCAGGCCACCGCGACTACCTCGAACTTCCCGTTCAAGACGGCGAAGTGGATCTGAACGAGGTGGTCATGTTCCCGTTCAGCCTGGTGATGGTGGGGCTGCTGGTTAGCGTGCGACGTCGATACGACTGAGCCCCGCATGGCCACCAGCACCGGCAGTGATGCCCTCGACCGGATGGTGGAGCGCCTGGGCGGCACCGCCGATCCAAAACGCCGCTACGAATACGTGCTCTGGTTGGCCAAGAAGCTCGCACCCATGCCGGCCGAGGAGCAGACCGACGACATCAAGGTGAAGGGATGTGTGTCGCAGGTGTTTGTGCGGGGTGCCCTCGATGAGGGAGTGATGCGCTGGCAGGGCGACTCCGATGCGCTGATCACCAAGGGACTGCTCGCATTGTTGATCCAGGGGCTGGATGGATTGACACCGGCCCAGGTGCAGGCGGTGGACCCGGCCTTCATTGCAGCAACAGGCCTGCAGGCCAGCCTGACGCCCTCACGCGCCAATGGCTTCCTCAACATCCTCCTGGCCATGCAGGAGCAGGCCCGTCAACTGGACAGCTGACCCAAGCGCTGATCAGGACAGGGACAGGGACCGACAGAGACAGGAACAGAAGCCGAATCACGTCAATACATAGAGTCGCTCGCAAACGTTCCAACACGGATCACAGGGGATGGCAGCAAATGTCGGCGTGGGTCTGCTGGGACTGGGCACGGTTGGCGGTGGAGTGGCATCGATCCTCCAGAACCCCAGCGAACGTCACCCGCTGGTGGGTGAACTGGAGCTGATCCGTGTTGCCGTCCGCGATCTGAACCGCCCCCGGCCCGTTGCTCTGGACGAAAGCCTGCTGACCACCGACCCATCGGCGGTGATTCAGGACCCAGCCGTGGACGTGGTGGTGGAGGTGATCGGCGGCCTGGAGCCGGCCCGCAGCCTGATTCTCCAGGCGATTGCAGCCGGCAAATCCGTGGTGACCGCCAACAAGGCCGTGATCGCACGCCACGGTCAGGAAATCGCTGAAGCCGCGGCCGCCGCCGGGGTATACGTGCTGATAGAGGCCGCCGTTGGTGGCGGCATTCCCATCATTGAGCCGCTGAAGCAGTCCCTGGGGGGCAACCGCATCAACCGCGTCAGCGGCATCATCAACGGCACCACCAACTACATCCTCACCCGCATGGCTGAGGAGGGGGCCGCCTATGACTCGGTGCTCAAGGATGCCCAGGAGCTGGGCTACGCCGAAGCCGATCCGGCAGCGGATGTGGACGGTCTTGATGCGGCCGACAAGGTCGCGATCCTTGCGACTCTGGCCTTCGGCGGCAGCGTGGATCGCGCTGCCGTTCCCACCGAGGGCATCAGTGGCCTGCAGGGAGTGGATGTGGATTACGCCAATCAACTGGGCTACGGCGTGAAGCTGCTGGCGGTGGCCGAGCGCATGGCTGAAAGCGGCGATCCCCTGCCCCTCTCCCTGCGGGTGCAGCCCACGCTGGTTCCCAAGGACCACCCCCTGGCCGGCGTGAACGGCGTCAACAACGCCATCCTTGTGGAAGGTGACCCCATCGGCCGGGTGATGTTCTACGGCCCCGGCGCGGGCGCCGGCCCGACCGCTTCTGCGGTGGTGGCTGACATCCTCAACATCGCCGGCATCCGCCAGGCCAGTGAAGGGCCGGGGAACGTGGATCCCCTGCTGGCCGCCAGCAGCTGGCGCCCCTGCGCTCTGGTCGACTCAGGCGACATTCGCCAACGCCACTATGTGCGTTTCAAGACAAAAGACGCCCCTGGCGTGATCGGCAACGTGGGCGGCTGCTTCGGCCAACGCAACGTGTCGATCCAGTCGATCGTGCAGTTCAATGCCAGCGACGCCGGCGCCGAGATCGTTGTGATCACCCACGAAGTGAGCCAACGTCAGATGAATGAAGCCCTGGACGCCATCCAGGCTTTGCCGGAGGTGTCTGGCCTGGCCGCTCACCTCGGCTGCCTCTAGGGAGAGCTTCAGCCCTGGCGAATGCCCCCTGGCGTGCGTCAGAGTGTCAAGAACTTCCACAGCACAGGCCTGAATCCTCAGATCTGTGCTCGAAACGGTTCATGCAGAACCTCACCTGTTCGAGTCCCGGTCAAGGCTGCCCCCTAGAGGAGGAGGTGAATCCGATGACGGTGCACCAGGGAGATTGCGTCAATCTCGACAGTGACGACGACACTTATCAGGTGATCGGCGTGGATGGTGACCACGACCGCTGCTGGGTGCGCCGCTGGCCCTTGCAGAGCAACGAGGGCTCACCGGTGTTCGAAATCTCGTTGGAAAGGATTCGCCAGGTCGGGTAAGTCCCTGTTGAATGGGCCGACCCGTGTTGATTGAGGCCCGTTGAAGCGCACCGATCGCCCCACGAGATGGACGTGCGGTGGAGCGCTGATGGCCCTGGCTCTCACCATCACCCAGATGGGGTGTCAGGCCCCGCCCCCCACCAGCCGCATCACGGTGGCCTCTGCAGGCCGAATCAGTTCCCTGGATCCAGCCCAGGCCAGCACCCTCGGCGCCACGCAGCTGATCAGCGCCCTGGGTGATCCGCTCTATCGCCTCAGGCGGGATGGCTCCCTAGAACCCCGCCTGGCGGCCTCGGCCCCGGTTCTCAGTGATGGCGGTCGCACCGTCACGGTTCCCCTGCGCACCGATGTGCGATTCCACGATGGAACGCCGTTCAATGCCGCAGCCATGGCCTTCAGCCTGCGGCGTTTCCTCGAGATCGGAACCCTCAGCTATGTGGTGGGCGACCGGATTGCGGCGGTGGAGGAAGCCGACAGCCACACCCTGCGGCTGCGCCTCAGTCGCCCCTCCACATCCCTGCAGGGCCTGCTGACGTCGATCAACCTCACCCCGATCTCACCAACGGCCTACAGCAACCATCAGGACCGTTTTCTGCACGACCGCTTTGTGGGGACAGGCCCCTACAAACTGACCCGCTTCAGCGAACATCAGCAAAGCTTGGAGCCCTTCGCCCAGTACTGGGGTGAGGCGCCGCGCAACAACGGCCTCGATCTGATCACGCTGAGCAACTCCACGGCGCTCTACGGGGCATTGCGCAGTGGCGAGGTGGATCTGCTGCTCTCCGCCTCGATCGACGAAGACCAGCGCCACACCCTGCATGAACGGGCCAGAGCAGGGGAGCTGCACGAGTCGGTGGGTCCGGCGATGGAGATCGGCTACATCACCCTGCTGAGCAACCGGGAGCCATTCCAAGACCCCAACCTCAGACGGGCCCTGGCCGTCAGCCTGAACCGAAGCGAGATCAGTGAACGGGTGAGCTACGGGCTGCGCCGTCCGCTGCGGGCGCTGGTGCCCCCCAGCCTGGCCGGTGGCGCCATGGCCCCATGGCCCGAACACAACCCCGAGCAGGCCCGCGATCTGCTGCAGGCAGCGGGCTACTGCAACGGCAGCACCCTGCGCTTTCCGCTCACCTTCCGCTCCAATGTGCCCGCCGACAAATTGCTGGCCCTCACCTGGCAGGCCCAGGTGCAACGAGACCTCTCGGACTGCCTGGTGTTGGATCTCGATGGCGTCGAATCCACCACCATCTATCGCCAGCTGGGGGAAGGTACCTTCAAAGCCGTGATGCTGGATTGGCGCGGCAGCTACCCCGATCCGGAGGCCTATCTGACGCCGCTGTTGAGCTGCACCTCGGTGGAGGGCAACATCTGCACGGAAGGAGAAGCAGCCATCAGCGGCAGCTTCTGGAGTGCCCCCGGATTGCAGACCGCCCTGATTAAATCCGACACGCTGATGGGTGATGCCCGCCGCACCGCCCTGGACCATGTGGACCATCTCTCGGCCGACGGTGCCGCCTACATCCCCGTCTGGCTGGATTCACCTCGGGCCTGGGCCCAGCTGAACCTCAACCCTCCACGATTTGATGGCAGTGGTCAGCTGATGCTCGCTGAGCTGGAGCGCCGCCAGGACGGAGCCACGAACAACTGATGGGACGCGCCCGAGACCTCGCCCGCTACAGCGCCACCCGCCTCGCCCTGGCGCCATTGATGTTGTGGCTGATCGCCAGCCTGGTGTTCCTGCTACTGCGCGTCGCCCCAGGTGATCCCGTGGATGCGGTTCTCGGAAGCCGTGCCCCCGCCGCCGCCAAAGCCGCCATGCGAGCTCGGCTGGGCCTGGATCAATCGTTGCTGGATCAGTACCTCAGCTATCTCAACGGCTTGATCCACGGCGATCTGGGGCAGGCCCTGATCAACCAGGAGCCAGTTCGAACCATAATCGGCAAAACCCTGCCCGCCAGCCTGGAGCTGAGCGTTATCGCCTTGGTGTTGGCTGCCGTGGTGGGGCTGAGCATTGGCTTCAGTGGCATTGCCCGGCCCGAGGGGAAGATCGACTTGGGCGGACGCCTCTACGGATTGGGCACCTATGCCCTGCCGCCCTTCTGGGTGGCCATGCTGGTGCAGCTGGTGTTCGCCGTCAGCCTGGGCTGGTTGCCGGTGGGCGGGCGCTTCCCCCCCAGCCTTCTTCCCCCCGAGGGCAGCGGCTTTTTCCTGCTGGACAGCGCTCTGCAGAACAACTGGGCCGCTTTTCGAGGCACCGTGCGTCACCTGATCCTGCCCGCGGGAACCCTGGCTCTGCTGCTCAGCGGCACCTTTACGACCGCCCTGCGACTGAACCTGCGACGCACCCTGCGCGGCGACTACGTGGAAGCGGCGCGGAGCCGCGGCCTCACTGAGCGCCAGGTGATCCTGCGCCACGGGCTGCCCAATGCTTTGCTGCCGGTGCTCACCATCGCTGGCATCACCGTGGCCTCCTTGATCGGTGGGGCCCTGCTGATTGAAGTGACTTTCTCCTGGCCAGGCATTGCCTTGCGTCTGCAGGAAGCCATCAATCAGCGGGACTACCCCGTCGTTCAGGGGATCGTGGTGGTGATCGCCGCCCTTGTGGTGCTGGTGAGTGTTGCCGTTGACCTGCTGGTGGCCGCCCTCGATCCACGGGTGCGCTACTGATCCAGCAGCTGCAAGGCCCTGCGACGGCCCAAGCGATGCCAGCGCGTCTTGGAACTGGCGTCCATCAGGTGAACCGCATCGTTGCTGGGTGACGGGGAGTTCAGGGAATCAAGAAAACGGATGACTTCATGGGCAATCACCCGTTGAACGCTGAGGGGATTGACGCCCACCAACTCTTCGCCGAGCCGGAAGATGTCGTCCCCCTCTGACGCCTTGCCCTGGCCATCCACACGAATCGGTGAAAAGTGACTGGCCCCCTCCACCACCACCACCCGGCTGGCGGGATGCTCCGCCAATCCAGCCAAAAGAGCCAGCTGCTCATCCAGAGGAGGGGTGATCAGATCGAGGGTGCCACCCACCATCAACAGCGGAATCGGCAACGTCCGACTGGCGCGGTGCGGCCAGATCAACCCACCAAAGCTGTTGAGCCCCACCACCGCACGGGGCGGCGCGTCCATCGCTTTGCTCTCGAGCACACGGCCTGCCGCCAGTTCGCACTGGAGCAATTCAGACAGGTTGGCGAGGGGCAAGCCCGCCAGGGCCGCTTCACAGCGCTGGGCCATCCCGGGCACCAGCTCCGCCCCACTGGCCAGGAGGGCCGTTAGGGCTCCCAGGGAATGGCCCATCAGCACCACCTCGGTCCCGGGGATGTTCAAATCGCCCCCTTGTTGCGCCTCCAGCACCGCCGCCAGGTCAGCCAAGCGATCACGAAGTGCTGCGGCGCCATCAAACGACTGACGCCCCTCCAGCAAACCCTGAACAGCGGCGGCATCGCTACCGGGATGCTCCAGCACCAGCACGGGCCAACCCGCCTGCATCAACGAACGGGCCAGCCAGTGGAAGTGGTTGGGGTCCCCGCCCAGCCCCGGCATCATCAAGACCCATGTCTGATCCGATCGAGGCGACTGGGGGATCCAACGTTCCAGCCGCAATAGCCGCGAACGATGGCCCACTGCAAGCGTTTCGTGACGGGGCGCATCAGCCGAGGCAGCACGCTCCCTGCCCTGAAGGGGCTGCAGCCGAGCCTCTTCCCGAGCCAAAGTCCGCATCAAGGCCTGATGACGCTTCAACTCCAGCCGCCAGCGGTTGGCAGCAGCCACCAACGCATCCAGATCCAGACGCAACTGCGGGGTGGGCAACGCCTCCAACACATCCAGCGTTGAAACGGTTTCCTGCCGTTCGAGCAACTGCTCCAGCGTGGAGAGCACCAGCCAACGATTGATGCGCGTTTCGCCATCCACTCGAATCAATTCCCCCAGGGCATCCAACAGCGGACCCGCCCCCCAGCTGCTCAGCAACTGACGCCCGAGGCTGCGACGGGAGAGCACAGGAGCCTTGAGCAGACGGATCAACCCCTGTCGGCTCTCCGGTGCGAGAAGCCCCATCCAGGTGGAGAGCTCCGATCGCGAGAGCTGCGCTGGATCAGCCGTCGGCGAGCGCACAAAGGATCCGAGTTCCTCCACCGAAACCGGAAGAACCACGCCGTCAATCTTGACCTCCACACGTTCTGTGGAGCCAACAGGCCACGATCCGCACGTGCTGAGCAGCAGACTGCCCATCAAGCCCATCGCGATGCATCGTCCTGTTAAGCGTCCGCGCAGCAACGCCTGACCCTCTGCGGTGGTGGAACCAGTTTCCATCACCCCTGAGAAATGTCACCCGACTGAGGTTCCTGGCGTCCATCGGTGCCGGCGGGGTGATGTTCATGACGCCGCTGATCTTTCATGCGATCGACTTCTCAGCGCGTGAAGTGGGAAGCGGCCTGGCCGTCTCTGCCCTGATCGGCACGGTGGTGCGCCTGCTGAGCGGTGCACTGCTTGATCGCGGCATTCGCTGCTCCTGGCCGGTGAGGGGCACAACCCTGTTGGCCATTGCAGCTGATCTGATCCTGCTGCAGGCCGACAACTACAACAGCTACTTGCTCGGACAGCTGCTGCTGGGCTGTGCAGCGGGTCTGTACTGGCCTGCCATCGAATTGGCCGTTCCCCTCAGTTGCGGCAACCTTCCCTCAGGGCGGGGCTACGCCCTGGTGCGCAGTGCCGATGCCCTCGGCATCGGCATCGGGACGCTGATCGGAACCGCTGCCGCCACCCTTGGAATCCTGCGGACGGTGTACATCGTTGAAGCGGTGTGCATGGGCGCTGTGTTGGTGCTGATCAGCCTTGTTCCGCTCCAGGACGGTCCGCCCTACCGCAACCTCAGCAGCAACAGCCCAGCGCCGGTTGGTCAACGGCCACGGCCAACAACCCGACTGCCCTGGTTGCTTCCCCTGCTGCCGGTACTGCTGATCAGTGTGGTGGCCACCGGGATCCTGGCCCTTCAACAGAGTGCGCTTCCCCTCGATCTGGTGCGCGGCGGGCTGGTGCGACCGGCCCTTAGCGAGAGCCACAGCAGTGCCCTGATCGCCCTTCAGTTGACCTTGCTGGTGAGCCTGCAGTGGCCGGTGGGCCGTTGGCTGGCGGAGCGCAGCGTTGCCTTCGGTCTCGGCTTGAGCCTGGCGGGATTCAGTCTGGGCTGCAGCCTGATTGCTTTCTCCTCCCTGTTCGAGAACGGCACAATCCTTGTGCTGGCATCCCTGCTGCCGATGGCCTTCGCCCAGGCCGCTTTCCTGCCCACGGCCACAGAAGCCGTCATTGAAGAGACACCACCGGAACACCGGGGTTTGGCGATGGCACTGTTTTCCCAGTGCTTCGCCATCAGCGCCATTGTGGCCCCTCTCGCTGGTGGAGCCCTGCTGGACCTTCAAAACAATGGCCTGCTGCTCTGGTTGTTGATGGGTGGGGCCTGCCTGGTCGTGCTCCCCAGCCTGCGCAGCCTCAAGCCGCGCTACGGGGTGACAGCAACAGGCCAGGACATCGCCTTGCCAGAGCAACAACGCTTTGATGCCCTGGCAGGCAGTTCAGGTCAACAACATCGTTGAGAGCTGACGGCAGAGGATGAAGACCATCCGAGGGCCAAGAGAAGTCCATCTCTCAGTTAGATGCTGAAGATAAATACTGAAGAAGACCTGACTCCTCTTTTTGCCCTACCAATTGATCTCAACCAGAGAACAGATGTTCATGCTCTATGGACGTACAAAGAATTGATCAGCAGCCAAACAGTGTTGACCACAACACCGCAAAAGCAAGATCAGATCGCTCAATGAAATGGTTCACTGCGATGCTGCTTACCGTCATATTTTCTCCGCTTGCCAGTGCCACTCAGCACGATGGACGTTCACTTGTGGCTCACGGAGAGCACAAGAAAGCGGCTTACCTGGTTCTAAGCACAATCACCCAGGAGATCGAACTCATTCCAGTTGAATCCCTGAATCAATGCGAGACAATTGGAAGTGAGATCATGAAGGGTGGAAAGTTGAGCAAGTTCCTCAAGGGCTACAAGTGCATTCCGGGCTTGCTCTAGGCGAACCAACTAGAGATCACTGATATTTCCCCAATCAAGCACTCTTGAAAAGTCAAAGAGCGTTAGAGGGAATGTCTAGGAAATCAAATGCTTTGACTAAACGTTGAACAAAAACTCCATCACATCGCCTTCATCCACCACATACTCCTTTCCTTCACTGCGCAGCCAGCCTTTGTTGCGGGCTTCCGCCAGTGAGCCAGCTTCCAGCAGCTTCTCCCAACCGATGGTCTGAGCGCGGATGAAGCCCCGCTCGAAATCGGTGTGAATCACACCGGCAGCCTGCGGAGCGGTCATCCCGGCTTTGAAGGTCCAGGCCCTTGTTTCCTTTTCACCGGTGGTGAAGTAGGTGCGCAGCCCGAGCAATCGATAGGTGGCCCGAATCAGGCTTTGCAGACCGCCTTCCGTCACCCCGAGACCTTCCAGATAGTCCGCGGTTTCCTCATCTCCCAGTTCCACCAGCTCCGCTTCCACCTGGGCAGAGATCCGCACCGTTTCGGCACCTTCCTTTGCGGCCAGTTCAACCACCTCGGTGCAGAAGACATTGCCCTCAGCCAGGTCGTCTTCACTCACATTGGTGGCGTAGATGATCGGCTTGGCGGTCAACAACCCCAAGGGCTTGATCATCGCCGCTTCTTCGTCGTTCAGATCGACGCTGCGAGCCGCACCACCGTTCTCGAGCACCGCCTGAATCCGTTCAAGAGAAGCGTCTTCCACCTGCGCTTCTTTGCTGGTGCGCATCTGCTTCTTGAGACGCTCCCGGCGCTTCTCAATCTGAGCCAGATCCGCCAGACCCAGCTCAAGATTGATCACCTCCGCATCCCGGGAGGGACCCACTGACCCTGAAACGTGGATGACGTCATCGTCCTCGAAGCAGCGGATCACGTGAACGATCGCGTCCACCTCACGAATGTTGGCGAGGAACTTGTTGCCCAGACCTTCGCCCTGGCTGGCGCCTTTCACCAGACCAGCAATGTCGACAAACTCCATCCGGGTCGGAATGGTGTCCTGGCTTTTGCTCAGTTCTGTGAGCCGGTCCAGTCGTTCATCGGGCACCGCCACGGTGCCGACGTTGGGCTCGATTGTGCAGAACGGAAAATTGGCGGCCTGCGCCTGAGCGTTGGCGACCAACGCATTGAACAAGGTGGATTTGCCCACGTTGGGCAATCCAACAATTCCGGCTTTGAGCATCGGCGGAATCTACCGGCCAGCGGCGAGACTGTTGTGAAGTTTTGTGGGCCCATGCTGCAGTCCTTGCGCTCCCCTGCATCCCCATCGCCTGAAGCAGAGCTGGCCTCAGTGGCAAAAGCACGATCCAGACGGCCCAAAGCCGCGATGGTGGGGCTGCTCGTGCTGGCCCTGTGCGGGGGTGGGCTACTGCTGCGTTTCGGTCCCTGGAGCAACCGTCAACGGGATCTGACGCCCTTCACCACCACAGCTGAACGCGGCGTGCTCTCTGGAGTGATCAGCGCCAGCGGGGAACTGCAGGCCCAGCAGAAGGTAAACGTGAGTCCGCGCAAGCCGGGTCTGCTGGCGGAGCTGATGGTGGATGAAGGGGATGTGGTGGAGAACGAGCAGGTGCTGGCGGTGATGGATCGCGGCGATCTCGATGATCGGCTGCAGGAGAAACAGGCTCTGCTGCGTCAGGCCGACGCCAACTATCAGAACAAGAGGGAGGATTTCGAACGTCGCAGCCAGCTGTATGCCAGCGGCGCGCTCAGCGCTGACGACTTCAGTGATGCGCGCTTCGAGATGCTGGCCAGGCAGGCGGGTCTGGTGGCAGCCCGAGAACGGGTGGAGCAACTGGAACAGGAGAGTCGAGAAACGACGATCCGCGCCCCCTTCTCAGGAACGATCACAGCGCGCTACGCCGAACCGGGGTCGTTTGTGACCCCCACCACAGCCGCCTCGGCCACAGCCGGTGCCACAAGCGCCTCAATCGTTGAGCTCTCGCAAGGCTTGGAGGTGAGGGCCCGCGTTCCAGAAAGCGACATCGGCCGCATCCAGCCCGGCCAAACCGCCGAGATCCGGGTGGATGCCTACCCCGATGAGCGCTTCCAGGCAACGGTGAGTGAGGTTGCCCCCCGCGCCGCGAAGGAAAACAGCGTCACCTCCTTTGAAGTGAAGCTGAACTTCGTTAACCCGCAGAAGAAACTGAAGATCGGCATGACCGCCGACATCAATTTCCAAACCGGGCGCAGTGCGCCCAAAATCCTGGTGCCCACCGTGGCGATCACCCTTGAAGACGGCCAACAGGGTGTGTTGCTGGTGGATGAAAACCAGCAACCACGTTTTCAGCCGGTGGAACTGGGCAACAGCAGCGGCGACAAGACTGCGATCCTGAACGGTCTCGAATCAGGAACCCGCGTGTTCATCGATCTGCCCCCATGGGCCGATCGCCGCGATTGATCCACCCACACTTTCAACACCGTCATGCCCGAGGCCACCGCCAAGCCCCTTCTGCTGCTTGTGGATGGCCATTCCCTGGCATTCCGCAGCTTCTACGCCTTCAGCAAGGGGGGGGAAGGCGGTCTGGCCACCAAAGACGGCCGGCCCACCAGCGTGACCTACGGCTTTCTCAAAGCCCTGCTGGACAACAGCAAAACCCTGAAGCCAGAGGGCGTTGCCATCGCCTTCGACACAGCCGAGCCCACCTTCCGCCACAAGGCGGACGCCAACTACAAGGCCCACCGGGATGTGGCCCCTGAGGTGTTCTTCCAGGACCTCGAACAGCTGCAGCAGATCCTCGAAACGCACCTGCAGCTCCCCCTCTGCATGGCACCGGGCTATGAAGCCGACGATGTGCTGGGAACCCTGGCGAACCGAGCGGCCGACTCCGGATGGGGCGTGCGGATCCTCTCGGGAGACCGCGACCTGTTCCAGCTGGTGGATGACAGCCGCGACATCGCGGTGCTCTACATGGGTGGCGGCCCCTACGCCAAAAGCAGTGGCCCAACGCTGATCCGCGAAGAAGGGGTGCTCGGCAAGCTCGGCGTGATGCCCGACAAGGTGGTGGACCTCAAGGCCCTCACAGGGGACAGCTCCGACAACATCCCCGGCGTGCGTGGTGTTGGCCCCAAAACAGCCATCAACCTGCTGAAAGACAACAGTGACCTCGACGCGGTGTACGCCACCCTCGAGCAAGTGGAAGCCGAAGGGCCGAAAGCCAGCCGGGGCGCCATCAAAGGTGCACTGAAAGGGAAGCTGCGCGCCGACCGCGACAACGCCTACCTGTCGCGCAAGCTGGCCGAGATTCTCGTGGATGTTCCCCTGCCCAAGGAACCCAGCCTGCCGTTGTCGTCAGTGGATGCCGACGGCCTGAGCAGCTGCCTGGAAGACCTCGAGCTCAACAGCCTGCTGCGCCAGGTGGGCGGCTTTGTGGCGGCCTTCTCCGAAGGGGGCTACGGGGCCAATGCGGAGGCCGCTGCAGCCAAGACCCCCCGGCGCTCAGCCACCACAGAACCAGCAGCTGCAGAGGCCGCAACCGAGCCGACAACCCAAGACGACGTGGGTCTGCCGGCCCTGAAGCCGCAGCTAATCCAGACCGAAAAGACCCTGGACGTCCTGGTGCAAAGGCTGATGGCCTGTACCGACAGCAGCCTGCCTGTGGCCTTCGACACCGAGACCACCGACCTCAACCCGTTCCGCGCCGAACTGGTGGGCATCGGCATCTGCTGGGGAGAGGCCCTGGACGCACTCGCCTACATCCCGCTGGGTCACAAAGGCAGTGAAGACAGCAGCCCGGAGCAGCTGCCCTTGGAAACCGTGCTCACCGCCCTCGCCCCCTGGCTGGCCAGCAGCAACCACCCCAAGGCTCTGCAGAACGCCAAATACGACCGCTTGATCCTGTTGCGGCATGGCGTTGCCCTCGAGGGCGTCGTGATCGACACGCTGCTGGCCGATTACCTGCGGGATGCCGCGGCCAAACACGGTCTGGAGCTGATGGCCGAACGGGAGTTCGGCTTCCAGCCCACCGCCTTCACCGATCTGGTGGGCAAGAAGCAAACCTTCGCCGATGTGCCGCTGGAACCCGCCAGCCTGTACTGCGGCATAGACGTGCACGTCACCCATCGCCTCGCCCTGTTGCTGCGACGTCAGCTGGAAGCCATGGGGCCGCAGTTGCTGCCATTGCTGGAGCAGGTGGAGCAGCCGCTGGAACCGGTGCTGGCCCGGATGGAATCCACCGGAATCCGCATTGATGTGCCCTATCTCCAGGGCCTTTCCGAGGAGATGGGCTCCACCCTGCAGCAGCTGGAATCCGACGCCAAAGCGGCAGCGGGTGTGGACTTCAACCTGGCCTCACCCAAGCAGCTGGGGGAGCTGCTGTTCGACACCCTTGGCCTGGATCGCAAGAAATCCCGGCGCACCAAAACCGGTTTCAGCACCGACGCCACCGTGCTGGAAAAGCTCGGCAACGACCACCCGGTGGTGCCCCTGGTGCTGGAGCACCGGGTGCTCAGCAAGCTCAAGAGCACGTACATCGACGCCTTGCCGCAGCTGGTGGAGGCGGAAACCGGACGGGTCCACACCGATTTCAACCAGGCCGTAACGGCAACGGGGCGACTGAGCAGCAGCAACCCCAACCTGCAGAACATTCCGGTGCGCACCGAGTACAGCCGGCGGATCCGCAAGGCCTTCCTGCCGCAGGAGGGCTGGACCCTGCTCAGCGCTGATTACTCCCAGATCGAGCTGCGCATCCTCACCCACCTCTCGGGAGAAGAGGTGCTGCAGGAGGCCTACCGCAGCGGCGACGACGTGCACGCGCTGACCGCCAGGCTGCTGCTGGACAAGGACGAGGTCAGCCCGGACGAGCGTCGGCTCGGCAAAACGATCAACTTCGGTGTGATCTACGGCATGGGAGCCCAGCGCTTCGCCCGGGAAACCGGCGTGAGCCAGAGCGAAGCCAAGGAGTTCTTAGCCAAGTACAAGCAGCGCTACCCGAAGGTGTTCGCCTTCCTCGAGCTGCAGGAGCGGCTCGCCCTCAGCCGCGGTTACGTGGAAACGATTCTCGGCCGCCGGCGGCCGTTCCACTTCGATCGCAACGGCCTGGGGCGGCTGCTGGGCAAGGACCCGCTGGAGATCGACCTGGACGTGGCCCGCCGCGGCGGCATGGAGGCGCAGCAACTGCGGGCGGCGGCCAATGCCCCGATTCAGGGCTCGAGTGCCGACATCATCAAAGTGGCAATGGTGCAGCTGCAAGACGCCCTGCAGCGTCAGGGCCTACCGGCCCAGCTGCTGCTGCAGGTGCACGACGAACTGGTGCTCGAGGTGGCGCCGGACGCCCTGGACGCCATCCGAGAGCTGGTGGTGCAGACCATGGAACAGGCCGTTGCGCTGAGTGTTCCCTTGGTGGTGGAGACCGGCGTCGGCGCGAACTGGATGGAGGCGAAATAAACCCAGCCGAACAGGCCGTAGCCTCAGCCGCAGCTTCTGAATGGCTGTGTCCCTGCGGCTCACCAACACCCTCACCCGCCGCACCGAGCCGTTCACACCCCTAACCCCGGGGAAGGCGAGCATCTATTGCTGCGGCGTGACGGTCTACGACCTCTGCCACCTGGGCCATGCCCGCAGCTACATCAACTGGGATGTGCTGAGGCGGTATCTGATCTGGCGCGGCCTCGAGGTGACCTTCGTTCAGAACTTCACCGACATCGACGACAAGATCCTCAAACGGGCCGGCGAGGAGAACTCCTCGATGACGGAGGTGAGCGAGCGAAACATTGCCTCGTTCCACCAGGACATGGACGCCCTGGGGATCTTGCGGCCCGACCGGATGCCCCGCGCCACCCAGTGCCTGGATGGCATCCGCGCACTGATCGGCGAACTGGAAGCCAAGGGTGCGGCCTACAGCGCTGAAGGGGATGTGTATTTCGCGGTGATGAAACATGCCGGTTACGGCAAGCTCAGCGGCCGCGACCTGAGCGAACAACAGGACAACGCCGCCGGGCGGGTGGCCGATGCCGAAGAGGCCCGCAAGCAGCACCCCTTCGATTTCGCGCTCTGGAAAGGGGCCAAACCCGGAGAACCCAGCTTCCCCTCCCCCTGGGGTGAGGGACGCCCCGGCTGGCACATCGAATGTTCAGCCATGGTGCGGGCGGAACTCGGCGACACGATCGACATCCACCTGGGGGGTGCCGACCTGGTGTTCCCGCACCACGAAAACGAGATCGCCCAATCCGAAGCCGCCACCGGTCAGGACCTGGCCCGGGTGTGGATGCACAACGGCATGGTCAATGTGGGCGGCCAGAAGATGAGCAAGTCGCTCGGCAACTTCACCACCATCCGTGCGCTGCTTGAGAGCGGTGTCTCAGCGATGACCCTGCGCCTGTTTGTGCTGCAGGCCCACTACCGCAAACCCCTTGATTTCACCGCCGAGGCCCTTGAGGCCGCAGCCACCGGCTGGAAGGGGCTGAATGCAGCCCTGAGCCTTGGCGATCGCCACGGCGAGAGCCTCGGCTGGAGCACGGCTGCACCGCTCACAGAGGGCGCCATGAACGCCGATGGAGGTCCAGCCGACACCGCTCTGGTGGAGCTCGAGCAACGCTTCATCAGCGCCATGGACGATGACCTCAACAGCTCGGGCGGACTGGCCGTGCTGTTCGATCTGGCCAAGCCCCTGCGGGCCCTCGCCAACCGACTGGAACGGGGAGAAGACGCCGCCCTGCCTGAGCCGGAGTTGAAGGATCTGGAGGGCCGTTGGCAGCTGCTGCGACACCTGGCGGCGGTGCTAGGACTGCGCTCGGAAGCGGAAGCCGCCACCAGCCTCGACGACGGTGCCATTGATGCAGCCATCGCGGCACGCAAGGCAGCGAAAGCGGCGAAGGATTACGCGGAGGCCGACCGGATCCGGGATGAGCTGGCCGCCCAAGGGGTGGAGCTAATCGACAAACCCGGCGGGGTGACGGAGTGGATCCGCGCCTGATCCCGGCAGACTGAACCCCAATGCTGTCGCTCCCCATGCTCTGGCTGAAGAAGCTGAACTTCATGGAAACCGCCAAGCTCGAGATGGAGCTGATGAAGGCCCTCGATGCCGGTGAGGATCTTGAGGCGAAGCTCGCGGCTCAGAAGCAATTGGCCGCGTCCACGGGCGACGCGGAGCAAGCCTGGAAAGCAGAGGTGTGGGACAAGATGCTGCAGAGGATTCGCAAGATGGAATCCATGCTCAATTCTTCGGATCAGCCGTAGGCACTCGCCAGGCGAATTCTTCAGCCGGGGATCAGATCAATCACGCTGATCACCAGACCAACGGCGATCACCGGAGGCGAAATCCAGCGCAGCATCACCAGCAGAAAGCGCTGCAGCCAGATCGGACTCCCCGAATGGCTGAGCTCCTCCTGAAAACGGGCGGGGAGCACCCAACCCAGCAACAGGGCCAGGAGCAAGCCCCCCAGAATCAGCAGCAGGCCCCCAAAAACGGAGTCCATCCAGCCGAGAACCTCCATGGAGGTGGCCGCTGGAAGACCGGCCACAAAGATCAACGCCGCGGACACCCAGACGGCCCGGGAGCGGCTCCACCCCAGGCGATCGATCAAACAGGCCACCGGCACCTCCAACAGCGACACCGCTGAGGTGATCGCTGCAATCAAGGCCAGTGCAAAAAAGAGCACCGCCACCAGCTGACCTGTGGCGCCCAGCGAACCCAGGCCCGTGGGCAGCGCGATGAAGATCGTGCCCAGGGTGGAGCCACTGATCACATCCTGGAGGCCAAAGCTCATCACCACGGGGAAGGTGACCATGCCGGCCAGCAGGCCCACAGCAGTGTCCATCCCCACCACCGCTACGGCTTCCCGCGGCAGGTGGGCGCGCCGGCTCAGGTAGGCCGAATAGGCCAGGATGCAGCCGATGCCCGTGCCAATCGAGAAGAAGGCTTGGGTGAAAGCATTGCGAATCGTGGTGGGGTCCTGCAGCTGGCTGTTGTCCCAGCGGAGCAGGAAGGTTCGATAGCCCTCCGAAGCCCCATCAAGACCAGCGGCCCAGACCGCAAGGCCAATCAGCAGCACAAACAAAAGCGGCAGCCCCCAGCGGGACAACCGCTCAATGCCTCCGCGCACGCCGGCCGCCACCACAGCAGCAGTCGCCACCAGGCTGAGCAGCTGGCCGATCAAGGCGGAGCGGCCGCCACTGAGGCCGGCGAAAAAGGCTTCCGCTGAAGCGATATCCGCCGGGAGCCCCTGGGTGAGGGTCTGCACCAGGGTGGCCCCGGTCCACCCCATCAACACGGCATAGAAGGCCAGGATTCCACTGGCCGCCAGCACGAACAGCCAACCCATCGGCTGCCAACGGCGACCGGCGGCCGCCACTGGCGCGAGCAGGGGGCTTTGGCCGGTGCTGCGCCCCAGCACCATTTCGGCCACCAGCACCGGCAGGCAGACCAACAGCACAATCACCACGTAGAGCAGCAGGAAGGCGCCGCCACCTCCCTGGGAGGCGCGGTAGGCAAAGCCCCAGAGATTGCCCAAACCCACGGCACTGCCCGCAGCTGCAAGGACAAACCCCAGGCCCGATCGCCACTGTTCCTTCGCCATGCGCTCTCCACAAGCTGTCCGCCAGCTTGCCAGCGTTCAACGGTCCTGGTGGGAGACTTGTCGCAACTGCCGGAACAGCATGAAAGCCATCAGCGTGCTGGGATCCACCGGTTCGATCGGCACCCAGACCCTCCAGATCGCTGAGGAGTTTCCAGAGCAGTTCCGCGTTGTGGCCCTAACGGCCGGCCGCAACCTGAAGCTTTTGGTTGACCAAGTTCAGCGGCATCGCCCTGAGGTGGTGGCCCTGGCCGATGCCGATCTCCTGCCCGAACTGCAGGAGCGTCTGCAGGACGCCGGCGTCACAGGCGCTGATGCACCCCAGCTGGTGGGAGGTGCTGATGGTCTCAACGTTGGTGCCGCCTGGGACAGCGCCGACCTGGTGGTGACGGGCATTGTTGGTTGCGCCGGTCTGTTGCCGACCCTGGCGGCGATCCGCGCCGGCAAAGACCTGGCTCTGGCGAACAAGGAAACGCTGATTGCAGCCGGCCCCGTGGTGCTGCCGGAGCTGAAGAAGAGCGGCAGCCGTCTGCTGCCGGCGGATTCGGAGCACTCAGCAATTTTCCAGTGCCTGCAGGGAACCCCCTGGGCTGAAAACGCACGCCTCTCCACCGGCGTGCCCACACCGGGGCTGCGCCGGATTCAGCTGACAGCCTCTGGCGGCGCCTTCCGCGACTGGACGGCCGCCGACCTTGAAAAGGCCACCGTGGCCGATGCCACTAGTCACCCCAACTGGAGCATGGGCCGCAAGATCACCGTGGATTCCGCCTCCTTGATGAACAAGGGGCTGGAGGTGATCGAAGCCCATTACCTGTTCGGCCTGGATTACGACCACATCGAGATCGTGATCCATCCGCAGAGCATCATCCATTCGATGATCGAACTGGCGGATTCCTCCGTGCTGGCCCAACTGGGCTGGCCTGACATGAAGCTGCCGATCCTCTACTGCCTCAGCTGGCCCTCTCGCCTGGAGACGCCATGGCGGCGACTGGATCTCACGGAAGTGGGTCAGCTCAGCTTCAGGGCCCCCGATCCCGCCAAGTACCCCTGCATGGAGCTGGCCTACGCCGCCGGACGCGCCGGCGGCACCATGCCTGCGGTGATGAATGCTGCCAACGAGGAAGCCGTGGCGCAGTTCCTCGAGGAGAAGATTCACTTCCTCGACATCCCAGCCGTGATCGAGGCCGCCTGCGAGCGTCATAAACCCGATCTGATGGCCCAACCCCAGTTGGACGACGTGCTGCGGGTGGATCAGTGGGCGCGAACCGCCGTGCGAGAACAGGTGAACCGCGGGGTGACCCGTTTGCCCATGGGAGCGCTCGCCGCTTAGGCATGCAACGGGTCAGCCATCACCTCCTGCTCTGCGCAACCGCCAAAAAAGCCAAATGCTGCGATTCAGCGCTTGGAGCACAAACCTGGAATGAACTGAAGAGCGTTGTTCGCGAACTGAATCTCGAAAACACGGAACGCCCGGAGGGAATTGTTCTGCGCAGCAAAGCCGATTGCCTCAGGGTGTGTGAACAAGGGCCGATTCTTCTGGTCTGGCCAGACGGAATTTGGTACGCCGACGTTTCGCCTGATCGCGTCAAAAGAATCATCGAACAACACATCATCGGCCAACAACCCGTTGAAGAATGGATTCTCAAAAGAACACCATTCGAGACAACCTCTGGCGCCCCTTCAGGCGAAATTTGATCCCAAATCAATCCCGCAAAGCATTAGCGAAAGGCTCAATTTGTACCCAAGAGAAGGAACTCTGAGCAAAAGGAACTTGAAATCCAGCCGGAATTCCAAACAACGAAATCAGAACAATTGCTATTGAGCCCTTGAGCACCATGCGCCCACAGGTCGCAGCCCAGGCAATTATGCTGAAAACCTTAAGCGCCAACAGATCAGCGCTTGTCTTGAGGCTTCCATTTGGCATTTGCAACTGCGACCCGACCCGCAAATCCAGCCCCTGAAGACAGCGCTGAATCAATCCTCTACCCGAGCAAAGCTGAGCTGCTCAGCGCCTTGCCAGCAGAGCTCTCCAAGCTGAGCCCAGCGAAGTCCTGGGCGAGCCTGGCCATGTCTGCTGGGCTTTCGCTTCTGACCGTCGGCCTGGGAACCCTTCTCCCGCTCTCGGCAGCCGCCACCCCCCTTTGGCTCCTCTACGGCGTGATCACCGGCACCATCGCGATGGGCTGCTGGGTGATCGCCCATGAATGCGGCCATCACGCCTTCCACCCCAACCGCCGGATTGAAGGCGTTGTGGGCTTTGTTCTGCACAGCATTTTGCTGGTGCCGTATTACAGCTGGGCCCACAGCCATGCGGTGCACCACGCCCACTGCAATCACCTGGAACAGGGAGAAACCCATGTTCCGCCGCGGGCAACGTCACCGATGGGACGAACCACCGAACAGCTCAAGCAGAGGTTGAATCCCACCGTCTTCGGGATCATTTCTCTGTTCAATCACCTCGTGATTGGCTGGCAGCTTTATCTCTTCCTGGGCGCCACCGGCGGCGAGGACTACGACTCCCCCACCTCTCATTTCTGGAATCGCAAGCGCAATTTCAACGGCAAACGCCGTCTTTTCCCTCAGTCCTTCGGCAAGTGGATGCTGCGATCCAACCTGGGATTACTCGCCATGGTTGCCCTGTTGCTCATCGCCTCAGTGCAGTTTTCCCTGCTCCGTGTGCTGTGCGTCTACGGCCTGCCCTACCTGGTGATCAACATGTGGCTGACCACTTACACCTGGCTGCAGCACACCAACACCGATATCCCTCACTTCTCCAACGAAACCTGGACGTGGTCGAAGGGAGCCCTGCAAACGGTTGATCGTCCCTACGGGCCCATCCTCAACCTGCTGCACCATGGAATCGGCTCAACCCACGTGTGCCATCACGTGAATTCATCGATTCCGCACTACAACGCCTGGCGTGGAACTCAACTGCTGAGGCAGAGGTTTCCTGAGCTGGTGCGCTACGACTCAACACCGATCCACAAAGCGCTGTGGAGGATTGCCACCCGCTGTGGTGGCGCTGTGTACCAGAACCCAAGCGATCGGGCTTTCTACTACTGAAGCGATAGGGCCCCACAACATGTGGGGATCACGGCTTAACCAGCAACAACGTCCCTGAGCCAGGCCGCCGCCAGCTGGTCGCCCCAACATCCGTCGCGGCCATGGAAGCCGTTGTGCCCTCCCCGTGGCGTGAACAAGGTGCGAATCGCAGCCTCCGGAGGCAGCGCCTCTGCGAGATCCATCGCAGAGGAAGCAGGAACCCAAGGATCATCCAGGGCCTGCAGCAGCAAGGTGGGCGGCATCGCTTTACAGGCGGGCACCAGATGCTGCAGGGGTGAAGCCTCGCGGTAGTAGGCCTCCACATCAGCAAACCCCCAGCGGGGAGCCGTCACGGCACTGTCGAACTCACGAATCGAACGAGGGGGCGTCGCCTGCAATTTGGCTTCCTCGTCGACGCTCACCCCAAAGGGATCCGCCAGGGTCTGACGCACCAACCGCTTGAGCAGCCAGCGTTGGTAGACCCGATTGCGCGGTCGCTCGATCGAGGCGCTGCAGGCCGCCAGATCCAGGGGACTGCTGGCACAGAAGAGGCCATCAAGCACACCGGGGGAAGCCAGAGCGGCATTGAGCAGCATCGTGCCGCCCAGGGAGATGCCTGCCCCCAGCAGTGGGCGACCCCCCGCCAAGCTTCGGGCCCGAGCAATCACCGGCAGCAGATCGCTGTTGCAGCGTGCTGCATAGGTGCCACCCGCAAGGTGGCGGCCTGGATCAGCACCGCGCAGGTTGAGGCGCAGCACTGCAAAACCGGCGGCCTGGAGCGCCACACCCATCCGCCTCAGGCCTTCCCGGGAACTGGATCCACCCAGCCCATGGAGCAGCAAAACCAAGCCCTTGGGGTCCCCTTCCGGCAGATCGAGCAGGGCCAGCAACGACCCGGCAGCCACCGCTCCACTGGGCAGGGCTGGCACGGGAATTTCAATCGGAACCCCTTGATCGTGGGGGAGATCCACCTCGCGCAGGGTGTCGCGCAGGGTTTGCAGGTCACCGCCAATCCAGGGCCAGCGCTGCTCAAACGACGGAACCCCCAGCCGCTCCCGCAGCTGGGGGTTATCCACGCCGCGGGCCATCACTTCTTGCCCAGTCCCAGATCCTTGAGTTCCACCAGGAGATCGCCGAGCACCTTCTTGGCATCGCCGAACAGCATCGAGGTGTTGGCCAGCTCGAACAGATCGTTCTTGATGCCAGAGTAGCCAGCGCTCATGCCCCGTTTCACCACGAACACCGTGCGGGCGTCCTGCACATCCAGAACGGGCATGCCGTAGAGCGGCGAATTGGGGTCGTTCTTGGCCTGGGGATTGACCACATCATTGGCACCCAGCACCAACACCACGTCGGTGGCGGGGAACTCGGGATTGATCTGATCCATCTCCTGCAGCTGCTCGTAGGGCACATCGGCCTCAGCCAGGAGCACGTTCATGTGACCCGGCATACGACCGGCCACCGGGTGAATGGCATAGGCCACATCGATACCAGCGCTCTCCAGCACCCGAGTCACTTCCCTGAGCGTGTGTTGCGCCTGAGCCACGGCCAAGCCATAGCCCGGAACAATCACCACCCGTTCAGCGGCCTCAAGGGTGAGAGCGCACTCCTCAACACTGCAGCTGGTGATGTTGGTGTATTCACCGCCGCCACCGCCTGCAGCGGTCGTGGCACCCAGGGCGCCACCGAACAGCACAGACACCAGGGAACGGTTCATGCCGTTGCACATCACCTGGGTGAGGATCAGGCCAGCAGCACCAACCATGGCGCCGGCCACGATCAGCAACTGGCTGCCCACCACGAAACCGGCAGCAGCGGCAGCCACACCGGAATAGCTGTTCAGCAGGGAGATCACCACGGGCATGTCGGCGCCGCCGATCGGCAGCGTCACCCCGATTCCCAGCAGGCCGGAGGCCACCACCAGCAGCCAGAGGCCCGTGATCGAATCAGCGTTGCGCAGCATCTCAACGGCACCCACAAGGGATGCCACCGCCAGCGCAATGTTCACGGCGTGGCGCGCCTTGCTCTGCATCCAAGCCGGCGTGGACAGCCAACCCTGCAGCTTGGCCATGGCCACGATCGAGCCGGTGAAGGTGATCGCACCCACGAACACGGAGACAACGATCGACACCACTGCCACAGGGCCTGCCGCATCGAGGGCCGCCGGGTAAAGCGCAGCAGCCAGAGCCACCAGCAGTGACGACATGCCACCGCAGCCGTTGAAGAGGGCGACCGTCTCCGGCATCGAGGTCATCGGCACCCGCTGGGCGGTGATGGCGCCGAGCACACCACCCACCAACGTTCCGGCGATGATCCAGGTCCAGGCGGCGATGCTGATGCCGCTGGTGCCGAGGTAGTTGATCAGCAGACCCAGCACCGCAAGGCCCATGGCCACAGCGGCCAGCTGGTTGGCGCCCCTGGCGGAACGCACCTTGGAGAGACCTTTGATGCCGAGGGCCAGCAGCAGAACCGCAACCAGCTCGATCGAGTATTTGAGAAGGTCAGACATCAGCGGTTCTCCTTGCGAGCAGGCTTGCGGCTGAACATGGCCAGCATGCGATCGGTCACGAGGAAGCCCCCGATCACGTTGAACAGGGCAAAGCCCAGCGAGACGGAACCGAGCAGCAACAGCACGGTGTTGTCGCCGGCTTTGATGATGGCGGTGAGTGCTGCCAACACGGTGATGCCCGAGATGGCATTGGCACCACTCATCAAGGGAGTGTGCAGGGTGGGGGGAACCTTGCCGATCAGCTCCAGCCCAAGCAGGCTGCCAAGCAGGAGAACCCAGAGGAATTCAACAAACATCAGTTGGCACCTGGGGTAAGGACATCGCCACGACGGATGGTGCCGTCCTGGGCGATCAGACAGCCGGCGATCAGTTCATCCTCGGGATCAAGGCTGAGGACGCCGTCCTTCAAGGTGGGCTCCAGCAGAGCCACGAGGTTGCGGGCGTAGAGCGCACTGGCGTGATTGGGAACGCTGCAGGGCAGGTCGTTACCACCGATCAGCTTCACACCCTTGCGATCCACGGTCTTGCCAGGAACGGTGTCGGCACAGTTGCCGCCCTGGGCCACGGCCAGATCCACCACCACCGCGCCGGGGCGCATCCGATCGAGCATGTCTTCGCTGATTAAACGCGGAGCGCGGCGGCCGGGCACCTGGGCTGTGCAGATGGCCACGTCGGCCTCCGCCAGCTGATCCGACAGCTGCTGACGCTGGGCCGCCAGGAAGGCATCGGAGGCCTGTTTGGCATAGCCACCGGATTCCGAAGGCTTGTCCTCCATTTCGGGAGGCTCAATGAAACGGGCGCCGAGGGATTCCACCTGCTCCTTCACCGCAGGTCTGATGTCACTGACGTACACGACAGCACCCAGACGGCGCGCCGTGGCCACGGCCTGAAGGCCCGCCACACCGGCTCCAAGAATCACCACCTTGGCCGGCTGAACGGTGCCCGCCGCCGTCATCAGCATCGGGAAATAACGGTCCAGCGCGGCGGAGGCCAGCAGCACCGACTTGTAGCCCGCGATGTTGGCCTGGGAGGAGAGCGCATCGGCGGACTGCGCCCGGCTGATCCGGGGCAACAGCTCGAGCGCCATGGCTGAAAGGCCGCTGCGCTTGAGGGCGGCCGTCAGCTCTTCGTTGGCGTAGGGGGAAAGAAGACCGACCACGAGCGCTCCCTGGCGCAAGCGGGCCAGGGTGGCTGCGCTCGGCGATTGAACACAGAGGAGAACGTCGGCCTGACCCCAGGCCGAGGTGTCTCCTTTCTCAACGAGATCTGCGCCCTGCTCGGCGTAGGCCTCATCGAGGTATCCGGAGGGAGTACCGGCTCCGCATTCGACTGCGACGCTGCAGCCCAACGAGACGAATTTTTTGACCGTGTCCGGCGTTGCCGCGACCCGGGTTTCTCCCGGTGTCGACTCCACCGGTATCAGAAGTCTGGGCAAGGCGAACACAACCACCGACCCAAGCGAGGTTACGAGGTCGCCTACTCGCCATCAGGAACCTTCCTGAAGAAAGGCCCTCAGTTCTGTCGCTCTTGCTACGTGAAGTGCACCCTCTGTGCTCCCCATGGGTCTCAGCGCAATCGAGTGTCCGGACGGCCTCTGCCACAGCCACCACGGTGGCCATGCCGTTGAACGAGAAACCATGCAGTCCACCCTCCAGTTGCACGGCAAAAACTGGTGTGAACGGCTGGCGGAGCGGATTTATGAAATCTCCGTCGACACCTTTTCGCAAAGCGTGATGCCGAGCCTGCACACGGCCGGCTGGCAGCGACGCCATCTCGACTGGGAGTTCAAGCTCAACGACGGCGAGAGCGAACCCGATCGCACCCTGGTGGACGGGATGATCAACGCCACAGAAAGCTTCCTGCGCAGCAGCGAGGTGCACCGCCTGTTCATCCAGGAACTCGTGCAGGGCACCTTCGCGGAGGCCGAAAACGACGACCTGCGCATTCAGGCGGTGCGCACCTTGGTGGAGACCGAAATCGTGGCGATGCTTGAGGAGCACAAAGAGGAGCTGCTGGATCGGCTCGCTCAGCAGCTGCTGGACACCGCCAAGGGGGATTTCACGGCAGCTCGCTCCGCCTCGGAGGAGGCCTTGAAGGAAGTGGAGCACCTGGTGGTCAACCACGCCGAAGCGCTCTGAAGCAGGCGCTCTAAAGCAAGCGCTGAGGATCCAAGACATGCTGCCGGATCAGACGATCGGCAGCACTTCCTGTTCGAGGCCGGCGGCCCCGTTCACCTCTCCGCGGCGGTGCAGAACCCGGGCCCGAAGAATCAACGGATCGATGTCGCATTCGAGTTGCCAGCAGCCATCGAGCTGGTCGCGCTGCTGATCGAGGGGACTGCTGAAGAAACGACGTTGGGCCATGGCGATGGGCGGGACCCGATCCCGATGGAGCTGATGGCCGGACGGTAGAGATGCCACGGCGCAAGGGAATGGTTAAAAAGACTCATCTTCCCGGGAGGTGATATCTCAGCCGTCAGCTTCAACCTCCCGGCCAGGCAAACCACGAACGAGGCCCAAGCCGGCAAAGGGCAACAAAGACAAGTTCAACTAAGGCACGTTCAGCCAAGGCAGTGGCAGCAACAGCTGATCCAGCTGCTGCGGCGCAGGCTCGAGCTCGAGAGCAGCAGCCGCGACCTGCTGGTGTTTGCCGGCCCCGGGGCTGGCAAAACCCTCGGGGCATTGCTTGGATTCCGCGCCATGCGCGATCAGGGCCGGCTGGACCATTTCCTGGTCTTCTGCCACCGGACCTCAATCCTCAATCAGTGGAAGTCCGCCGCGGCGCGTCTTGGCTTGCGGCTGGAGGAGTGGCCCTGCCCGCCGGAGCAAAGCCAGGACGCTGATGGATTGTTGGTGACCTATCAGGGGGCCGGTCGCCAGCGCGAGGCTCTGGGGGCACGGCTCGTGCAATGGGGCCTGAGCTCCTGCATGGCGATCGCCGATGAGGCCCACCATCTCGGCGTTGATCCCGACGAACCGGATGCCACCGCCTGGGGGCAGACCTTTCTGGAGCTGACCGGCAGCGTGCGGCTGCGCCTGGGGCTCACGGGCACCCCCTTTCGTGCCGACAACCTGGCGTTCTGCGCCGCCCGGCGCATGCGGGTGCGGCTCGATGACGGCGGTTGGGTTGAGCAGATCCAACCGGATCTCTGCGTTGAACCCAGGGACTTGATCGCCGCAGGGGATGTGCGCCCCCTGGAGTTCCGTTTTCAGGACGGCTGGGTGGAACACAGCCGCGAAGGCCAACCCGACCGCGACGTTTCCCCCCTCTCGGCAGAGCAACGGGAAAGCTGGCGCGCGAGAAACCTGCGGCGCGCCATTCGCCTGGCCGACAGCAGCAGCATTGGCCAGCAGGTGCTGCTGCGCGCCCAGCAGAAGCTGAACCAGTTGCGTGAGCGACAACCGCAGGCTGCTGGTCTTGTCATCGCCCGCGACATCAGCCACGCCGAAGCCATCAGCCGGGTGTTGATGGACGACGGCAACCGGGTGGAGTTGATCCATTCCCAGAGCCCACAAGCCACGGAGCGCTTGAACGCCTTCCAAAGCGGTGACGCCGATTGGCTGGTGAGCATCGACATGTGCGCGGAGGGCTTTGATGCGCCACGTCTGCGGGTGGTGGCCTACCTGACCACCGTGGTGACCCGCAGCCGTTTTGTGCAGGGCATCACTCGGGCTGTGCGGATGACGCCTGAACTGGCCGCCCGTGAAGCCATTCCCAGGGAAGCCTCCTACGTGTTTGCTCCAGCAGACCCACTGCTGATGGACTACGCCCGCTCATGGTCGGTGGCTGAGCCCTACGTGCTGCGGCCTCAGGAGCAGGAGGCCGAAGACGAGCAGCCGGGGGTTGGCGCCTGGCGCGGACCGAGCCTTCCCCTGGAAGCGGTGGAGGACGGAGCCGGCGCTGTGATCCGGCTGAAAACGCCCGAATTACCCGCTTTTTTGCAGCGCTGAGCACAGCATTGGCCAGAGGAAAATGCGAATTTGTGCAAATGGAGGGCTGAAAGGGACCCCCGATCCGCCAACCTGATCAACATCGAGGAGACAGTCATGGACGCCGCAATGGAACGCCGGATCGTCGTTGCAACGGGCTGGGCATCCACGCGCATCGCAGTCCTGGACAAGGAAGAGCGCTATGAAGACAGTTATGCGATAACGCAGGAATTCTGCGAATGGATCACATGCATCGGCGAAAACGTGGAGATGCTTGAGGCCAATGTTTTGGCAGCTCCGCGCAACCCGAGCAAACGGCGTCCAATTCACGACCCCAGCTCCAACGACTCACAAGTTGAAATCTGAAGTTTTTCTTTAATTATTCTAAATTTCATTCATTCATTTCCAAGCCTTTGCTCACGTCGGCTTCCAGCAGGGCTTTAGATTTAACTCATAGTCAGTTCGCTTAAGCGGTGGGTCAAGCCGGTACGGATCACATCGAAAACCTAGTCATCGTTGGGTCAGGGCCAGCCGGGTACACAGCCGCCATCTACGCAGCACGGGCCAACCTTCAACCGCTGCTGATCACTGGGTTCCAACGCGGTGGCATCCCCGGTGGCCAGCTGATGACCACCACCCATGTGGAGAATTTTCCGGGCTTCCCTGATGGTGTGCTCGGGCCCGACCTGATGGACCTGATGAAGTCCCAGGCGGTGCGTTGGGGCACCCACCTGCTGGAAGCAGATGCCGACAGCATTGATCTGAGCTCCAAGCCCTACCTCATTGAGGTCGAGGGACAGACCATCCGCACCCACGCCCTGGTGATTGCCACCGGCGCCAGTGCCAACCGCCTCCAACTTCCCTCGGAGCAAACCTTCTGGAGCAAAGGCATCAGCGCCTGCGCGATCTGTGACGGCGCCACACCGCAGTTCCGCAATGAGGAACTCGCCGTGGTGGGCGGTGGCGACTCCGCCTGCGAGGAAGCGGTGTACCTCACCAAGTACGGAAGCCACGTGCACCTGGTGGTGCGCTCCGACAAACTCCGTGCCAGTGCCGCGATGGCTGATCGGGTGTTGGCTAACGACGCGATCACGGTGCACTGGAACAGTGAGATCGACGACGTGAGCGGGGACGACTGGATGCAGTCGATGACCCTGCGCAATCGCATCGAGGGCAGTTCATCCACCATCGCCGTTAAGGGGCTCTTTTATGCCATCGGCCACACCCCCAACACCGATCTGCTTCAGGGGCAAATCGCTCTGGACGAAAAGGGCTACCTGACCACAGAACCGGGACGACCGGAAACGTCCATGGAAGGCGTCTTCGCGGCCGGTGATGTGGCCGATGCCGAATGGAGACAGGGCATCACCGCAGCTGGCAGCGGCTGCAAGGCGGCCTTGGCAGCGGAGCGCTGGCTGAGTCACCACAACCTGGCCACCCGAGTACAGCGTGAGCAGGTGGAGCCAGCGGTGGCGGAACGTCCTGTGAATGTGGATGTCACCACGGAAGCCACCTACGACCCCCAGGGGCTTTGGCAGAAAGGAAGCTTTGCCCTGCGCAAGCTGTATCACGACAGCGCCAAGCCACTGCTGGTGATTTACACCTCACCCAGCTGCGGCCCTTGCCACGTGCTGAAACCCCAGTTGCAGCGGGTGATTCAAGAACTGGATGGATCCGCCCAAGCCGTTGTGATCGACATCGAAGCCGATCAGGAGATCGCCGAACAGGCCGGTGTCAACGGCACACCCACGGTTCAGCTGTTCCACAACAAGGCCATGCTTAAGCAATGGCGCGGCGTGAAGCAGCGCAGTGAATTCAAAGCTGCGATTGAAGCTTGCCTTCAGGCTGCCGCCTGAGGGCAGCAGCCCTCAGCGACGGCGCGGTCCGCCGGGGCGGTTGCCGCCGGGACGACCGCCGGGAGCACCAGCATTGCGCTCGCGGTAAGTGATGCGGCCGCGGGTGAGGTCGTAGGGGCTGATCTCCACCAGCACCTTGTCACCAGCGAGCAATTTGATCCGGAACTTGGTGAGCTTTCCAGCGGCTCTGCAGAGGCATTGGTGACCAGCAGGCTGCTCGAGGGTGACCAGATAGAACCCGTTGCCCTGTTCCTTCTCGATCACGCCCGAGGTTTCGATCATGCGCTGGTGGCCAGTTCTGTCTTGCTGCAGTCAGTTTAGAAGGCCACTTGCACCCCGCAGAGACAACACAGCCCTTAGGCTCCAACGCCGACACACATCCCCCTGCCGTGATTCTCCCCCCGTTGAGCCTGGATCTCGGCCTGCTGTTGATCTCCATTGGCGTGGTCAACCTGTGGAGGATGCGCGAAAACGCAAGCTGACTTGACGACGCTGCTGCTGAACAAGCCCTACGGGGTTTTGAGTCAATTCACGCCGGAGGAGGGAAGCCGCTGGCGTTGCCTGAGCGACTTTGTTGATGTGCCCCAGGTGTATGCAGCGGGCCGGCTCGATGTCGACAGCGAGGGGCTGCTGATCCTCACCAGCAACGGCCGACTGCAACAGCGCCTCACCGACCCTCGCTTTGGCCACTGGCGCAGCTACTGGGCGCAGGTGGAGGGCACTCCCAACGCCACTCAACTGCAACAGCTTTGCGATGGCGTTGTAGTTCAGGGGCGCCACACCTTGCCGGCGAAGGCGCGCTGGCTTCAGGGTCAAGACCAACCGCAGTTGCCCGAACGAACACCTCCGATTCGTTATCGCGCTGCGATTCCCACCAGTTGGTTGCAGCTGTCCCTCACCGAGGGGCGCAACCGGCAGGTGCGCCGAATGACGGCGGCTGTTGGTCTGCCGACGTTGCGACTGGTGCGCTGCTGCATCGATCTGATGGACAACGGTCCACCGCTGGACCTCACGGGCCTTCACCCCGGCAGTTGGCGTGCGGTAACGGCAAGTGAACAGAAACGGCTCAACCGCCTGCTGAGCAGCAGCTCGAGCGCTGGTGCTCAGCAGGGAGGACATCGGCGGGGAGGGAACCGACGAGGGTGACTGCCCGGAATTCAATGCCCTCCACCACGCGCCAGGGCTGCTCACTGCGATCGGCGTAGCGAACCTGCTCAAAACCCAGAGCTTCGAAGGCCTCCAGGAAGGCCTGCTCCTGCCATGCGCCGCTGATGCAGCCACTCCAGAGATCAGGGTCCTGCTGCAAACGCAGGGGCACCACCTGATCGCAAACAATGTCGCTGATGGCAACGCGACCACCGGGAGCCAGGACCCGGCGAATGTTGGCCAGGAGCCTGTCGCGTGCTGATGGGTTCACCAGGTTGAGCACACAGTTGCTCAGCACCACATCGATCGAAGCGTCTGCGATCAGGGGTTCACCCGTGGCCGTGGGTGCATCCAGGGCTTCGATGGCCCCATCAACAAAATGGACGTTGTCGAAGCCCACAGCTGAAGCAACAACAGGGATGGCTTGACGCGACAAAGCCAGCATGTCGGCGTTGCGGTCCACACCGGTCACGCGACCGGATGCACCGACAATTTGGCTGCAGATGAAGGCGTTTTTGCCGCTGCCGCTGCCCAGGTCCAGCACGCGGTCCGCCTGCTTCACCCAGCGGGTGGGGTCACCACAGCCGTAATCCCGTTCAACGACAGCATCAGGAATCACCTTGAGCAGGGCAGGGTCGAAGCCGACCGGGGTGCAAAGGCAGGCTTCCTGCTCTTGGGCAGCAGCCCCATAACGCGCTTCTACAGCCTGGGTTTGATCCAGAGACTGGGGCACTGGGGACGAACAACACGGTTCCGCCATCAGCCGATCGCCTCCTGCAGCTCACGGACCACATTCCACTGGCCGTACCAGTAGTTGGCCTCAGCCCGTCGATCGGGGTCCTCCACACCATCCACCGCATCAGGGCCCACCGACTTCCACAACTCATGGCCACAGACGCGGTTGAGGCCTTGTTCCGCCTCATCCGACAACAACTGCAGACGCCGCTGCAGATTTTTGAGCTGAGCGACAGCCATCAGAACAGGATCAATTGAGGCGATAGTACAAAAGAACCA
Source organism: Synechococcus sp. N19 (assembly GCF_900474045.1). Classification (NCBI taxonomy): domain Bacteria; kingdom Bacillati; phylum Cyanobacteriota; class Cyanophyceae; order Synechococcales; family Synechococcaceae; genus Synechococcus; species Synechococcus sp. N19. The sequence continues at coordinate 343,424 of NZ_UCNR01000009.1, forward strand.
AGAGGGATCAAGGTTCAGAAGGGCAGCTTTTTCTTCGCGTCCTTGTCGAGATCGGCTTCCATCTCGCGCAGGCGCTTCAGGATCGTGTCGTAGTACTCACCGATGTAGCCCTCCATGTCCGTGGTCTCCGAGGCCTCAAGACCGAAGGCGGCGTAGCTGTTCTGCATGGGGGCATCCAGGGTCTGACCGCTGCCGGTGACCTCAGCAAAAGCCAAGCGCTCCGCCACGTTGACGGCGGGTTCAAAGAAGGACGCCACCCCCTGCATCAGGTTCATCAGGACGGGCTGCACACGAAACACGCGGGCTGTCTTGCCACTGCAGCGTTCACAGAGCTGCACCAGTTCGCCGGTGTTCCAGGCCTTGGGGCCAACAACGGGGTAGGTGCCACGCACGGTTTCCTCCCGCTCGAGCGCGGCAACGGCGAAGCGGGCCATGTCCTGGGTGTTCATGTAGGCAATGGCCGTGGGGCTGCCACTGACCCACACCGTCTGGCTCTCCAGAACGGGAATGGCGAACTGACTGATCACACCCTGCATGAAGGCGGCACCTTGCAGGATCGTGTAGTCGAAATCAGACGACTCCAGCAGCTTCTCCGTGCAGGCCTTGATGTCCATCAAGGGGACCTCGCGGTGCTGATGCGCGCCCAGAAGCGAGAGAAAGACAAAACGCTTCACCTCTGCGCGCTCACAGGCACGAAGCAGATTGAGCTTTCCGTCCCAATCGGTTTCGTAGATGCTGCGGGGGTCGTTGGGGCGACTGGTGGATGCATCGATCACGGCATCCATGCCCTCGAGGGCGTAATCGAGGCTGTCGGGCTCCAACAGGTCACCCCGGGTCAGCTCACAACCCCATTCCTGCAAAAAAGCAGCCTTGCGGGGGGTCCGCACCATGCAGCGCACTTGGTGACCGGCATCAAGGGCACGACGGGCGATCTGTCGTCCCAGGGTGCCGGTGCCACCCACCACAAGCACTTGCATCGGCGACTTCCTCACGAAGGGTGGAGCCTAATGGCCCCAGTACCAAAGCGACTGCTTCAGTCGTCGCCTTGCAGTTTCAGCAGCAGAGCACCACCAGCGAGGCCGACGGGAATCAAGACCCAGAAGATCGCAGCAGTTCCAAAAATCTCAGCAGCCATGGTCTGGGCAAAGCGATCACCCGCCCATTTAAATCCCTTCCCCCCGCAGGCTGGCGCAGATCTGTAACAGCTGCGGTAATTCCGCATCTGTTCGCACCTGGCCAGGCATGACGCCACTGGCACTGGCGCGATAACCCGCCGCCTGAAGCGCCTGCACCAATGGCCCCAGAGCTGGTGGTCCGCCGATGCCCAGCCGTCGAACCAGCTCATCAGTGGGCCAGACCGTGGGGCGATCACCGGGATCCGCCTGCAGGCGCTGCATCAATCGAAGGGTGGCGGGGCTGATCTGCTGACGCCCCAGCTGTTGAGCCTCGGCAATCAGCTGCTGCAACAACTGCGGCTCCTGCAAGGGACCGATCCACAGTGGGCCGCTGATGCTCCAGCGCCCCTGCCCAGCCACGCAATCACAGGCAGGCCAGCCGCTGAGCTTGAGCAGGGGCTGCACCCGCTGGGCTCCACAGCGTTCACAACGGGCCACCAGACCCAGCTTCTGTTCATCGCCCGCGGGGATCTGACGCCGCAGGCGCAGGGCGAGGCGAAAGGTGCGGCCTTCACTGAAGCTGAACAGCGGCTGCAGTCCGCGGCCCAGCATCCAGGCCTGCCGCGCCACCAGCCCGATCTGCTGCCGCAATGCCATTTCCCAGCTGGAGGGATGGGCGCGAGCGGCAGCCCCGAGGCTGCGGATGGCGCCCGGCCGGTCGTGGCCGGTGGGGGAGCGACCATCCGTGGAGGCCAGGAACAACAGGCCGTCGAAGCGCAGAGCCTGAAGGGCCGGCTGAATCAGAGGCCCAGGAGCACCAAAGGCATCAAGGTCGATGAAATCGAACCAGTGGCGCTGAACAATCGAGCGGTGCAGCAGCAAGTCTGCAGCCTCAGCCGTGAGCCGGTTTGAACACCCGAGTCCCGCCACATTGGCCTGGATCAGCGGCAGCCGGTCGGGATCCCCATCGTTGATCCAGAGCTCCGTTTCAACGGCCAGGTTGGCCAGCGCCTCCAACCCCCAGCGCAGGGCCCTGATCCCGCAACCGGCCATGAGATCCAGCCAGCGCAGGGGCCGCGTGGCGTTGAGGCTCTGGTGACGGGCCAGCAACACCGAAAGATCTCGGGCCGGACGCGACTCAGGCCTGAAAAAGCCTGGGCCAAGGCTGAGCTCAGCCAAACCTTCGCGATAGTGATGATCGGTTGAGGTCAGAAGGGTGCCGCCTGCTGCTGTCCAGACTGCCGAGTGGGGTGTCCAGAGCACCTGGCAGTGGAGGGGCTGGCCCTGCCACTGGCGGGTCAGCGGCCCTGAAGGGGGCCCTGCCCTGCTGCTGTTGCACGGGTTCGGCGCCGCCAGCGGACACTGGCGCCACTGCGCGCCGCGCCTGGCTGACCAGGGCTGGCGGGTCTACAGCCTGGATCTGCTGGGTTTCGGCCAATCCGCCCAGCCGGCGCGGCCGATGGACAACCGGCTCTGGGCCCTGCAGGTGTGCGCCTTCCTCGATCAGGTGGTGCAAGAGCCAGCAGTGGTGATCGGCAATTCCCTGGGGGGTCTGACCGCACTCACCGCGGCGGTGCTGGCGCCGAAACGGGTGCGGGCGGTGGTCGCCGCGCCCCTGCCGGACCCTGCCCTGATTCAACCGTTGCCGAAACGACGGGCGCCCTGGCGGCGGCGTTGGCAACGGCGCCTGCTCGCCCTGGTGCTGCACGTGCTCCCGCTTGAAATTGTGGTGCCCTTGATCGCGCGCACGGGCCTTCTCAAAGCCGGACTTCAGGGGGCCTACTGGCAGTCAATCCAATCCGACCCGGAGCTGCTGCAGCTGATCGCCCGTCCGGCCCGGCGCCCTACAGCAGCCCGGGCACTGCGGGGCATGAGCCTGGGCATGGCCAACCGTCCCCGAGGCGCCACCGCCCCAGCCCTGCTCGAGCAACTGCGGGTGCCCATGCTGCTGATCTGGGGCCGTCAGGATCGGTTTGTGCCCCTGGCCATCGGGGAATCCGTGGCCGCCAGCCACCCAGAACTCGCGCTGAGGGTGCTGGATCGCTGCGGCCACTGCCCCCATGACGAAGCACCTGATCGCTTCCTGGCTGTGTTGTTGCCCTGGCTGGACCGTAACTTGGGAGGACCAGACCGGCAGGGGACGACCAGCGGCGATGAAACACACCCTTTCGGTGGTGGTTGAAGACGAATCCGGCGCACTCAGCCGGATCGCAGGACTCTTCGCCCGACGCGGCTTCAACATCGACAGCCTGGCTGTCGGCCCAGCGGAGGCCGAAGGGCAATCGCGCCTGACGATGGTTGTTGAGGGCGACGACCAGACGCTCCAGCAGATGACCAAACAACTGGACAAGCTGGTGAATGTTCTTCAGGTGCTCGACCTGACCCAGCGCCCCGCCGTGGAGCGGGAGCTGATGCTGCTCAAAGTTTCAGCACCGGCAGCATCCCGGGGAGCCGTGATCGAACTCGTTCAGGTGTTCAGGGCCAAGGTTGTGGACGTGGCCGATGAAGCCCTGACCCTTGAAGTGGTGGGGGATCCCGGAAAGCTGGTGGCCCTTGAACGGTTGATGGCCCCCTTCGGCATTCTCGAGATCGCCCGCACCGGGAAGGTGGCCCTGGAGCGGGCCTCAGGCGTGAACACCGAAATGCTCAAGGTGTCTCCCAGCCAAAGCCGGGTGCCGGCCTGAGTTACTGCGTAATCGCAGCCTTGGTGATGCGATCTCCTTGCTGGATCGCATCCACCACCTCCATGCCATCCACCACACGGCCGAAGACGGCATAACGACCGTCGAGTTCCGGCAAGGGACGCAATGCCACATAGAACTGGGCGCTGGCGGAGTCAGGAGCCTGGGAGCGGGCCATGGCCACCGCTCCGCGCTCATGGGTCAACTCCAGGCCATCCAGTTCTGCCGGATTGGTGCTGACCCTGCTGTAGCGGGGCTGCGGCTCGGATCGGAACTTGATCTCAAGCGGGATCATCCGCGCCTGGCCGTTGTCGGGATCCACAAAACTGCCGGTACCGAGCTGCCCCAGGGGAACCGATCGATCACTGGATTGCGGATCGCCCCCCTGAACCACAAAGGGAACTGGCTCGCGAACAACGCGGTGGAACATGGTGCCGTCGTAGGTGCCGCGCCGCACAAGATCGATGAAATTGCCGGAGGTGAGAGGAGCGGCATCGCCGTTCACTTCAATCGTGAACTCGCCCTGGCTCGTCTGCATGGTGACGGTAGCCAGACCCTGCAGGCAGGCCGCCTGAGCATCAGCACAACCGGTCACCACCGAAGCTCGCGGGGAAGGGCTGCAACTCACCAACAACGGAATGAGCAGCAACAGCGTCCAGGAACGAAGACGACGCATCGGATCAAAGACCCTCAAGGTTGACGCCCAGGAAGCGTGCCAGTTCAGCACCGTCCTTCTCCAACTGAGCCAGAGGAAGCGGTTCACCAACGCGGGTGAGCGGCATGTCACGGCGTCCCTGGATTCTCAGGGCGACGCGGCGGCGCGCATTGAAGCCATCGCGCACCTCCACCTTCACCGCCTTGACGTCTTTAAGCGGAATTTCCACCAGAACGGGTTTGCGGAAACCACGACGGCTGATGGTCACCACGCCGGCATCTTTATCGAAGCGATTGCTGCCGCCGCCAACGTTCACGGCGATCACATACCAGAGATACGCGGCCAGCAACGCCGCAGCCAGGCTGTACAAACCCATCACCAGTCCCTGGGGCACGAACACCAGCGCAGCGGGGTGTCCGAGGGGGAGCAGGTCGCGACCGAGGTAGCTCGAGAGCGAAGCCAGAAGGAAGCCCACGCCCCCAATCGTGACGGCCGAAGCCACCAGAAAATTCGAAAGACGACGGGAGCCGAGCACGGGTTGCTCGAGCACTGCTGCGGACATGACCCAGCTAGAACGAAGCGCCATTGTGACCGCAGAAAGGCCCCGACGACGAAATAGGAAAAAATCCCTAAGGAACAGAGCGATACAGGGCGTTTCAGCTCACGCAAATCAGCCCCGCAGGTCGCGTGAAGATTGTTAAGGTCGCGGCGTATCCCACAGCCTGCGGCTTTCCGCACCGTTCACCTCTCATGACGATCGCTGTAGGACGCGCGCCACAGCGGGGATGGTTTGACGT